>JALOOL010000005.1 GCA_025454425.1 Hydrococcus sp. Prado102 | reverse complement strand
AACCCTAAAACGTTGGCAACACGAGGCTTCGCTTCGATGTATCCGCCTTGTTTATAGGGTGGGACTTAACCCGACATTTAAGTTAATAGATGTACTTTAATCAACTTACGCACTTTTCCCCAGAAATGAGAAAGGATATCAGCAGAACCGACACGATTACAGATCTTTCAAAAATTAACTTCTGCTACATCATCAAGTTTTAGGGCAAAGAACATCGCCAATGATGCTAATCATTGAAACCAACAATAATAGATAGTATCAAGGTAAGCTGTAAGTATAAATTTTTGAATACAAAGAAAGGCACATACTATGACGCTGGCTGAGGTGCTTCCTGTCGTCCGACGGCTTTCCGCAATAGAAAAACTCAAACTGATCCGAATTCTGGCAGAAGATTTGGATGTGGCAGAGGATATTTCACCCTTAGAACCCTTCAAGACCTATGACCTGCCAACTCCATACGATAGTTTTGGGGCTGGTGCAGTTCTAATGGAAGCACTCAAGCGGTCAGGTACAGACTGTCAGTAACGTATGCGATTTAAGTATTCAATTACCAACCCCACCCAAAATGAGTTTGACAGCCTACCGAGAATTCCACTTATATTACGGCGAGACGATCGAAGCATTGAAGCGATAGGTTTGGTAGATAGTGGGGCAACAGTTAACATTTTGCCTTACGAACACGGTCTTGAATTGGGGGCTGTTTGGGACGAGCGCAAAGCCATCATTCAGCTAGCAGGCAATCTCAGAAGTCAGCCAGCTATGCCCTTCTCCGCAATTGTTGAAATCGGAGACTTTGCACCCACTGAATTAGTGTTTGCCTGGGCGCACAGTCCGAATACACCCTTGATTCTCGGTCAAACTAACTTTTTCCTTGAATTTGACGTTTGCTTCTACCGTTCCAAATCAGAGTTTGAAGTCAAACCGAAATCTTAGACAGCAGTCTAACAAAGCGGTGCAGCCGACCGTATCAAAATTATTTGATTGAGTCCGAGAGGTGACTTGCGGCGGGTGAAGCGGGTCGTTACTTCTATAAATAGTTTTTTAAAGTTCAAATTCTTCTTTGACACTAACATCGCCCAAACCGATTGCAATACTAAAACGTTTTCCTGATTCGCCTTTAAAAGATTTCAGTTAAATGTAACTATTTTGAGAACGCGATCGCACTTCTTGTAAAATTTTCTCAGCTTTACCGAGCAAAGTAAGTTGCATAATCGAATGATAATTAAGATTATCCCTCCGTTCGAGCCAGATAACTTCCGGCATCAGCAATTTACAATAGATAGAGAGTTGCTGGGAAAAGGCTGATGACATTGCAAGAATTACAAAACCAGGCATTGCAGTTGCCAATTAGCGATCGCTGGCGTTTAGTGCAGTCATTGTTGAGTTCAATTCAACAAGAAACGCTATTGTATATTCCTCCAAATCCAAGTGAGAATTCGTTTACCGATCTCGATCCCTGGACTCAAAGCTTAATAGGTGTAATTCAGTTAAGTGCGGAAGATCCTATGGAGTCTTATGTGGATTACCTGGAGGATAAATACAGTTGAGGCGCGTGTTATTTGATAGTGATGTTTTGCTCGATGTTCTAGCTCAGCGACAGCCATTCGTTGTTGCTTCTGCACGAGTACTAAATCTGGTGACACATAGGCAAGTGCAAGGGTATATTTCAGGTCATGCTGTGACAAATATTTTCTACATTTTTCGTCGTCAAGTTGGTAGCGAAACAGCGCGTGAGCTTTTATCGAGGTTATTGCAGCATATTCACATTGCTAGCGTGACAGATAAGGTTATTCGGGCTGCATTACAAAGTTCTATGACGGACTTTGAAGATGCCGTGACAAGTGAAGCTGCAAACGCCGCAGGGGTAGAAGTTATTGTGATATCAAGTCCGGCGAAACCGCGATAATAAAAAAAGGGCTTTAGCCCTTACTACGAACTTTTCTTTGATAACTAATTAAGCGGACTTGATATGACTCGAAATAGATCCGATTTTGCTACTTCTTCGATCCCCGCAGTATTGCCGGAGGAGTTTTTGGCTATGCAATCAGACTAGTTTTCTTGACTATCTTCGCTACAAGTCAACAAGATGCTTCAGAACGCGATCGATAATCTCTTAAAGTTCAAATTCTTCCTTGACATTAACATCGCCCAAGCTAATTTCAATACTAAAACGTTTCCCAGGTTCGCCTTTAAAAGACTTGAGTTGAATGTAACTATCTTGAGAACGCGATCGCACTTCTTGTAAAATTTTCCCAGCTTTACTGAGCAAAGTAAGTTGCAGATCTGGTGGTAAATAAGATTCTCCTCCGGTTGGATATATCTGTAAGTTTATTCCGATTTTCTCCTCTGATTCTTGAGTGACAGTAATTAGCATTGCTACTGTTTGACTCCCCAGTTGCATCCCTAAGTTAATAATTTTTCCTACTTTCGTCCCCGTTCCTAAAAATGTATTTCTGGTAGCTAACGCTAAATTCGCTTCTGAATTAATTAGTGCATCAAGTGTTTGCCAACCTTCATCTACAATTCCCTGCAACCATCGACTCAATTTTGTTCTGGTTTCTCGAACAACTTCTAATCCCTTTTCTCGAACTGGTAGAGTAATTGCCGATGGATCTAAGTGACGACAGTAAGCTAACAAACGATTGGGTTCGGCATCAAATATTGATAAAGGAAATGGATAACAACCATCAGCTTGTATGGATAAGTTAACTTGAATGCGATAATTGTTCAATAAATCGTAGCACTGCAATCCTCTAATAATAACTTGCTCTTCTTCTTCTAATACTTCTAGAATTACGTAAAAATGAGCCGCTAATTCCGGTCGAATTAGGACATCTTGAGGAAGATGAATGATTTCATCAAGCAAGTTTTCGGTGGCAATTATACAGACTTTAAAATCACCAACTTTTAGATAACTAGCAGAGTCATTGATATCGCGTTCTCTATTAATTATTACATTGGGCATTCTTTCTCTAAGCCATTCTTCTAAACACAATAATGCCAGCGTATTTAAATAGACTTGCCATTGTTGAGATTCGTTGCTGGTGCGAGCGCGAATGGCTGTTGCTCGTTCGATATGTTCTGGTTCGATCCAGATAACCTCCGGCATCAGCAATCTAAAATTTGTCGAGTTGGTTAGGGAATTAATCATGACTTTACTCTTTTAATATTTGTCTAAATGACTTAGCAGTTTTTTTGCATATAAACTATCTAAAGAACGGTTTTTTCCGGCTCTAATTTCTGCGGCAGCTTCTTGAAAGATTTCTCGATCGATAAATACTTCAATTTGTTCGCTTACAGTTTTCAGATAATCAGGTTCGGGAGGAATTTTAGTTAACCCCATCTCTTTTGCCTTTTCTAAAATTGTGTCTAATAATTGTTGTACGGTCAGCATCCGAATTTTCTGCAAGAGATCGCCTGGATTTAAGATCCGTCTCGCTCGATCCCAATTAGACATTCCTAACTGGGGGGCAATCTCCGCTAAAGACATCCCTTGACCGTAATATAGTCGCAAACCTGGAATGAATTGTGGAGCGAAGATAGCATAGTTTTTGCTTTTTGTCAAATTTTCAACCTGAGTATTTAATGCTTGAGCGATCGCGCTATCTAAAGCAATTTTGAGAGAATCTTGCAAAAAGATTAATAGTTCGCGTCCTTCCAACTCGTCTGCCTCATTAGAAAAATCTTTAGGTAAATCCGCTCTAGGAGAGTAATTGCCCGTTTCGGGATCGTAGGTTTCGAGGGATTCTCGATAACTCCAGATGTCGTATTGTCTTAGTTGGATTGCTATTTGTTTGAGAAATTTTAGTAATTCGCCAGTTGAATTAAAGACGATTTTTTGTTCTTGTAAGCAAGTTCGCATTTCTTGCAGTTGAGATTCTGAAGGATCGGGACATTTTTTGATTCCTTTTTGTCGCTGCCCAAGTCTGTCGCGACGATAAACCGCATGAAAAGCAGTAATAAGATGGCGATCGCGATCGGATAATCTTTCTAGTTGTTTTGCTCTAACTTTATTTAATAGTGCCCAGTCGCTTAGATGTTTAAATCCAAATTCCGATAAAAAGTTTTTGAGTTCTTTATTTTGTTTGGTTTGCAAGTATGCCCAATTTTCTAAACTCATGCTGGATGGGGAATTGGGCTTATAGGTTCGCAGAATCTCAAGCGTAAATAAAGGATAAGTAGAGGGTGCAGTAACCTCCTGATTATTGAGAACGAGTTGAGTTTTTCCATCCTTATCAATAATTCTGAGGCTTTTGCCATCATCATTGAGAACAAAGGGAAGCAAATCTTGATAAGTAAAATTTGTCCCGCCGAATAGATTGTCAAGCATTTGACAAGCTTTAAGGATGGGATAAGAAACGTAGCATCGCAAACATAATCCAGCAATAGCTCGATTTTTAGTTGCATCGCGAGTATAAAAGTAAGCGTTGAGAGTCGCTTGGAGGTTAGCTTTTTGAGACGCGATCGCTTGTTGTTGCCAAAACGCCTGCGCTAAAGGAACTGTCTGGTATTCGTATCCTTTTTTGCTCGACAAACCGATTCGGCAAATTTTCCAGTATTTCGATGAAACCTCCATAGCTACTGCATTGTTACGCATTTGCTCACCTTCTAATCTCAGATCGATAAATAAATGTATGCTCTTTGAACTTATGCAGTTCCCTGACTGCTAGCCAAACAGCATTAACCTTTCATTTTATGAAAGCTAAATTCCCTCTTTTTTTCAAGCAGATTATCGCTCGATGCAGAGATTGTTGACAAAGCGATTGAGCAAAGCCCACGCTACGCGATTAGCAGCAAAGCCGATCGTATGCTTAAAACCACAACTGCATAAATCTATTTTTTTGCAGCTATCAAGAAAATAGCAAAAATAAAATTAACCGAGACAGATTATGCCTTACGCAATTAAAATCCAACTACAAAGACAAGTTCAAAACATCACAGAACAATCTAATGTTCGGATCGCGATCGCAATTAAAGATTCCAATTTAGATAACGAAGAGCTACAAGAAGCAACGCAGAACTTGCGAGAACAAATTGAGGAAAGTGAAATTGTAGAAACGGCGGATTTAGTAGCAGTCGAGCAAGCACCAGAGGGATCGAAGGCATTGGGTAGCTTTGTTTTAGGATTGCTAACAACAGAAGTTAATCCCGCTAAGTTGATGAAATTTATGGGATTTTTAAAGGATCGCTTGGGGGATAAACCGATTGAATTAGCCATCAAAACTCCCGACGGTCGAGAACTCGAACTCAAAGTCAGCAGCAAGGAAGAGTTTGAATTCGTTCTTCAAAAAGCACGAGAATGGGCAAACTAGTAATTTCACCACAATATACTTCTTGCACAAATTGATTTCCCTGACATTTTCATAACAGGTCTAATATAAAGGAGACTAAACACAGATGGCTAAGATTGCTTTATTAATTGGCGTTAGTGAATTCAATTCGGACGATTTAGCCCCTTTGCCAAAAATTTCTGCGGATCTCGAAGCAATGAAAGAAGTGTTGATAGATCCTGAGTTGGGTGGTTTTGCTGAATCTGATATTACTGTGCTGAAAAACCCCAACAAACAGATGATGGAAGATGCTGTTTACGATCTATTTTCTAAAAACAAACGAAAAAAAGACGATCTTCTGTTATTTTACTTCTCTGGTCATGGAATTACCGACGAAAAAGGAATATTCTATTTTTCTAATAGCGAGACTCGCAAAGAAAATGGTAGATTGCGCCCTACCACTGCCATATCATCGCACAGCATACATGGGTGGATGAATGAATGTCCCTCTAAAGCAATGGCTACGATCCTTGACTGTTGCTATAGTGGGGCGTTTGCGAAGGGAATGAGTGCCAAAGGTACTGCTAACGCCCTAATTAAAGAGCAATTAGGAGGTGAGGGACGGGCGATACTCACTGCGGCTAGTGCCACCGAATATGCTTGGGCGAAGGATGAATTTGACCTTTCTGCCTATACTTATTATCTCCTGGAAGGCGTTCGCACGGGAAAAGCATCTCTCGACAATGATGACTGGGTTTCTATGGAAGAATTACACGAGTATGCCAGACGAAGGATATCTGACGCGAAATTGGAAATGACTCCAGAGTTTTATCCAGTGAAGGAAGGGGCAAAGATTCGTCTCTTTAAAGCAAAAATTACCGATCCGAAAGAGAAGTATCGAAAGGAATTGCAGTATTACTTAAAGCGAGGTCGAATTCCTAATTATGTTCGCGATCGCCTGGAAAATCTGCGCGATAAATTAAAAATATCTCAAGATGAAGCTCAATTAATCGAACGAGACGTTTTTGCTCCCTTACAGCAGAAACAAGAAAATCTGAAGAGATATGAAAAAGCTTTGAGAGAAGCATTAGCTGAAGAAGGATCTCTCGATCGCAATACTATAGAGGAACTAAAACGTTATCAGCAACAGTTGGAACTTTCGGATGAAGACGTAGAGGCGATCGCGCAGCAAATTGGCACAGCAGCAAGCCAATCTGAAGCTCCTACGCTACTTAGAATTAAACGTCCAAAAGTTCCTGCTATTTCTGTTCCTTTTCTGAAAAAACCCAAACTGCTTATTGGATCTGCTGTAGCACTAACATTGATTTTCCTGGTTAACATACTACAGTCTGAGCAGAATGTGGAACCTACACTCACTCCTAGTCCTACCGTGTCTTCTAACCCTCAGATGAGCGCTCAGGACTTTTTCGAGCGCGGTTTAGATAAGGCTAATAAAGAGGACTTTAAGGGAGCCATTGAGTATTACAATCAAGCGATTCAACTCGCTCCCAAATATGCAGAAGCCTACAATAATCGCGGCAATGCTTACCGGAATTTAAAAAACTACCCAAAAGCGATCTCTGACTTCAATGAATCGATCCGACTCAAAAATCCTTCATTACACTTACCGTACAACAATCGCGGTCTTGCTTACTCTGATTTAAAAGAGTACCAAAAAGCGCTCGCCGACTATACCAAAGCTATTTCTCTCAATCCCGACTATACACTTGCCTACTACAATCGCGGTCTTGTTTACTCTGATTTAAAAGAGTACCAAGAAGCGATCGCTGACTATACCAAAGCTATTTCTCTCAATCGTGAATATGCAAAAGCTTACAACAATCGCGGCATTGCTTACTCTGACTTAAAAGAGTACCAAAAAGCGCTCGCCGACTACAACGAATCGATCCGACTCAACAACCCTTCATTACACTTACCGTACAATAATCGCGGCAATGTTTACGATGACTTAAAAGAGTACCAAAAAGCGATCGCTGACTATACCAAAGCTATTTCTCTCAATCCCGACTATGCACTTGCATACGTCAATCGTGGAAATGTTTACAAGAAATTAAACGAGTACCAAAAAGCGCTCGCCGATTATCAAAAAGCCGCAGAGCTATATCAGAAACAAGGAAACACGCAAAAGTATCAAGATGTCAAGGAAAAACTCGAAAAGCTGCAGTAACAATCAGTTGTTTGTTGAGAGAATTTTTTTCTAAAGCACAAAAAGATAAAGTATAGTGCGCGATCGCTTCTTCTCGCAGTAAAGCCAGAAGTTGCATCAATGCGGGATGATTTTTGATAGAGATTTTCGCCCCCCTTGCCCCCCAAACTTGGGGGATTTAGGGGGCAAACCCATAATCTACAAAAGCTGAAAATCGCTATGAAACTTGGAAAATAATCGAGAGATTGTTGACAAAGCGATTGGGCAAAGCTTACGCTACGCGATTGCCCAAGGGGCAGCGGCAAAGCCGGATCGCATTTTTAAAATCACAACTGCATAAATTAATTTTCTCGCAGCTATAAGAAAACAACGAAAGATAAAGGAGAACTCAACCATGAAGAAAATCGATTTTAATGAAATTCTCAATTATGGATTGCGATCGCAACTAGCTTACACCATCAGCCAACTAGGATGGGATCTCACCGCACAACTAGGATGGAGAACGCCAACTACCTATCGAACATTTATCTACGAATCTCCCAAGTCAGAAGTTAACGTCATTGTTGAAGTAGATGATATCAAGCAAATTCAATGGATTGCCGTTCGAGGATCGAGCAACTTAAGAAACTGGAGGCTGAATTTTCGATACTTGCAACGTTCCTTCTCTAAAAATGTTTTAGATCGAGAAGATGCGATCGACCTGCATACAGGATTTTATCTCGCGGCTGAGGATGTCTATCAGGCTATCCTACCGCACCTCAACAAAAATTATCAAACCCGACTCACCGGACACAGCTTAGGTGGAGCGATCGCAGTTATTCTGATGATGTTTCTGATTGAAGACGACTATCAGGTTGAAAAGTGCATTACCTTCGGACAACCCAAAGTCACCGACACAAAAGGAGCCGAAATGTGCAAAAATCTACCTTTGCTCCGCATCATTAACGATCGCGATGTCGTTCCCCTATTGCCGCCACGAACCCCTTTTACGCTACTGCAAGGAGGCTATCACCATTTTGGCGAACGAATTATCCTTCAAGACGAACAAGGCTACAGCTATACTCAAACAATTGAAGCTCAAGATCGTCAAGATCGGTTTAGTAATAGTTTTTGGATAAGTCTATTGGAGGCGATCGCGCAACAGGATATCAAAGACAGTACAGAAAACATCAAAGATCACAATCTTAACCTTTATCTCCTCAACATCATCAGCAATATCGAATCTAGAGAACCCGCTCTAGAAAGTCTTTTGTGTAATTTATCTGCTGGGGTGAAGGAGTTTCATCGCGAACTTAACTGTCGCTAAATCCAGGTGAATTGAGAGATGGTTGACAAGGCGATTAAGCAAAGCTCACGCTACGCGATCGCACTATTTCCTCCACAACTGCATAAGTCGATTTGCTCGGCAGCTATTAAGAAAATAACACAACTAACTCAGGAGAAAAACAATGCAACTATCTTATCGCGGCATTTCTTATCAATCTACTTCTACTAACCTAGCAACCGTTAAACCAGAAATAAATGGCAAATATCGGGGAATACCATATCAGCGCCAGATTAAAGACGCGACGGTTAAAGACATAAAAGTCTTAAAATATCGAGGTCTTGACTATATTAAAGTCTTTAATTAGTTCAAAGCATTGAGTACCAATGAAACGAAATCGTTTGCTAAGACTGATAACTGGATTGGAAAATTCTAACTTTCGTTGAGTAAAACCACTAACCTCTAACGAAAGTAATAAAGCGATTATCTATTTCGTCTCAGTGCAATTAGTGACATTTTTCAGATGTTTATTTAAATAGGTGATTTCTAAGATAAAACTATCACGATTCAGAGGGGGATTAAATGACTGCAAATATATATTATTGCCCAAAACCATTCGATGAGTTTTCAACGTTAGTAGATCTGCTGCGCTACAGAGCGCAAGCTCAGATCGATCGCCGAGCTTACACCTTTTTACAAGACGGAGAAACTGAAGATGCTAGTCTAACCTATCAAGAGTTAGATAGACGCGCCCGCGCGATCGCGGCTCGGTTACAGTCTATTGTCGCTCCTGGCGATCGCGCTTTGCTGCTGTATCCGTCGGGTTTGGAATTTATTAGCGCCTTTTTCGGGTGTTTGTATGCGGGAGTGGTGGCTGTTCCTGCTTATCCTCCCAAGCGCAATCAGAAGATGTCTAGATTGCAAGCGATCGTAGCAGATGCGCAAGCTAAAGTGGCGCTTACGACTACTTCAGAGTTAACCAATATAGAACCTCGAATTGCCGAGAATCCAGAATTACTTGCCCTGCAATGGCTGGCTACAGATGCGATCGCAAGCGACTTGGCATCGGATTGGCAAGAACCAAACTTATGCGGGGATGACTTGGCTTTTCTTCAATATACGTCGGGTTCTACGGGAAACCCCAAGGGGGTAATAGTCACCCATAGCAATCTGATGCACAACGAGCAAGCGATCGAGATGTCTTTCGGACATAGCGATAAAACTGTTTTTGTCGGCTGGTTGCCTTTATTCCACGATATGGGATTAATTGGCAACGTCCTGCAACCATTGTATTTAGGAATTCCTTGTATTCTCATGCCACCAGTGGCGTTTCTGCAAAAGCCTTTCCGCTGGCTACAAGCCATTTCTCGCTATCGAGGAACTACTAGCGGCGGGCCGAATTTTGCCTATGACCTATGTATGCGCAAAATTACTCCCGAACAAAAGGCAAGTCTCGACTTGAGCAGTTGGGAAGTGGCTTTCAATGGATCTGAACCTATCCGTGCAGAAACCTTGGAACAGTTTGCAACCGCTTTTGAATCTTGTGGCTTTCAAAAAGAAGCATTTTACCCTTGCTATGGAATGGCTGAGGCAACTTTATTCATCACGGGTGGTTTGAAAACTGACTTGCCTGTTGTCAGTGCTGTCGCTCCAACAGCCTTAGAGCAAAACCAGGTTGTAGCCTCGATCGCCAAACAAGAAAACGTCCGAAAAATCGTAGGTTGCGGTCGAACTTGGTTAGAACATAAAATCGCGATCGTCGAACCCGAATCCTTAACCCGATGTTCGGGCGGACAAGTAGGAGAGATTTGGGTAGCGGGTGCGAGTGTAGCGGGTGGTTATTGGCAGAAATCCGAGCAGACAGAACAAACTTTTAATGCTTATCTAGCAGATACCAAGGAAGGGCCGTATTTACGAACCGGAGACTTAGGATTCGTGCAGCATGGCGAGTTATTCGTGACGGGACGATTGAAGGATGTCATCATCATTCGAGGTCGCAACCATTATCCACAAGATATCGAACAGACCGTTGAGAAAAGTCATCCAGCATTGCGATCGGGTTGTGGGGCTGCATTTAGCGTGGAGGATAAAGGTCAAGAGCGATTAGTAGTCGTACAAGAGGTAGAGAGAAGTTTCCTTCGCAAACTGAATGTCAATGATGTCATTGGTAGTATCCGTCAAGCAGTGACGCAGGAACACGATTTGGAGGTTTATGCCGTATTACTACTAAAACCAGGAAGTATTCCCAAGACTTCTAGCGGTAAGCTTCGGCGCTATGCTTGTCGGGCTGGTTTTCTGGCAGGAAGCCTAGATGTGGTGGAGGATTGGAGCAAGAATCCTCAGAACAAAATGAAGTTTTTACACCTACAAGTCGAGGTTAACTCGATGTTAGAGCAACTGCAAAATTGCCAACAGTTATAAATTATCGAGGTTGCAGATTGCAGACCGATCGCAACTTTATCAAAATATGGAGTTTCAATCATGAAGTGTCAAAACGTTCAAATCTCTCAAATATCGGCTGTTTCGGTCGATAACAAAGCAGGCGATCGCTCTCCTAAGCGAACATTGGCAGATATTCAATCCTGGATTGTCTCTTATCTAGCCGACTTACTGGAAATTCATGTCAATGAAATCGATACGACAATTCCCTTCGATCGCTATGGTCTGGATTCTGTAGTAACGGTAAGTCTCATCGGCGACTTAGCGGAGTGGCTGGGATACGAACTCGAACCAACTTTAGCTTATGATTACCCTACTGTCGAAGCGTTAGTTCGGCATTTAGATGCAGATTTACAGCAAAGATTTTGATTTTAAGCTAATTTGCTGCTACTACACTGGCACAGTTAGAAGGCTTGTAGTAAGCCCTTTAGGGCTAAAGCCCTAACTACGAACTCAGTTTTAGTTGTGCATTAGAAGGCTTGTAGTAAGACCTAACTACGAACTCAGTGCCAGTCCACTAAGTTAGAATTTTAAGGAGAAATTCATGATGAATATTGCAACCTCTCTAGATAGAGGCGATCGCGCTTCCACTCAAAAACAGGGAAAGAAGCATTTACAACTCATCGAAAAAACCTTCACTAACAACCAGAATTCAGACTTTACCGAGAAAATAAAAGAACTAGGACAGGATTTTGACTATGCTAACAATTGCGATCGCTATTGGAGTCCTCCCGAACTGTCACTGCTTTACGGCACTCCACTCTACGAAGCTGCCTCACCTTCACAAAAGATAGCGCTCAATCACCTGTATTGGGTCGGCAATTATATCCATACGGCGGCTAGCGAAGCTAGTACCATGATTTACAACACGGTCACAGGGGGCGTTTTTCGTGCCGTTGGCGGTTACGAAACACTGTGTAAGGAACTAGAATTTGAAACCGAGCAAGAAAGCTATCACATTCGCACCTTTCAAAAGGTTGGTTACAAAACCAAAATGGCGCTAGTCGGCAAAACCATCTTGGGCAATCCTTTCTATCACAAATCGGATGATGGGATGATGCAATTTCTCCCTCAACCTCTGCGACAGTTTTTTATCTCAAACGAACAGAATTCCCCTTTCTCAGATTATCGCGATCGCGCTTTAAGTTTTATTGCCAAGGGAATGCTCAAAGATAAAAAACAATATTATTCCCCATATTTAAAGGAATTAGACGAGAAAAACGAATCGATTCCCGCCGCCGCAGATGGTTTAGTCGGACGGTTAGCGCCTCAGCATTGGTTGCGCTTCTTCACCTTGCACTGGGGAAGTTCTCCCTTTATGGCGTGTCAGTACTACTCCATACGCTACACGGCTAATGCTATTCTCAAAAACCAAGAACATCTTTATGTTAAGTATTTCCGAGAATTAGAACGCCAAGGCGAGTTTATTCCTACTCCTACCGCCATTTCTCATTACCACTTATTAGATGAGGCTTTCCACACTACCATGTCTCAAACCATTGCCAGAGATATGTACAAAGATTTACCGAAGCCAACTGCCTATGAAAAGTTAGTGTCGGGTCGAATCATCTACATGATGCAACAAAGCCTTTTGAGCGGTCTTTCTGGCGTTTTGCCCGGTCGCTGCGTTGCCGATACTCCTTTGTTCATGCTGTTTTTTTACAAGCTATTACAATCTCCTCTGTTTGGGATGTCTGCACGAGAAGCGCTCGATTGGATGAAAAAATGCTTCACTCAAGAACACAATGGTTTCCATGTGGGACTTAAATACCATCAAAACCTACTAGAATCTCTGCGTCGATTATTTGGCTGTCTGGACTATCAGTGGCAGATTAACCGCGAAATGAGCATCATGGCTTCGGGAGGTTCGATTGAGAGAGCTTTAGTTAACAATTCTCAAACTTTTAAGCAATTTTCGCGATCGATTCTTGCTCAAGAAATCTAATTGCGATCGATGGTTAATTGTTAATCATTATCCTACATCCCCAGGGCGCACGCCATGCGCCCCTACTTTCGACTTCCGTACAGACGCGATATATCGCGTCTCTACATCGACTTCCGACTTTAATATTTGCGTCCCTACTTTCGACTTTCGACTTCCGACTTTCGACTTTTATATTATGGAACCCATTGCAATTATAGGAATTGGCTGTCGTTTTCCCAAGGCTCAGAATCCAGAATCCTTTTGGCAACTGTTGCGTAATGGCGTAGATGCTATAACTGAAGTGCCATCAGATCGATGGTATTCAGATTCCAATACGCACACCCGTTGGGGCGGTTTTTTAGAGCAAGTAGATCGATTCGACCCTGGCTTTTTCGGAATTTCTCCCCGCGAAGCACAGAGTATCGATCCCCAGCAAAGACTTTTGTTGGAAGTTGCTTGGGAAACCTTAGAAAACGCTGGAGTGAACCCGAAAAAACTGTCCGGCAGTCAGACGGGGGTATTTGTTGGCGTTACCAATGTCGATTACAATCGGCTTGTCTGCAAAGAATTATCCAATTTAGAGCCTTATAGTGGTACTGGAACTTCCAATTCCATTGCTGCTAACCGCTTATCCTACTTTCTGGATCTGCGGGGGCCTAGTGTAGCGATCGATACTGCTTGTTCGTCATCGCTGGTTGCACTCCACTTCGCTTGCCAGAGTTTACACAGTGGCGAGTCCGATTTATGTTTGGCTGGAGGGGTAAACTTGATTTTATCCCCAGAACCCACCATCATTTTCTCTCAAGCAGGAATGATGGCTGCTGACGGTCGCTGTAAAACATTTGATGCTTCTGCTGACGGTTATGTTCGGGGGGAAGGTTGCGGCATAGTCGTTCTCAAACGCCTCAAAGATGCAGTTCGAGATGGCGATCGCATTCAAGCAATTATTAAAGGTTCGGCTGTCAATCAAGATGGTTTGAGCAACGGTATTACAGCACCCAACGGTCCCGCACAGCAGGCGGTAATCCGTCAAGCTCTTTTAAATGCCGGAGTGCAACCCGCAGAGATTAGCTATATTGAGGCTCATGGTACTGGAACTTCTCTCGGCGATCCCATCGAAATGAATTCCTTAAAAGCCGTACTGAAGCAGGAGCGATCGCAAGATAATCCTTGTTGGATTGGTTCGGTTAAAACGAATATCGGTCATCTCGAATCTGCTGCTGGGATTGCTGGACTGATTAAGGTGGTATTGTCTTTGCAACATCAAGAGATACCGCCCCACTTACACTTAAACCAGCTTAACAAACATATTACTCTGGAAGGAACGCCTTTTGCGATCGCCACAGAGTGTAATCCTTGGACTGTCCAAGCAGATCGCCGATTGGCTGGTGTAAGCGCGTTTGGTTTTGGCGGCACAAATTGCCATGTTATTCTCGAAGAAGCACCTTTTGAAAAATCGAAAGTCGTTGGCGTAGCCCGTCCCTTGGACGTAAGTCGAAAGTCGAAAGCAAAGGCGCATGGCGTGCTACCAAACAGCGACCAGTTATCAGTAAAAACGCACCACATTCTCACTCTCTCAGCAAAAAGCGATCGCGCTTTGCAGGAACTAGCACAACGTTATGAAGAATTCTTAGAAATCCATCGAGAAGCTTCACTAGCAGATGTTTGCTTCACTGCTAATACCGGGCGATCGCATTTCGACCGTCGTCTCTGTGCAGTCGTTGAATCTACCAATCAATTGCAAAAAGCACTCGCTGCATTTGCTACTGGCAAAGAAGTTGATGGATTAGCAAGCACTCAGATAGTTAGTAAAAAGCGTCCCAAGATTGCATTTTTATTTACTGGTCAGGGTTCTCAATATTTAGGTATGGGTCGCCATCTTTATGAAACACAACCGACTTTTCGCGCCGCCTTAGATAAGTGTGCCTCCATCTTACAGCCTTATTTAGAAACGCCTTTACTAGAAATCCTTTATCCCCAATCCAAAATCCAAAATCCAAAATCCAAAATCGATGAAACCGCTTACACTCAACCAGCCTTATTTGCCGTCGAATATGCACTCTTTCAGTTATGGAAGTCTTGGGGCATAATTCCCGATGCAGTCATGGGTCATAGTGTAGGAGAATATGTCGCTGCTTGTGTTGCTGGAGTATTCAGTTTAGAAGATGGACTCAGGCTAATTGCACAACGGGCAAGTTTAATGCAGGCTTTACCTCAAGACGGTTGCATGGTAGCCGCGTTTGCCGATGAAGCAACGGTTTCAGCAGCCATTCAATCTTATCGCAATGACGTTTCAATTGCCGCTATTAATGGCCCGAAGAATGTCGTTATTTCCGGTTCGCGTCAGGTAATAGAAGTAGTCGCGATCGACCTAGAAGCACAAGGAATCGAAACGCGACCTTTAACGGTTTCCCATGCTTTCCACTCCCCCTTGATGGAACCCATACTGAATGAGTTTGAAGACAAGGCGAGTCAAATTTTCTTTCAAACGCCAAACATTCCGTTTATTTCTAACTTGACGGGACAGATTATACAGTCAGGAGATATTCCCGATGCTAACTATTGGCGATCGCACGCGCGAGAAGCCGTGAGATTTATGGATGGTTTAAATACCTTGTTCGCGCAAGGATACGAACTATTTTTAGAAATCGGCTCGAAACCCATTCTATCAAGTCTGGGCAAACGCTCTCAGCAATCGGAAAGCGCTGTTTGGCTATCTTCCCTATCACAAACAAAAAATGATTGGCAAGTGTTGCTGGAAAGTTTATCTGCACTGTATTTGCGAGGAGTGGAGATTGACTGGATGGAGTTGGATCGCAATTGCGATCGCAAGCGTCTGTCGCTTCCTACTTATCCCTTTCAACGCAAACGTTATTGGATTCAACAAGAAAATTTCTCTATGAATGACAATATATCAGATTTAAAAGTATCCGAGCTACAGATTAAAAACGCTCCCCAAACAAAACATCAGGACGAGATTTTGACAAAATTGCGTTCTATTGTCGCAAATTTACTCAAAGTAGCTCCATCAGAATTAGATATTCATGCGCCTTTCTTAGAAATGGGAGCCGATTCAATCGTTATTGTCGATGCCGTTCGCGTCATTGAAAACACTTATGGAATTAAAATTGCTATTCGTCAGTTCTTTGAAGAATTGACTACCATCGATGCTTTAGCGAATTACATTGCTCAAAATACATCTCCATTACCTGAGTCCGAGTTAGAGGTTCTAGCGCAACAACCAGCGCGATCCACTGCTACTATGGAAGAAGCGATCGACCATAGTACGCAGAACGGGAAAAAGCGAGAAACATTACCCCATGCCGCAGTGGAAGAAATCATTAGGCAGCAGATCCAGCTTATGTCCGAACAGTTGGAGGTTTTGCGCGGCAATGGTTTGTCTGCACAAGATTTCTTGCCAAAATTAAAAATGCCATTTCAAATACAAGAAATAGCAACGCAGGGGGAAAAGATCGATGAAAGTAAAGACGTAGTATATCGCGTCTCTACACACCCTTCATCAAATAACGGACATTCAACTAAAAACGTGCAACAGGATCGACCTGCTGCGCCGTCTAACCCCTCTACAGTCCTTTTTCCTTGGAAAGTGTCAGAAATTCGAGCAAGAGGCTTAACAGAGCAACAACAGCAGTACTTAGATGCACTCGTCTCTCGTTATACCCAGCGCACTCAAACCTCAAAACAACTGACGCAAAATTATCGACCAGTGTTGGCAGATAACAGAACTTCAGTAGGCTTTCGTTTCTCAACCAAGGAAATGCTCTATCCCATTATTGGCAAGCGTTCTCGTGGTTCGAGACTCTGGGATGTAGATGAAAACGAATACATAGACATTTCGATGGGATTTGGGGTAAATCTCTTCGGACACCATCCCCAATTTATTGTCGAAGCAATAGAAGAACAGCTTAAACAAGGAATGCAACTCGGCCCGCAAACCAGTCTTGCAGGAGAAGTAGCACAGTTAATCTGCGAACTGACGGGGATGGAGAGAGTAACTTTTTGTAATTCTGGAACCGAAGCGGTAATGACAGCACTGCGCTTGGCACGCACGGCGACTGGTCGCCACAAAATAGCCATGTTTGCTGGCTCCTTTCACGGTCACTTCGATGGAACCTTGGCAAACGCACAAGCAGATAAGGAAACTCCCAATTCAGTGCCGATGGCTCCCGGCATAACGCCGAATACGATCGCAGATGTTCTGGTACTAGATTATGACGATCCCCGTTCCTTAGACATCATCCAAGCTCATGCAGGCGAACTGGCAGCAGTGTTAGTCGAACCAGTGCAAAGCCGCCGACCGAATTTGCAACCCAAAGCCTTTCTACAACAACTGAGACAGTTGACGAAAGAAGCGGGAATCGCGTTAATTTTTGATGAAATGATTACTGGCTTTCGCATTCACCCTGGAGGAGCGCAAGCATGGTTTGGGATTGATGCAGACATTGCTACCTACGGGAAGATTGTCGGCGGTGGAATGCCCATAGGTGCGATCGCGGGTAAAGCTATCTATATGAATGGTATGGATGGCGGTATGTGGAATTATGGTGATGCGTCTTATCCTCAAGCAGACATGACATTTTTTGCAGGCACATTCTGCAAGCATCCTTTAACGATGGCTGCTGCACGGGCTGTCCTTACGGAAATCAAGTCGCGCGGTTTGGCACTTCAAGAACAGTTAAATCAACGCACTGCGAAGTTAGCTGCAACGCTTAACGATTATTTTGAACGAGAAAATCTGCCCATTGAAATCGTGCATTTTGGATCGCTGTTTCGCTTTGCTTTTTCGAGCAATATGGATCTGCTGTTCTATCATTTGCTTGAAAAGGGAATTTATGTCTGGGAAGGACGCAATTGTTTTCTCTCGACGGAACACACAGACGAAGATATCAATCGCCTGATTCAGGCACTCAAAGATAGCATAGAGGAACTGCGAGAAGGTGGTTTTTTGCCTCCACGCGCGATCGAGAAGACAGATAAAGTCCCTTTAACCGAAGCTCAAAAACAATTGTGGATTTTAGATCGTATGGGTGACGAGGGTTCGCTTGCTTATGCTATCTCCCTGAGTCTTCAATTACAGGGTTCGTTAAACCGAGAGGCACTGAATCGGGCAGTGCAACAAGTAGTAGACCGCCATGAAGCTCTACGGACAATTATCGATGCTCAAGGCGATTTTCAACAAATTTTGCCATCCCTAACGGTAGATGTTCCATTAATTGACTTATCCAGTGTAGGCGATCGCGAGTCTAATGTAACTGAGTGGTTCCAAAAAGAAAGCCAACAACGTTTCGATCTCATCGAAGGGCCTCTGTTTCGCTGTCAAATCCTCAAACTCGAAGAACAACGACATTTGTTTGTTCTGACGGCACATCACATTATTGCCGATGGCTGGTCGATGGGCACAATTATACAAGAGATATCCCAATTGTATTCGGCAGATTGTCAGGATGTTGTTTGCCAACTCCCATCGCCCAAGCAATTCAGAGAATACGTCAACTGGCAGGAAGAGCAACGCCAAACAGAGAATATGGTAGCCCATGAGTCCTACTGGTTAGACAAATTTGCTAGCTCGATTCCCGTTTTAAATTTGCCAACCGACCGTCCTCGTCCGCAAATTAAAACCTATAAGGGTAGTAGAGAAACCATACATCTCGATGCCAACTTGTATCGCGAAGTCAAACGGGTTAGTAATGAGAAGAGTTGCACACCGTTTATGACGCTTTTGTCAGTTTACACTACTTTACTTCACCAACTGACGGGACAGGATGACATTGTTGTCGGTATTCCTACGGCTGGACGCTCTTTTGAGGGTAGTGAGGGTCTTGTTGGTTATTGCAGTCACTTATTGCCAATACGCAGTTACATCGATCGCGATCTAATTTTCTCAGATTATTTGAAAACGCTCAAAAGTATCTTGTTGGATGCTTACGAACATCAAGATTATCCTTTCGCCAGATTGCTCGACAAGCTGAAATTACGCCGCAATGCCAGTCAATCTCCGCTTATTACTGCCATATTTAACTTGGATCGAGCGGTAGACGTACCAAAAATGTCGGGTTTAGAAGTAAACTTGTTTCCCCAAAATTCCAGTTTTTCTAGATTCGATATTAGCTTACACGCGATCGAGTTAGATGGCGAATTGATGTTGGATTGCGATTACAATACCGATTTATTTAATCCTGCCACGATTCAATTCATCCTCGATCGCTTCCAATATTTGCTCGATTTAGTTACTAAGTCTGATTTTAAATTGAAGGATCTAGGCGCAATATTTGACGAAGCAGATAGACAACAATTCCTTGTCAAAGAACAAGCGTTTAAACAGACGAGTCTCCAAAAATTAAAGAACATCTCACGCAAAGCAATTAGCGTTTAAAAATTCATAGGACGAGTAAAGAATTTCAGTCCATTTTAATGGACTTGATCTATAAGACGGGGAATTAATTCCTCGGCGGTTAATGCGACTGCTACAAAATTTGAGATAAAACCCAGAAGGAAAAACGAATCATGCAAGAAACATCTAAAAATACAGGCTTTCGGCTGTCTCCCCAACAAAAAAGACTTTGGTTTTTGCAGCAAGATAGTTCGGTTTATTGCGTGCAGTGTGCCATCGCGATCGCAGGCAACATCGATTCAGAAATTTTACAAGCGTCTTTAGAAAAAGTTGTCAATCGTCATGAGATTTTGCGTACTAGTTTTCATCTTTCTTCTAAGATGAAGGTTCCCTTTCAAGTTATCGGCGATCGCACTAACTTATCATGGCATGAAATCGATTTGATGGATTTAAATTTGTCGAGACAAAAAGCCGAAATTGAGGGACTTGTACAACAAGAACGATGCCGTCTTTTCGACTTAGAGAAAGAATTTGTGCTGCATATATACCTGGTTAAACTGTCATCACAAAAGCACGTTTTACTGATGAGCTTACCAGCGCTTTTTGCGGATACAGCATCGCTTAATAATCTAACCTGCGAACTCAGTCGTTGCTATAAGGCTTGTCTCGAAGGAGAAGAATTTATAGACGAAACGATCCAGTATGTTGATTTCTCTGAATGGCAAAATGAATTACTCGAAGCAAAGGATACAGAAATAGGAAGAGAGTATTGGCGCAAGCAAAATATTTCCGATCTTCTCGATTTCAATCTAAGTACAAAACAGATTGCAACAGATGAAAACTGGGAAGCTAACAATCTAGCGATCTCTCTAATCCAAAATCCAAAATCCAAAATCCAAAATGGTATAAAGCTTCCTTTTGAAAAATCGCTGTCTGGAAAATCGGCATTGGAACCAAAAATTCTAAACCTCACAATTGAAATCGATTTGTTTGAAAAAATAAAAACTTTGGTTCAAAATAATAATTCTTCGCTAAATTTATTCTTGTTTGCTTGCTGGCAGATTCTTCTATGGCGGATATCTGGACAGACAAATATGCTTGTTAGCAATGCCTATGATGGAAGAAATCATCAAGAACTAGTCGAAGGATTAGGGTTGTATGCTAAATATTTACCAATACGCTCTCATTTGCAAGAAAGCTTGCCGTTCGGCGAATTCTTAGAGCAAGTCGATCGCGATACAAACGAAGCATACAAATGGCAAGAATGCTTTAGTTGGGATGAAACGATCGCGTCGGCTTTTGTTCCCTTTGGTTTCGATTTTATAACTCGATCGCAAAAGTATAATGCTGCTGGTGCGACATTTTCCCTCGATTGGCACTATGCCTGTATCGATCGCTTTAAGATTAAACTCTCGTGCATTGAAAAAGACGATCGCCTGCTGGCAGAATTTCACTATGATGCTAATTTGTACTCGATAGAAGAGATCGAACGTTTGGCGGGACAATTTCGTCAGTTGCTAGAAAGTGCGATCGCCAATCTCAACGCTGCAATCGATGAATTAGTTATTTTAAGCGATCGCGATCGTCAACAATTATTAATCGAATTCAACGATACAAAACGCGATTATCCAAAAGATAAGTGCATCCATCAACTGTTTGAGGAACGAGCAAAACTCGTACCAGACCAAATTGCTGTCGTATTTGAAGATCGACAACTGACCTACGGCGAACTCAATGCGCGTGCTAACCAACTCGCTCGTCATTTGCAAACATTGGGAGTAAAACCAGATGTTTTAGTTGGTATTTGTGTAGAGCGATCGCTAGATATGGTTATTGGTATTCTAGGCATTCTTAAAGCAGGCGGGGCTTACGTACCTATCGATCCCGTTCTACCCAAAGAACGCATCGCTTTCATGCTAGAGGATACCCAAGCATCAGTATTGCTGACGCAACAACATTTGATGGAATCACTTCCCGATCGCGACGGGGCAAATATAATCTGTTTGGATGCAGATTGGGATGCGATCGCTTGTCAAAGCCAAGAAAATCCAGCCGAGGAAACGACTTCCGAAAATTTAGCTTACATCATTTACACCTCTGGATCTACGGGGAAACCAAAAGGAGTCGCGATCGAGCATCGGCAACTGGTCAATTATGTTAACGGTATCGTGGAAAGGCTGGAAATTCAAGCTGGTGCAAGCTACGCGATGGTTTCTACCTTCGCGGCAGATTTAGGCAATACAGTAGTGTTTCCATCTTTGTGTACGGGTGGGAGCCTCCATATCATCTCCCAGGAAAGAGTTAGTAATCCCGATCTGCTGGCTGAATATTTTCGCCGCAATCCCATCGATTGTTTGAAGATCGTCCCCGCTCACTTAGAAGCGCTCATGAGCTATTCTCATCCCGAACAAATTTTACCGCGCCAAAGACTCGTATTGGGCGGTGAAACATCGAATTGGAACTTAATTGAGAACATCCAGGCATTAGCTCCCGACTGCGTTATTTTTAATCACTACGGGCCGACAGAAACGACAGTAGGCGCGATCGCCTATCGGGTAGAAACCGAGCGAAAAGAACATCGTTCGTCAACGCTTCCTCTGGGTCGTCCGCTTGCTAACGCACAGATTTACATTCTCGATCGCCATCTCCAACCCGTTCCTATCGGCGTACCAGGCGAACTCTATATCGGCGGTTTAGGTCTTGCTCGATGCTATCTCAATCGTCCCGAATTAACCAAAGAGAAATTCATTGTTAACCCGTTTAGCAATGATGGTTCCCGTCTCTATAAAACAGGAGATCTTGCTCGCTACTTAAGCGACGGCGCGATCGAGTTTCTCGGTCGCCTCGACAATCAAGTGAAAATAAGAGGTTTCCGCATCGAACTCGGCGAAATTGAAGCAATACTGAGCGAACATCCAAAAGTGCGGCAAACAGTCGTTATTATTCAGTCAGATCGCCAGCGTATAGTAGCCTATGTCGTCCCCAATGAGGAACAACTCACTACCAGCGAACTACAAAGCTCTCTCAAGGAACGGTTGCCAGATTATATGATGCCTTCTGCGATCGCAATGCTACAATCTCTACCTTTGACCCCCAACGGCAAAATAGACCGCCGCGCCCTCCCAGCACCCGATACATCGAACAGCGAGCGAAAAGTTAGCTTCGCGTTACCCCGCAGCGCGATCGAAGAAAAACTAGCCGAGATCTGGGCTGAAGTTTTAGGACAAGAAAGAATAAGCATTTACGATAATTTCTTTGAATTGGGTGGAGATTCCATTCTCAGCATTGGTATTGTTGCTAAAGCCAATCGAGCGGGTTTAAAGCTTACTCCTGTGCAACTATTTCAATACCAAACTATTGCTGAGTTAGCAGCCGTAGTCGGCGAAACCGTTCGCATTCATGCCGAACAAGATATGGTGACGGGTTCGGTTCCCTTAACACCGATTCAGCACTATTTCTTCGAGCAGAAATTACCCGAATCCCATCACTTTAATATGTCTGTCCTGCTCGAAGTTCCATCCAACCTTAAATCAGAATTATTAGAGCAAGTTGTAGAACAATTGCTCCTGCATCACGACGCACTGCGCTTGCGGTTTAACGCTTCTGATGAGGGTTGGAAGCAATTTAAGGCAGATTTTGACAAGCAAGTTCCTTTTAACGTTGTCGATTTATCAGCGCTTTCTCCAACCGAGCAAAGTGCAGCTATAGAAAAGGCTTCTGGGGAGGTGCAAGCCAGTCTCAACATAAGCGATGGCTCTATAATGCGAGTGGTTTTATTTCAACTTGGTCTTAACTTACCCAGTCGCTTACTGCTAGCCATCCATCATTTAGCGATCGATGGAGTTTCCTGGCGCATTTTGATTGAAGATCTAGTTAAAGCATATCAACAACTCAGTAATGATGAAGTCATACAACTGAGTGCCAAGACAACTTCCTTCAAGGATTGGGCAAACCGACTGAACGAATACGGGCGATCTGCTATTCCAGCCAACGAGTTAGATTTTTGGTTGACTCAATCTTCTTCTCATATCGCTCCAATACCAGTAGATTATCCCAAACAAGAAGTTAACACCGTAGCTTCATCGAATCTGGTATCAGTTTCTTTAAGCGAATCGTTGACCCGCGCCTTGTTACAGGAAGTGCCTGCCGCTTACAACACTCAAATTAATGACGTGTTGCTGAGTGCCTTATTACAGTGCTTCGCTCAATGGACAAAAGCGCCATATCTACACGTTGAGCTTGAGGGACACGGAAGGGAAGAACTATTTGAGAATGTCGATCTCTCACGGACTGTAGGCTGGTTTACCACCAGATTTCCCGTTCTTTTGGAATCAGAAGACATTAACCACCCAGGAGAAGCGCTTAAGTCAGTTAAAGAGCAACTACGTCGCATTCCCATTCGAGGCATTGGTTATGGAGTGCTGCGATATTTAGCTCAGGATGCAGCCACCCGTTTACAACTGCAAACCCTTCCAACAGCGCAAGTAAGTTTCAACTACCTCGGTCAGTTCGATCGCGTACTTTCAGAATCTCCTGGATGGCAACTGGCGAAAGAATCAACAGGATTGGTTCGCAGTCCGCTAGGAAAACGCAGACATCTGCTTGAAGTGGATGGATTGGTCGAATCGGGCAAACTGCAAATCAATTGGACTTACAGCGAAAATGTCCATCAACGGTCAACTATCGAACGTTTGGCACAGGATTTTATCGAGGCGTTAGAATCTCTGATTGCCCATTGTCAGTTCTCCGAAGCCGGAGGCTATACCCCTTCTGACTTTCCCGAAGCCGATTTAAGTCAACAAGAACTTGACGAGCTAGTCGCAAAACTCGCTGTAACTGGTAACTAACAAAAAATATGCCAATTTTCAATAGTTATGACATAAATCGTAAAAATTGTAGGTTGGGGAGCCACTGCGTTGCGGAGGTTCCCACCGTCTTCTGCACGTGGCGTTTGAGGTAACGTTGGCGTTAGCCTGCCGTAAGGCATAACCCAACACTCATCGATGTTTTGTTGGGTTTCATATTATGTCCGCTTAATTAACCATCATTTCCAAGAAATAAAACGCTCTGTAGGGGCGAATGGCAAGAAAGCCCCTACAAATTTTAATTATGGTTGTTTAACCGGACTTGATATTACAAGTTTCTTAAGACTTTTATCGTAGCGATATTTACTTACCAGTCAACGAAAGTCAAATTTGCTAGTTAACGAAAGTCTTATTGGGTTGAGGTTGAATTCGAGACATTTTTCAGATGTTTGTTCTCGATTCAATTCCTACTATAAAAAGAGTTACCCATCTTGTAAAACTCTCTTATTCTCCTCTTCCAAAAATCAAAGCTTTGGCATTTTAGCCACAAGCGCATAAGTCGATTTTATCGGCAGCTATTAACGAAGACAGATACATACATCGAGTTCAAACAAGTCGAAGTAGAAAACGATTTTTAGTTTATATCGATTGTTTAAGTCCTGCTCTCCAAGGAATTGTATGAACAAAAACAAAAATATTGAATCTATTTATCCTCTTTCCCCCATGCAGCAGGGAATGTTATTTCATACCCTTTATGCTCCCAATTCTGGGGTGTACTTCGAGCAACTGAGTTGCACTTTTGATGGAAACCTCAATGTTTCAGCTTTTCAGCAAGCTTGGCAAAAAGTCGTCGAACGACATCCAGTTTTGCGTACTCTTTTTGTTTGGGAGCAGGGCAGACAACCGCTTCAGATCGTTTGCAAGCAGGTGAATTTGCCTTGGACAAACTATGACTGGCAGGGACAATCTGAGAGCGAACAGCAGGAACAGTTGGAAGCTTTTCTTAAGATAGAGAGAGAACGTGGATTTGAACTCGATCGCGCTCCGTTAATGCGCTGTACGCTCATTAAACTGCAAGAGAATATTTATCAATTTATCTGTAGCTATCATCACTTATTGATCGATGGTTGGTGCTGGTCTACTCTTTTCCAAGAAGTTTTATCTTATTATGAAGCCTTTAACGAAGGTCGGGATTTATATCTAGCTCCCTCGCGACCTTACCGAGACTATATCGATTGGTTGCAAAAACAAGACCGCTCCCAAGCACAAGCATACTGGCAGCAAGCCCTTAAAGGATTTACAACTCCGACTCCTTTAGTCGTAGATAAAGCTGCGGGTCAATCCGACCAAAAGCCAAATTATGACGAGCAGAAGCGACTTTTATCGACGAAACTGACCTCCGCCCTACAATCCTTGGCTCAACAGCATCATTTAACTTTAAATACCTTGGTGCAAGGAGCATGGGCGCTGCTGCTGAACCGCTATAGTGGCGAGTCAGATATCGTCTTTGGTGCAACCGTTTCCGGTCGTCCGGCGGCTCTAGCGAGAGTAGAGTCTATGGTAGGGCTGTTTATCAATACCCTACCAATGCGAGTGCAGATTTCACAAGAAGCGAAACTGTTACCTTGGCTCAAACAGTTACAGATTCAGCAAATAGAGCAGCAACAGTATTCATATACATCGTTGGTCGATATTAAGGAATGGAGCGATGTATCTGGAAAACTTCCCCTTTTTGAAAGCATTGTGGTTTTTGAAAATTATCCCTTGGATGTTTCTTTGCAACAGGGAGATAGTGGCTTAGAAATTCGCAATGTTCGCAGTCTCGAACAAACCAATTATCCCTTAACACTGGTAGTCGTACCGGGTTCGGAACTTTCTTTGCAAATAAGTTACGATCGCGATCGCTTTGATGCAGCGACGATTAGCCGAATGCTAAAACATTTCCAAACCTTGTTGGAAAGCATGGTTAATAATTGGGAGTGCTGCTTATCTGACTTGTCTATACTAACCGAAGTCGAACGACATCAGTTATTAGTCAATTGGAACGACATCCATGCTGAGTATCCCCAGGATAAGTGCATTCATCAGTTGTTTGAGGAGCAAGTCGAACGAACTCCAGATGCGGTAGCTGTCGTATTTGAAGAGCAACAACTGACCTATCGAGAGTTAAATAGCCGTGCCAATCGACTAGCACATTATTTGCAAGGGTTGGGAGTAGGGACAGAGGTACTGGTAGGGATCTGTGTGGAACGCTCCCCAGAAATGATAATCGGACTATTAGGCATTCTCAAAGCAGGTGGGGCTTATGTCCCTCTCGATCCTAGCTACCCGCAAGAACGCTTGGCTTTCATGCTCGAAGATAGTCAAGTGTCGTTTATCCTTACTCAACAGTCTTTAATAAGCAGCTTGCCAGAACATCATGCCAAAGTTATTTGCTTAGATAGCGATTCCCTTTGGGAGCGCTACGCGGAGCGAGATGCGATCGAGCAATACTCAATCCAAAGTCCATCTAGCTTAGCCTATGTTATCTACACTTCGGGTTCCACAGGAAAGCCAAAAGGAGTTTTAGTAAGTCACGAGAATGTAGCGCGTTTGTTTAGTGCAACCCAAAACTGGTTTAATTTTAACGAACGCGACACTTGGACACTCTTTCATTCCTATGCTTTTGACTTCTCAGTCTGGGAAATCTGGGGAGCGCTTCTCTATGGCGGGCGACTGATAGTAGTTCCTTACTGGGTCAGCCGATCGCCCGAAACCTTCTATGACTTATTATGCAAAGAGCGAGTCACAGTTCTCAATCAAACTCCCTCTGCCTTTCGCCAACTGATTCGGGTGGAAGAGTCTGCGAGTACGACTCAGGAATTGAGCTTGCGTCTGGTCATCTTTGGCGGGGAAGCGCTTGAGTTGCAAAGCTTGAAGCCGTGGTTCGAGCGACACGGCGATCGCTCTCCTGAGCTAGTCAATATGTACGGCATCACAGAAACGACCGTACACGTTACCTATCGTCCGCTAACCATAGCCGATCTCAACAGTACGGGCAGCGTTATCGGTCGCCCAATTCCCGACCTACAAGTTTACATCCTAGATCGCCATTTACAGCCCGTACCTATCGGAGTTCCAGGAGAACTGCATATCGGCGGTATTGGACTGGCACGAGGCTATCTCAACCGTCCCGACTTGACAGCACAGAAGTTTATTAATTTTGAATTGCCGATTGGGGATCTTGAATTAAATAGTGAAGACCAATCGAATCCAAAATCCAAAATCGAAAATCCAAAATCGATTCGCCTTTATAAATCCGGCGACTTAGCCCGCTATCTGCCCAATGGGGATATCGAATACCTCGGTCGCATCGACAATCAAGTGAAAATTAGAGGCTTCCGCATCGAATTAGGAGAAATTGAAGCAATACTAGCCCGACATCCTAACGTATGGGAAAACGCGATCGTAGATTGGGAAGACGGTACTGGCGACAAACGCCTAGTTGCCTATGTCGTCCCCAATGGAGAACAACCCACCACTTGCGAACTATGGGACTTCCTCAAGCAACAACTGCCCGATCACATGATTCCTTCTGCGTTCGTAATGCTGGAATCTTTGCCGCTAACGCCTAATGGCAAGGTCGATCGCCGCGTCCTACCCGCACCGGATACCTCTAGAAGAAGTGTTGCAGAAGGCTTTATCGCACCGCGCAATTCCACCGAAGAAACGCTAGCTCGACTTTGGGCAGAAGTTTTAGGGGTAGATCGAGTCAGCATTTATGACAACTTCTTTGCACTCGGAGGACATTCTCTACGAGCGACACAACTCATGTCTCGATTAAAACAAACTTTCTCTGTCGAGCTACCTTTACGTACTCTTTTTGAAAGTCCAACCCTTATAGAACTAGCCGAGTTAGTGGTTGCTCGTCAGTTGGAACAAGCCGACAGCGATGCGCTAGAGCAGATTTTAAGCGATGTTAACGCGCTATCCGAGCATGAAGCAAAGCAGCTTAATCAGTTATCAGTAATCAGTCGAACATAAATTTGGGTCGTAGCCGTAGGGTGGGCATTGCCCACCCTACTACAAATAGAGTATGAGCGTCGTAAATCTTTAGTTTTTAGGAATTTAGATAAGGAATACCATGAGCGAACTACTCAAACGTCTAGAAAATCTCTCGCCAGAAAAACGCCAAATCGTTCTTGAAAAGCTACTTTCTGCAACCAACAATAAAAGCCAAAAGCCATCGATATTACCAGTCTCTAGAGATCGAGAAATCCCCTTATCCTTTGCTCAAGCTAGGCTGTGGTTTCTAGACCAATTAGAGTCTGGAACCAGTACCTATAACATAGCTGCTGCTGTACAACTCACGGGCACTCTTCAGTTAGATGCTCTCAAACAAGCTTTAGCAGAAATCGTGCAGCGCCATGAAGTCTTGCGTACTACTTTTAAGATGGTGGATGGTTCGCCAGTGCAGGTCATTGCTCCCAATGCGACTGTTGCGATCGCGGAACTTGACTTACAGGCATTCTCGCAAGAGGAACAAGATGCCCAAGTGCAACGTTTAGCACAAAAGGAAGCCCAACAACCCTTCGATCTCGCCAACGGCCCTTTAGTGAGGATCGCGCTACTAAAGCTAGGTGAAGAATCCCAAGTGTTGTTATTGACCATGCACCATATTATCTCCGATGGCTGGTCGATCGCGATATTCATTCAAGAGTTATCTAAATTATATTCAGCCTTCTCGACAGGAAACCCCATTTTCTTACCGGAGTTGCCCATCCAGTATGCTGACTTTGCCCTCTGGCAACGGCAATGGTTGAGCGGAGAAGTTTTAGAAACTCAGCTAAGCTACTGGAAGCAACAATTAGCTGGCGCTCCTCCTTTGTTGGAAATGCCTAGCGATCGCCCGCGCCCTCCCGTCCAAACCTTCCGAGGCAGCACCGAAACGTTTCAGCTTAATGCCGACTTGACTCGCAAGCTAAAAACCTTAAGCCAACAGTCGGGAGCAACTTTATATATGACTCTGCTGGCAGCTTTCGCGACTTTACTGTCGCGCTATAGCCGTCAGGAGGATATTATTATCGGTTCTCCCATTGCCAACCGAAATCGCAGCGAAATAGAAGCATTAATCGGTTTTTTTGTCAACACTTTGGTTCTGCGCCTCGACCTTCAAGGAAATCCGAGTTTTGTTGAATTATTAGATCGGACGCGGCAGATCGCGATCGATGCCTACGCACATCAAGACGTGCCTTTCGAGCAGTTGGTAGAGGAACTGCAACCAGAGCGAAGCTTGAGCTATCCTCCTCTGTTCCAAGTAGGATTTGCCCTAGAAAACGTCCCGATGGGTTCTCTGGAATTGCCTGGTTTAACGCTTGCGCCTTTGGAATTTGAAAGCGTTACAGCTAAGTACGATCTAACCCTCTCGATAAAAGAAACGCAGTCGGAACTAATAGGCTCGTGGGAATACAATAGCGATTTGTTTGATGCGGCAACGATCGCGCGAATGGTAAAACATTTTCAAACCTTGCTAGAAGGCATCGCAGCGAATCCCCAACAGCGAATTTCTCAATTATCTTTCTTATCCGAATCCGAACGCCATCAATTGCTGGTGGAGTGGAACGATACCCAAGTCGAGTATGCCCAAAAGTGCATTCATCAGTTGTTTGAGGAGCAAGTAGAACAAACGCCGGATGCAGTGGCTGTTGTATTTGAAGATCGGCAACTGACCTACCGAGAGTTAAATAGCCGTGCCAATCAACTAGCGCATTATTTGCAAGGGTTGGGAGTAGGAGCGGAGGTACTAGTAGGGATTTGTGTCGATCGCTCCTTAGAAACGATCGTCGGATTATTAGGGATTCTCAAAGCAGGCGGGGCTTACGTTCCCTTAGACCCAGCCTATCCTCAAGAGCGCTTGACCTATATGCTGACAGATTCTCAGGTGCAAGTGCTTTTAACTCAGGAGAAGTTGCTTGCTAAGCTCCCCAAGCATTCTGCTCGCACGATCTGCCTGGATACAGATTGGGGAATAATGGCAAAGGAGAGCGCAAAAAACCCCGTTAGTGGCGTTCAAAGCGAAAATTTGGCTTATGTCATTTACACCTCTGGTTCTACAGGAAAGCCCAAGGGCGTTTTAATTACTCATCGAGGAATCGGTAACTTAGCTGCGGCACAGATTCAGGCTTTTGACGTGCGATCGCGTAGTCGCGTACTTCAATTTGCTTCTTTTAGCTTCGATGCCTCAGTTTCGGAAATATTCATGGCTTTGTGCGCTGGGGCGACGCTTTATTTGGGAGAGAAAGATTCATTGCTCCCAGGAACTGCATTAATAGAATTGTTGCAGAGCGAGGCAATTACCCACGTTACCCTTCCTCCATCAGTTCTAGCCGTTCTTCCTACTGAAGAATTGCCGGATTTGCAGGCGATCGTTGTCGCTGGAGAAGCTTGTTCTGCTAAGCTAGTCGCGCAATGGTCAAAAAATCGCCATTTCTTCAACGCTTACGGTCCAACTGAATCAACGGTTTGTGCAACCATAAGCCCCGATCTCACCAATAGTAGCAGCCAACCCCACATCGGTCGCCCCATTGCCAACACGCAAATCTATATTCTCGACTCTCATCTCCAACCCGTCCCGATAGGCGTTCCTGGAGAACTGCATATCGGCGGCGTTGGACTGGCACGAGGCTATCTCAACCGTCCCGACTTAACCGAGGCGAAATTCGTTCCCAATCCCTTTTCTAAAGACCCAGAATCGCGCCTTTACAAAACTGGCGACTTGGCACGCTATCTAGACGATGGCAATATCGAATACCTCGATCGCATCGACAATCTGGTAAAACTTAGAGGCTTCCGCATCGAACTCGGAGAAATTGAAGCAACACTAGCTCAGCATCCCGAAGTGCGAGAGGCAGTTGTCGTCGTTCGAGAAGACCAACCTGGTAACAAGCGTTTGGTTGCTTATGTCGTCCCCGAAGAGGAAGGTTTTAACCAACAAACAGATCGAATCGAACTTTGGCCGTCGGTCGCGGAATTCTACGTTTACGACGAATTATTGTATTACGCCATGACCAATGACGAGCGAAGAAATAATAGCTATAAAGTCGCTATTAACCAATTGGTCAAAGATAAAATCGTCGTCGAAATCGGCACGGGTAAAGATGCAATTTTGGCAAGATTTTGTGTAGAAGCTGGTGCTAAAAAAGTGTACGCGATCGAGCGAAACGAGGAAACTTGCCGACTGGCTCAAGAGTGCATCAAAAACTTGGGCTATTCTGACAAAATTGTTGTCATTCATGGAGATGCAACTTTAGTCGATTTGCCGGAACTTGCTGACGTATCCGTCTCAGAAATTGTGGGGCCGATTGGTGGATGTGAAGGCGCAGCAGTTATTATCAATGAAACCAGAAGATTTCTCAAACAAAACGGCGCTACAATTCCCAGCAGAAGCGTTACTAAAATTGCTGCCGTTAGCCTTCCCGATGAGATCTTAGACGATCCCAAGTTTACAAAAGGCACGGAACATTACACAAAAAAAATCTTTGAACAAGTTGGCTATCCATTCGATTTGAGGGTATCTATCAAACGATTTCCAAAATCAAATCTGCTTTCTAATGTCGATGTTCTTGAGGATTTAGATTTTACCCAACCTATTAATACAGAAGAAAGTCATGATATCAATTTTACAATTTCCAAAAATGGAAGATTGGATGGTTTTTTGGTTTGGTTAAATTTACATACCATTGAAGGAGAAGAAATCGATATTCTCGAACATGAGTATTGTTGGCTTCCCGTGTATTTTCCGGTTTTTGAATCCGGCATTGAAGTATCTTACGGCGATGTTATTGAAGCTGTTTGTACGAGAAAACTTTGCGAAAATAACCTCAATCCCGATTATTTTGTCGAAGGTTGTTTGCATAAAAATAATGGAGAAGTCATTCGGTTTGAATATGCTTCTTATCATTATAAAAATATCTACAAGCAAACACCTTTTTATCAAAAACTGTTTGCTAACTATGAAATTGAAAGGCGCGATCGCCCGAATAATTTAACCCATTCTTACAGGGAATATCTCGCCGAAAAATTGCCCGACTATGCAATTCCTTCTGCGTTTGTAATGTTGGAGTCCTTGCCCTTAACTCCTAACGGCAAAATAGACCGCCGCGCCCTTCCAGCACCCGATACATCGAGTCGTGCTTTGAAAGCAAGCCAAGTTCCACCCAGCACCGCCGCAGAGAAGATCCTAGCCGAGATCTGGCAAGAAGTTCTAGGCGTAAGCAATATAGGCATCCACGACAATTTCTTTGAATTGGGTGGAGATTCTATCCTCAGCATTGGGATCGTTTCTCGCGCTAATCGAGCGGGGTTAGCGATCGCGCCCAAGCAGCTATTTCAACACCAAACCATCGCGTCTTTAGCCGCCGTAGCTGGCGAAACCTTTTCTATCAAAGCCGAACAAGGTTTAGTAACGGGTTCGGTTCCCCTAACACCAATCGAGCATTGGTTCTTCGAGCAGAAGTTACCCGAACCCCATCACTACAATATGTCTGTCCTGCTCGAAGTTCCACCAAAACTCAATCCGACACTCTTAGAGCAAGTCGTAGAACAATTGCTACTACATCACGACGCGCTGCGCTTGCGGTTTAACGCTTCTGATGAGGGATGGAAGCAAATTAAGGCGGATTTTGACAAGCAAGTTCCTTTTAACGTTGTCGATTTATCGGAACTTTCCCCAACCGAGCAAAGTGCGGCTATAGAAAAGGCTTCTGGGGAGGTGCAAGCAAGTCTCAACATAAGCGATGGCCCGATAATGCGAGTAGTTTTATTTCAACTTGGTCTTAACTTACCAGGTCGCTTGCTGCTAGCCATCCATCACCTAGCGATCGATGGGGTTTCGTGGCGCATTTTGATTGAAGATCTAGTGAAAGCTTATCAACAAATCAGTAATGATGAAGTCATACAATTAAATGCTAAAACGACTTCCTTTAAAGATTGGGCTAACCGACTCAATGAGTATGGGCGATCGCCTATTCCAGCCAACGAGTTAGATTTCTGGTTGGCTCAATCTCCTTCTCATATCGCTCCAATACCAGTAGATTATCCTAACAAGCAACAAGCTAACACGGTAGCCTCATCTAGTGTAGTATCAGTTTCTTTAAGCGATCGCCTGACCCGCGCCCTATTGCAGGAAGTCCCCGCTGCTTACAACACTCAAATTAATGACGTGTTGCTGAGCGCTTTATTACAGTGCTTTGCTAAATGGACAAAAGCGCCATATCTGCACGTTGAGCTTGAAGGACACGGACGCGAAGAACTATTTGAAAATGTCGATCTTTCGCGGACTGTAGGTTGGTTTACTACTGTATTTCCCGTTCTCTTGAAATTAGAGGACGATCGCCCAGAAGAAACGCTCAAGTCGGTTAAAGAGCAACTGCGTCGCATCCCCAATCGAGGCATTGGTTATGGAGTGCTGCGATATTTAGCTGGCGATGAAGCTACCCGTTTACAATTGCAAACGCTTCCAACAGCGCAAGTAAGTTTCAATTACCTCGGTCAATTCGATCGCGTACTTTCAGAATCTCCTGGATGGCAACTGGCGAAAGAATCAACTGGATTGGTTCGCAGTCCGCTAGGAAATCGCAAACATCTCCTTGAGGTCAATGGATTGGTCGAATCGGGCAAACTGCAAGTGAATTGGACTTACAGCGAAAACGTCCATCAACGGTCAACTATCGAGCGTTTGGCACGGGATTTTATCGAGGCGTTGGAAGTGCTTATCGATCGCTGCCTGTCGCCAGAAGCAGGAGGCTATACTCCTTCTGACTTCCCAGATGTTGAGTTGGATCGAGAAGCACTTAACCAAGTTCTAGCAGAAATAGACCTCGACGATCTCGTTTCTCTGTGACATCATCCCACCGCCAAATCAAAGATTATGGCGGGGGACTTCCCGCTCACAAAGTTAATTTGGCTTCCTATGGGTAACGTCCTGCGGAACACAAGGGGGGACAAGGAAGACAGCGTGCATAAGTCTTGTTCTTCTGTTTCTATTACCTATTACCTTGTCCTCATAGTTTATTTTGTCTGACTACTCAGCGTCGAAAACTAAAATGAACCAGAAAAATGTTGAAACGATTTATCCGCTTTCCCCTTCGCAACAGGGAATGATCTTCGAGACGCTATCCGCTTCAGAGTCGGGAATCCATATCGAGCAGTCTGTCGGGAATTTGCACGGAGAATTGAATCTCGTAGCCTTTGAGCGAGCATGGCAGCAAGTGATGAAACGGCACTCGCTCCTAAGAACGAGCTTCGTCTGGAAGAACCAAGCCGAGCCGCTTCAGGTGGTGCTTAAAGAGATACAAGTACCCCTGACTCGGCAAGACTGGCGAGGATTTTCCGCATCCCAACAACAAGAGAAATTGGAGGCTTATCTCAAAGAAGATCGCCTGCGCGGTTTTCAGCTTACTAAAGCACCGCTAATGCGTTTGGCACTTTTCGCGATCGACGATAATACTTATCAATTCGTCTGGAGCCACCATCATATTCTCATGGATGGCTGGTGTTTGCCACTGATTTTGAAGGAATTTTTGGAGTTTTACGAAGCGTTCGGCAAAAATGAAGATTTGCAACTTGCCCCCAGCCGTCCCTATCGAGACTACATTATCTGGCAGAAACAACAGGATCTGTCCCAAGCAGAGAAGTTTTGGCGGGAGATGCTACGGGGGTTTAAAAGACCAACCCCATTAGGAACGACGGTTGAGCCAAGCAGTTTGCCCGACACCCAAGAGCGTTACGGGCAACAGAAAGCTTGCCTATCAGTCTCAACTACAGCAGCGTTGCAGAATTTGGTAAGGCAAAATCGCTTGACTCTGAACGCCTTAATTCAAGGCGTTTGGGCTTTACTCTTGAGCCGTTATAGCGGCGAGTCAGATGTCGTCTTTGGGACTACCGTTTCTGGTCGTCCGCCGGATTTGATAGGGGTTGAATCGATGGTAGGGCTTTTCATTAATACCTTGCCAGTGCGGTTTAAAGTTGAGAGCGATCGCGATTTGTGGTCATGGCTGAAAGATATTCAGGCACAACACTTAGACCAACGTTCCTATGAATATTGCTCCGCCGGACAAGTCCATCAATGGAGCGAAGTCCCCGGTTATTTACCCCTTTACGAAAGCATTATAGTTTTCGAGAATTACCCGTCCGATTCATCGCTCTTACAATCTCAGGATTTAACCATCGATATCCGCAATACTCGTTCTATTGGGGCACAAACCAAATATGCTCTTACCCTTCTCGTCATTCCTGGATCGCAGCTAGCGTTTCAAATCGTCTACGACAACCAACGTTTTGCCAGTTCCGATATTGCTGGGATATTAGAACATTTACAGGATTTGTTGAAGAGTATTGTTGCCCTTCCACAAGACCTCGCAACGATTTTAGAAACCATTCCCAGCGATCGCATTCCGAAAGTTATTCCCCTCGAAGAACGCGATCGCCAAGAGATCGAAAACGGCTTCATACCGCCCCGCGACCCTTTAGAACGCCAATTAGGGCAAATTTGGGAAAAAATCTTGAATATCCATCCTATCGGAGTACGGGACAGATTCTTTGACCTCGGCGGGCATTCCCTTTTGGCGCTAACCTTGATGGCTCAAATTCAGCAGCAGTTTGGAAAAAACCTGCCCTTGGCGACGCTATTTCAATATCCGACCATCGAACAAATGGCTAGCATTCTCCGCCAGCAAACCGATTCCCGCTCTTGGTCTTCCTTGGTTGCCATTCAACCGGACGGAACGAAGCGCCCTTTCTTTTGCGTCCCTGGGGCGGGTGGAAATGTCCTTTACTTCTACGACTTAGCGCGTCATCTCGGCTCAGACCGACCATTTTACGGATTGCAATCGCTCGGACTCGATGGGGAATCGGAACCGCACCGCCGCATTGAGGACATGGCAACCCATTATATAAAAACCATCCAAACCGTTCAGCCCCAAGGCCCATACCTTTTGGGAGGGCATTCCTTGGGAAGTTGGATTGCTTTTGAAATGGCTCGACAGTTGCGCGATCGCGGAGAAAAAGTGGCTTTACTTGCCCTGATGGATACGCCAGCCCCTTGTCCCGACACCAAACCGACAGAGGTTCAGTTGGACGATACGGCGTGGCTGATTAAGATTGTGGGTTTGGTCGAACGCTTGCTCGGAAAAGCCTTGGATTTATCCTACGACGATCTCCATTCCCTCGAAGCGGAGGAACAATTAAACTCCCTGACCCAACGACTGATTGGAGCCGATTTGCTGCCTCCCGAATCTGGGATCGCGCAAGTTCGAGGACTCGTACAAGTTTTTAAGGCTAACCATCAAGCAAGCGGTCGCTATGTCTCGCGAGAGATTTATCGCGATCGCATTAGCCTTTTTAGAGCTAGCACGGTTCATCCCGAAGACTTTGCCAGGGATAAGTCTTCTGAGATTCTCAAGCATCCAGCTTGGGGCTGGGGTCAGTTATCTGCTAGTTCGGTAGATCTTCATATCGTTCCTGGAGATCACATTACGATGATGGCTCAGCCTCACGTTCAAGAACTCGCACAACGGCTGAGAACCTGCATCGAGAAAGCACGGGTTGACGGTTGAGGTGAATGAGATGGGTCAACACCAGAAAGTTACAGTCGCGCGAGTTTTCATTTTTATCTGGTTCGGACAGCTAATTTCCCTGATTGGTTCTGGACTGACTAGCTTTGCGCTGGGCGTATGGGTATATCAACGCACTGGGTCAGTCACCCAGTTTGCTCTCATTTCTCTCTTTACAGCGCTACCGCTCATCGCCATTTCTCCTGTGGCTGGTGCGATTGTAGACCGCAGCGATCGCCGTTGGATAATGATTCTCAGTAATGCTGGCGCTGCTATTAATACTTTGGCGATCGCCCTCCTTCTCGCCACCAATCGCCTCGATGTTTGGCACGTTTATCTAACCGTTGTCCTCAAGTCTACGTTCAGCGCTTTTCAGTGGCCGGCTTACACTGCTTCTACTACTTTACTGGTTCCCAAGCAGTATCTCGATCGCGCTAGCGGACTGATTCAGTTAGGACGAGCGGGTTCTCAACTCGTTTCGCCCGTGCTAGGCGGGTTATTGTTAGTGTCGATTCAATTGCAAGGGATCGTCCTGCTCGATTTCCTTTCCTTCCTCTTCGCCCTGGTTACTTTGCTCGGCGTTCGGTTCCCGAAAGCTAAGACAGTTATCGCTCCTAAAAAGGGTAAAGGTTCGCTGCTGCAAGGAACTGTTTACGGATGGCGCTATCTTACCGCTCGACCGGGACTATTAGGATTAATGATTTTCTTCGCCGCGATTAACTTCCTCGTAGGCGTTGTTGAGGTACTCGTCACGCCAATGGTACTGTCTTTCGCTTCTGCTGCAACGCTCGGTACTATCCTATCCTTCGGCGGTATCGGTATGTTAGCGGGCAGTCTGCTCGTGAGTATGGGGAAAGGATTCGATCGCCGCATCCGCGTGTTGTTTTGCTTCATGCTGTCGAGCGGATTGTGCATTGCGATCGCCGGATTGCGTCCTTCTATCCCACTATTTGCCCTAGCAACTTTCTTGTTCTTCCTGGGTTTGCCCCCGATCAATGTTTCCCACCAAGTTATTTTGCAGCGTAAAGTCGTGCCCGATTTACAAGGAAGGGTTTTCTCCATCAATGCCGCGATCGCGGGAGCCTCTCTTACTCTTGGTTATGCGATCGCAGGCCCCTTAAGCGATCGTGTTTTCGAGCCTCTCATGGCGGTTAACGGTCCCTTAGCTGGAAGCCTTGGGCAACTCATCGGTGTGGGAGAGGGGCGCGGCATAGGACTGATGTTCGTTGTCATGGGAATGCTTACCATGCTAGCAACCGTTCTCGCCTATCAGTATCGTCCTCTGAGGCTAGTAGAAAAAGAACTGCCCGATGTCATTACCGATGAAGCGGCGGCTAAAGATTATCGCAATTTGATCGGCGTACTGCTAACTTATCCACACAAAGCCGCCGAGATTTGGAAAAACAATCAAACCCTAATTGACGCTGACTTGTTGCAGATGATGGAACAGGTAGCCATTCAAATGTATGAGAATGGCTCGCAAAAAGCAGCCGCTCTTTTGCGAGAGCAATCGGAGCAGTTGCGACGGGGATTAGTGGATTTGACAAACATTTTAGAGCGAGATACGGAAGAGCGCCTCGCGATCGAGTCAACTTCTCAATGGGTTTTAGAGAAAGAACTGTCTAAGACTGGGGCTTATCGCAATTTAATCGGCGTATTGCTAACTTATCCGCACAAAACCACAGAGATTTTGGAAGCTAACCAAGAACTCGTCGATGCTGGCTTGGTGCATATGATGGAACGAATGGCAACTAATATGTCTAGGAATGGTTTCCATGAAGCAGCCGCTTTTTTGCGAGAAGTATCGGAGCAATTGAAACAAGCGTTTGTATCGACTCGAACGAAGTTTAAATTACGTGGATAGATTATGTTAAACCTAGAGACTAAAAACCACTTTATTCTTGAGCCAAGCTCCCCCTCAGTTGCCCAGAAGGAAACGCCCAATCCCGAAGCTTATCGCAATTTAATCGGCGTACTGCTGACCTATCCGCACAAAACCGCAGAGATTTTGGAAGCTAACCAAGAACTCGTCGATGCTGTTTTATTACAGATGATGGAACGGGTAGCCGCCCAAATGTCTGAGAATGGTTCCCAGAAAGCGGCGGATCTTTTGCGCGATCGCTCCCAACAATTGAAGCAGGAAGTTGTTATCGATCCGCCTCAAACCCCTCCAACGGCGGACGATGGTTTCAACGTGAAAGATCTTCTCGATCCAGATGAGGAACTTCCAAAGTCTAAGCCAAGATTCCGATGGGCGATGTTTTTAGCCGTTCCTTTAATCTTGTTAGTCTTGGGGACTCTTGGCGTACCGCTCTACAATTCTTTCAAAGCTCAGTCGAGCGCTAGGAATGTACCAGTAACGCCTAAACCCAGCGTTCCGGTTAATAAAAACGTTGCTGCTTTAGGACGTATACAACCCAAAGATAAAGTAATTAGCGTGTCTGGATCGTCCTCGCTTCAACACGCACGGGTCGCTCAAATTCTCGTTAATGAAGGAGATAAAGTTCGACGCGGACAACTCATTGCGATTCTCGATAACCTCAATCAACTGCAAGCCAACCTAGAACAAGCTAAACTAGACGTTCGGGTTGCCCAAGCGGAACTGGCAAAAACCAAGGCTGGAGAATCGAAACAAGGGGAAATTGCCGCTCAAAAAGCCGTTATTGCCGATTTAAATGCCCAGTTTCGAGGACAAGTTGCCACTCAAAAAGCCAAGGTTGCTAGCTTAAAAGCAGAATTGGCAAATGCCCGAACCGATCGCTCGCGCTTCGAGCTACTTTATAAAGAAGGGGCGATTTCAGCCTCAGAATTTGATAGTAAGAATCTTAAAGTAACAACGCTTCAACAACAACTAAACGAGGCTCAAGCCAATCTCAACCAAACTACATCATCCTTTCCAGAACAGATCGCAGGAGCAACAGCGGATCTAAAAGCGCTTCAAGAAGTTCGTCCCGTAGACGTGCAAGTCGCTCAAACTCAACTCGAAAAAGCGATCGCGGCTGTCCCTAAAGCAGAAGCCGATTTAGATTTAGCCTATGTCCGCGCCCCGGTAGACGGTCAAATTTTGACCATTCATACCTTTGCTGGAGAAAACATTAGCGATGAAGGAATCGTTGACCTCGCCCAGACCCAACAAATGTATGTCGTTGCGGAAGTTTACGAAACCGATATCGGCAAAATACGAGTAGGTCAAAAAGCGACGATTTCTAGTCCTGCTTTGCCCAGAAACTTTAAGGGAACGGTCGAAAAAATTGGTTTAGAAGTTGGCAAAAAAGAGGTTATTAATAGCGATCCGACGCTTGACCTAGATGCCAGAGTCGTTAATGTCAGAATTCGTCTCGACTCGGCAGATACTCAGCAAGCTGCCAGACTGATCGACTTGCAAGTCGATGTCAAAATTTCCATTAACTAATTAATACCAATCCTCTCAAAGATGCAACCGCTCGATTTACAGAATCCAGACCTAGAAAGGAATTCCCAATCCAAAATCCAAAATCCAAAATCCAAAATCCAAAATCCAAAATGGTATTACCCCCTCAACTCATGACTAGCAAAACTCCTATCGCTTGGTTGCAATTAACCTTTCAAAAATCTCGCCTCTTAGTAACCCTTCTCGGTATCGTTTTTGCTGTTTTTTTGATGTTTATGCAGCTAGGGTTTCGAGATGGACTTTTTGAAGATGCTATTACCATACACAAAGCGCTACAGGCAGATTTAGTTTTACTCCATGTCGATACTCGAAACTTCTTTGCCATGAAAGCCTTTTCTCGTCGCCGTCTCTACGACATCAAGGCTATTGAAGGAGTAGAATCGGTCAATCCTTTCTACTTTGCCAGTGCAGACTTTAAAAATCCCGAAACTTCCACCACCAAACGCATCGCCATTTGCGCCTTTAACCCAGCGCGACCCGTTTTCAATTTAGCAGAAGTCAATCAACAGTTAGAGATAATCCAGCAAGATAGTACTGTTATATTCGATCGCCTCTCTCGACGCGAATATGGTGCGATCGCATCAGAGGTTGAAAAGAAGGGAGTTGTAACGACTGAATTATCCAATCAACGCATTAGAATCGGCGGCTTGTTTTCTCTAGGAGGCGGGGTGCTGTCTAGCGATGGATTTATCATTACTAGTGACTTGAACTATGCTACCCTCTTGAATCAACCTCTAGAAGCAGTTCCTCTGGGACTGATCGACCTTCAACCCGGTATCGACCCCGAAAGTATCGTTAATAATATCTCAACCCAATTGCCCAAGGATGTTAAGTTGCTCACCATGCAGCAATTTATGGATCTTCAGAAAAACTTTGTCGCCAAAGCAACTCCTATTGGTTTTATTTTTAATCTGGGTACGATAATCGGCTGCGTTTTTGGAGGAACAATTGTCTATCAAATTCTCTATACACAAATTTCCGATAATTTATACATCTATGCAACCTTGAAGGCGATCGGATATGCAGGTGTTTATCTGGTATGGACTGTTCTTCAGCAAGCCGTTCTCTTGTCGCTCATGGGTTATGTTCCGGGATTGGTTTTATCTGTGTATTTATACAATCTGGTTGAGGGTGGAACTCGTCTACCAATGTTTATGACTTTCGATCGCGGTGCGATCGTCCTCATCTTAACTATCGTCATGTGTTCGTTCGCTAGCCTCCTTGCTATGAGCAGGCTTCGCTCTGCCGATCCTGCCGATCTTTTTCAATAAATTACCCAAAATCTAAAGTTTAAAGTTTAAAGTTTAAAGTTCAACATTGAAGTAACAATAAACATCTAAAATTATGTTATCTTATCCTCTTATTTCTATTCAAAATCTCGATCATTATTTTGGCAAACGCTCCTTACGCAAGCAGGTTTTGTTTGATATTAATTTAACAATTAATCCAGGTGAAATTGTTATTTTGACTGGGCCGTCTGGGAGTGGAAAAACAACCTTGCTAAGCTTAATTGGTGCTTTAAGGTCTGTTCAATACGGAAGCGTTAAAGTTTTAGATCGCGAACTCTATAGAGTAACCGACAAAAAACTATTGCAACTGCGCCGCCAGCTTGGTTATATTTTCCAAAAGCACAATCTCGTGCCATTTTTGAATGCTTGTCAGAATGTCCAGATGTCTCTTGAATTGCGCCCATCTATGTCTAGAAGGGAAGTTGGTCGTCTTTCCAAAGCGATGCTTGAAGCAGTCGGTTTGAAACATCGGATTAATCATTATCCCTCGCAATTATCTGGAGGAGAACAACAAAGAGTTGCGATCGCCCGCGCTTTGGTTACTCGACCTAAAATAGTTCTTGCTGACGAACCCACCGCATCTTTAGATAAAAATAGCGGTCGTGCTGTTGTTGAGATCTTACAGCAACTTGCCAAAGAGCGAGGTTGTTCGATCTTACTAGTCACTCACGATAATCGCATCCTTGATATTGCCGATCGCATCGTCCACATGGAAGACGGTCGCCTTTCTAAGGTTAATTCTCATTCCTAGAGATGGAAAGCCAAGCAAAAATAGCAACAAGACCAAGAGCAAAAAAGACAGCAACGGCGCTTTAGAGGTCAACAGATGAAAGAATTGACCTCTTATGAACAAGAAGAGTCTTTTTTAAAGGAAAAAATTAGTAGAGCCGCGATCGATCGCGTCTCTACTCTCGTTATGGAGAGGCTTGAAATCAAGTATTTTAGATTTTGGATTAATTGAAAATCCAAAATCCAAAATCTAAAATTGTCTCGGTCATGGCGTTAGCCCCCATGGTAGCGAGAGAGGAAATCTTGAAACAATCTTTGAAATTAAGCTTAATTATCCGAAGAGTTGCTAAACTCTGGGAAATTACTCGATCGAGCCTTGGATTCTATGACTGAGAACAAGCGATCGCTTTCGTTACTTTCTTTCTTTTTCCTAGCTTTGGGTAGCGCCAACTTCAGCGTTAATGCCCAGATTATCCCCGATAATACGTTAAGAAGTGAGGAATCCCGCGTCACTCCTATTAATTCCCAGGTTGACCTTATTGACGGCGGTGCTATTCGCGGGGCTAACCTCTTTCACAGCTTTCGCGAATTCAATATATCCGAAGGACGCGCCGCTTATTTTGCCAATCCAGCGGCGATTCAAAACATTTTCAGCCGCGTGACGGGAAATAACCCCTCGTTGTTGTTGGGAAAACTAGGAGTACAAGGCAATGCTAATCTCTTTTTTATAAATCCTAACGGCATTATTTTTGGAAAAAATGCCAGTTTAGACATTCGTGGGTCGTTTGTCGCTAGTACTGCTAATAGCTTGCTTTTTCCTAATGGAGAGCGTTTTAGCGCTACTAATCCCAACGCAGCACCATTATTAAAGATAAATGTGCCTTCTGTGGGTTGGCAATTTGAGGGATTAGAAGCCAAAGCGATCGTCAATGCCGGACAATTAGAGACAGAGCAAAATCTGGCTTTAGTAGGAGGAACGATCGTTAGTACGGGTCAAATTGAAATGCCCACTGGTCGAGTTAATCTGTTGACTGTCCCAGGAAAAACGGTTGTCCGAATGGATGCAACTGGGACAAAGCTAACTCAAGTCGCTCAACCTCAAACAGTAACAGAAAGATTAACGACCCATTTAGCAGAATTAGTTCAAAAAACGGGTACGAATACGGGATTAATGGTTAATCCTGACGGAAAAGTGCAGATCGATGGTTCTAATGTAACTGTAGAGCCTGGAGATATCGTTATTAGTCTATTATCAAACGATCTCGCGATCGCATCTCAAGGAATCACAATTGATGCCAACAACCAAATTAAACTTCAAGGAATAATAGATGCTTCTGCGTTGTTGTCTGATGATAGAAATTATTTAGGCAATGGAGGCAACATCGCGCTAATCGCTAAAGACAATATTACTCTCGAACCTGGATCGGGCATTTTTTCCGATGGTTTATTGGGCGGTAACATTACGCTCGCAAGCGATGCAGATATTGTAGTTAATAATGGAGCTATTATTAGCCAAAGTTTCACCCTATTACCAAATTTAAAGAGCGGCAATATTAATATTGTGGCTAGTTCGCTCTTCCTTGTTAATGGAACGCTGATAGGTACTAGTAATTTCGGGGCAGGAAAAGGGGGAGATCTAAATATTAATACGTCTGGATTAGTACAACTATTTGGTAATGCACCCAATGGTTTTCCCAGTAGCTTGTTTGCTCTAACTCAAGGAGAAGGGAATGCAGGTAACTTGGCGGTTGAGACTAGGCAGCTAATTCTTAGCGATAACGCACTGATAGGTAATATCACTCAAGGTAAGGGACGAGGAGGTAATTTAAGGATCGCCGCCTCTGAGTCATTAGAAATGAGCGGGTTCAGTAATCTAACTACTCAAAGCCAAAGCGAGGGAGATGCAGGCAATTTGACAGTTAACACTAGGCAATTAAATATCCAAGGAGCATCAGAGATCGCTACTGCTACTTCAGGCAAGGGCAAAGCAGGCAATCTAAGCATCACTGCTTCTGAGTCTATCGAATTAGTCGGTGCATCTAAAATCGCTTCTTCCAACGATCTGACTACTCAAAATCCAGGAGAGGGAGATGTCGGCAACTTGACCGTTAATACTAGAAGGCTGACAGTCAAAGAGGGATCGCAAATTGCTACCAATACTTATAGCCAAGGCGAAGGAGGCAATTTAACGGTCAATGCTTCTGATTTAGTGGAACTGATTGGCGTTGCGGCTGACGATGAATCTTCTAGCGGTTTGTTGGCTGCCACTGAAGGAGAAGGAGATGCAGGCGACTTAAAGGTCAATACTAGACAACTAATTATCCGAGATGGGGCACGAATACTTACTAGAAGCAACAGCAAAGGCAATGGCGGTAATGTAACTGTTAATGCTTCTGAGTCTGTGGAACTGATGGGTTTTTCTAGTGGTTTGTTTACTAGCACTAGAGGAGAAGGAGATGCAGGCGGCTTAAAGGTCGATACCGAACGACTGATTATCCGAGATGAGGCACAAATCTTTACTGGTACGTCCAGTACGGGAAAAGGGGGCAATGCAATGGTTAATGCTTCTGAGTCTGTTGAATTATTTGGCATTGGCGCTGATGACAGTTTCACTGGCTTTTTGACTTCGACTGATGGAGAGGGAAATGCTGGCAATTTGACAATTGATACTGGACGATTACTCGTCCGAGGAGGGGCACAAATAACTACTGGTACTCGCAATAGAGGAAATGGTGGAATTTTAACGATTAGTGCTTCTGAATCAGTGGAACTGATTGGTTTTACTAGTGCCTTGACAACTCAGACTCAAAGAGACGGAGATGCAGGCAACATGACGATTGATGCAAAACGATTGATTGTCAGAGGTGGGGCACTGATAAGTACTAGTACTTTGAGCGATGGAGATGCAGGCAACTTGACGATTAACGCCGAACAACTACTTCTCAATAGGGCACAAATAAGTACTACGACTTTTGGCAAGGGCAAGGGAGGCAATTTAACGGTCAATGCTTCTGAGTTGGTGAGATTGATTGGCACCGACCCTAATATATTTTCTAGTGGCTTGGTGACTCAAACTGAAGGGGAGGGAAATGCAGGCAACTTAACGATTAATACCGAACAGTTCGGCATTCAAGATGGTGCCTCAGTATCAGCCTCTGCTTCTGGGACTGGTATAGGCGGAAACATTAAAATTTCGGCGAATAATCTGACTTTAGACAAGGGGGCAATTTTGACTCAAACCACCAGCAATAATGGCGGCGACATTTTTTTAAATCTACAAAATACATTATTGATACGTAACAACAGCTTAATCTCCACAAGGGCAGGAATTTTGCAAGGCGCAGGGGATGGAGGCAATATCACAATTGATGCTAACTTTATCGTTGCCAACCCGCTAGAAAATAGCGACATTATTGCCAATGCTTTTACCGGACGGGGAGGGAATATTAATATTACTGCTCAAGAAATCTTTGGCTTAGAAGTTCGAGAACAACTAACCCCTTTGAGCGATATTACTGCTAGTTCTCAATTTGGTTTGGACGGCAATATCAATATTAACGCTCTGGAAATTGACCCAACCAGACGGTTAGAAAACTTACCCGAAGCTTTTGTTACAGCCGAAATTCGCCAAGGCTGTCAAGTCAATGGAGGTCAAGCCAATGCAGAATTTTATCAGATAGGAAGAGGCGGATTCCCGACTTCTCCTAATGATTGGTTGACGGAAGATCCTTTTAGTTACGAGGGGTTAATTCCTTTAGAAACCCCATCAAATAATTCTACCTCAAGCAACAATATTCCCCAACTCGATCGGAAGCAACGCTCTGTTATTAGCAAGGGATTATCTTTATTTTGCGGGCAATCGGTTTCGGGTCAATAAATAGGCAATAGGTATGATTGATGAGTTTAAAAGAATTTTGGCGATTAAACAGTTTAAATACGTAACAGCTTATGAAGCGATCGCTCTTTAATTTACTACTATTCTTCTTAAGTCTATTTTTTGTCTTTAGGATTTTTCCCGTCTTCTCGCAAACGCCAACTCAAATCAGTGCGGAGCAATTAATCCAACAAGCCGAACGAGCTTATCAATCGGGAAATCTATCTGAAGCTGTCGAAAATTATCAAAAAGCTCTAAATTTTTTTCAATCTCAAGGTCATAAAGAACTGAATAACTTAGCAATTTCATCAACGAATCTCTGTCGCATCCAGTTAGAGTTGGGACAAGCAGAAAATGCTTTGCAAAACTGTCAAATTTCTACGCAGATTTATTCTCAATTGTCAGATAATAATGGACGAATACGAAGTCAAGTTTATCAAGCTTATGCGTTACATAAATTAGGTTTTTATCCCCATGCTTGTCTGTTGTTGGCTCAATCTGTAGAAATTTCTGTTAAAAGCTGTGAAGAATTAACGCCAGAATTAGTTCGAGAAAAAACTCACAATCTTTCTCAAAATTTAGCGCCTTCTTTAGTGACTGCTTGGCGGATTTTAGGAGATACATTGCGATCGATGGGAGATTTAAATAAATCGCAAATTATTTTAGAAAAACTGACATCGATCGCATCAGATCCAGATCCAGCAGCAACTTTATTAAGTCTAGGAAATACTCTAACCGCGATCGCCAATTTAGAACGAGATAGACAAGCCGAACCGCAATATAATTATCTTCCTTGGAAGTGTCAAGTTAGTTCTCTATCCGAACAGACTAAAAAGCATTATAAAATTGCACTGGAAACTTACGATCGATCTCTTCAAAAAACCTCTTCACAAATACTAAAAACTAAAGCAAAATTAAATCGCTTTAGAGGATTACTAGAAATATCAGAATATTCCCAGGCTGCGACACTAGCCGATGAAATCAAACTAGAAAATTTACCGCTAGGTCAATTTAAAGTTTATGCGACGATTAACTACAGTAAAAATATTGCTTGCTTGCAACAACAATATTTTCAAAAAGCTCGTTTTGAGGAAAGTTTTATCGCTCGCTTGAACGAAGCGATTCAAGATGCTAAAAAAAATGGCGATAAAGCAACTGAATCTTACGTAATAGGGAGTTTAGGGGGATTATACGAGTATCTTCAAAAATTTCCCGAAGCCGAAGCGAAAACCCAAGAAGCATTATATATTGCCCAGGAATTTCCCGATTTATTCTATCAATGGCAATGGCAATTAGGTCGAATTTTTGAAGCAAAAGGAGAACAAGAAAAAGCCTTACAAAATTACGAATCGGCAGTTGAAAATTTAGAGACTTACAGACAAAGCCTATTATCAATAAATTCGGACGTTCAGTTTTCTTTTAGAGATAATATCGAACCATTATACAAGCATTTAATAAATTTGCTTTTAAGCGATCGCGAATCGTCAACAGATTTTGAATTGACCTCTTATAAACAAGAAGAGGCTTTTTCAAAGGAAAAAATTAGTAGAGACGCGATCTATCGCGTCTCTACTCTCTTGAAACCAAGTATTTTAGATTTCAGATTTTCAAATAATCCAAAATCCCCTTCGGGTTCGGCAGTTTCGACTCGACGGGAAACGGAGGCAGTGCGGTCTTGGGGTCTCCCCAAGTGGAGCAACTGCCGTCCAAG
>JALOOL010000443.1 GCA_025454425.1 Hydrococcus sp. Prado102 | reverse complement strand
CGGAAGTTTGAGGCAACTAGGGGCGTTGAGACGACAGAAACAATCTACTGCGGCTGTTCGGGAAACTCCCCGCTCAGCTTGCGGCGGGGAGTAGTTCATTGGGACACTTTTTCAGTTATAAGTGACCTGTTATCAGTGACCAGTTTTTTAAGGCAGAGGGCTTCCGGGCAGAGAGAAGAAGGTGGAAATAAAGATTCTTCCTTGTCCCCCAAGTCTACCTTGTCCTCCTTGTCTCCCTTGTCCGCCTTGTCTTCCTTGTCTTCCTTGTCTTCCCGAAGGGACGTTCACCAATCCCCATTTACCGACGCGGCTGGCCCTACCATAGATATGTAGGGTTCTATAAAGTATTCGTTAGCCACTTGTCGAACCATCTCAACTGTTACTTGCTCGATCGCATCTTGAAACTGAGTATCGAATTCTATACCGAGTCCCAGCGTCTCGTACCAGCCAAACAACTGTGCCATCTCTGCATTAGTTTGTTTTCCTAGCGCGTACTGACCTAAAATTTTATTTTTCGCAGCCTGCAATTCTTGAGGGGTTAATTCTGTATGGCGGAGGCGTTCGGCTTCGGATCGCAATCCTTCTAAAGCCAGCGTAGTATTATTGGGTGAAGTTCCCATATAAATGACAAATTGCGACTTCTCCAAACGGGTAGGATAAAAAGCCGACACGTCATAAGCCAATCCGCGTTTTTCTCTCAACTCGACAAAGAGGCGACTAGAAAGACCGTTGCCTAAATAAGTGCTGAGCAACTTCAAACCTGCATAATCTGGCTCTTTTACTGCCGATCCCAAATACCCTAACATGACAATCGATTGTTGGGTTTCTTGGGGGGTTATTGCTCGATTGGGTTGAGGAACTAATTTGGGAATCTGAGGCGCTACCAGCGATGAATGGGGGATTTCCCAATCGCCAAAAACTTCTTCGACTAATGCGATCGCGTCTTTTAGAGTCAAGCGACCCGAAAGACTGATAATTAAATTATCGGGACGAAAATAACTTTGGTGACATTGCACTAAATCGAACCGCGTTAACTCGCTTACAGTTTCTTCTGTTCCCAAAATCGAGAGTCCGTAAGGATGATCGGGATACATAATATCTCGCAATTGATTGAAAGCAACGTTAAAAGGTTGTTCCAATTGAGAGCGAATATTTTGACGAGTAATTTGTTTTTCTCGCTCGACTTCTGCTTCTGGAAACGTCGGAGATCGCAATATTTCTCCGGCTAGCTTCAGCATTTGTGCGAAATCAGCAGCAACCGTCTTCAGACTCAGCACGAAATAATCCGATGAAGCATCCGCACCGAGACTTGCGCCTATGGATTCGGTTTGTTCGGCAATTTCCTGCGCCGATAAATTTTTGGTTCCTTTAGTAATAACTGTCGCCAACAGGTGAAACAATCCAGATTTTTGAGGCGATTCCCACATCGCTCCCGCACCCTTAAAAAATAGCCTACCCGCAATCAAATCGGCAGTTTGATTTTCGATCGCGATTAAGGTGATGCCATTATCTAAAACGACTTTCTGAACCGTCTTCTCGTTTGCTGTAAAATTCACTGTCTGCATTTTTGCTTTTGTGGGTGGCGTTTAACACGATTTCATTAATGTAATTGCATAACGATCGCACGATAGATATTGACTGGCGATACGCTGAAGTTCTACTGCGTCAAATTGCGCGATCGCTATTGGATAAAGAAGCGACATTTCGGCAGTTGCTATCGTCTGATAATAACCATATAAACCTGCTAGCTGACCGGGGGTTTCTGTAGAAAAGGTGTAATCGTTAATCAGCAAGCGTTTGGCGCGTTCTAATGCAGCTTCGCTAATAGGATTTAAGGACAACTCTAACAAACAATCTGCGATCGCTGCTTCGACTCTTTCTAAGTCCTTTTCTTCTAGCCAAGCTGCGATCGTAAACAAGCTAGAATCTCGTTGCAGGGAAAACATACTCTCGATATGAAATACCCATTGCTTTTCTTCTTGCAATTCGCGCACCAACCGAGAGGAACGACTACCTGCCAAAATAACCGATAATAAATCCAATCCTAGTGCATCTTGCAACTGTTCTACCCCAGGCCCTACCCATCCCATGACTAGGCGCGCTTGCTCTATTCTGGGTAAATACATCTGGGTGCGACGAATGCCAATTAATGGGGGTTCGGCTTCCACCATACAAGGCGGACATTCCGAGCGCACGCTAAAATTAGCAAAAGATTTTTCCACAAGCGATAAAGCAAAGTCTTCCTTTACTCCCCCCACAATTGCCAAGGTTATGTTTTCTGGCTGGTAATAGGTGCGATGAAAGCAGCGCATTTGGTTGGGCGTATAATTAAGTAGTTGCGCTTCGGTTCCTAAAATTGGTCGTCCGTAGGGATGGTACTGATAAATGCTCTCGCACAATGCTTGAAATCCCAACCAATCCGAATCGTCATTGGAAGCGCGAATTTCTTCTAAAACGACATCCCTCTCTAGATAAAATTCTTCGTCGGGAATTTCTGCTCTTAACAAAATCTCTGCCAAACAAGGTAACGTATCGGCTAGATAGGGTGCTGCCGATGTCAAGTAGAAATGGGCATAATCGTGACTGGTTGCTGCATTCGTTATTCCACCGCTATGCTCGACAATGCGATCGAACATTCCTGGCGGTAGGTATTTTGTCCCTTTAAAAATCATATGTTCCAAAAAGTGAGCCATTCCCGACCACTCTTTGGGTTCGCTGCTAGCTCCAGCACGTACCCACACATCTGCCACTACCACGGGAGTTGCTGGTAGATATTGATGTATTACTGTTAAACCGTTTAGTTGAATGACCTTTGCAGGAAACCGAGCGAGTTCAAGGCGTTCTAATAGGTGTTGCAATCGAACAATCGCCAAAACTTAATGTTAAGTATAAGATTATACTAGCGTTTTGCAGCAATTGACTTGGCAAACTTATTCTCTAGAATATCTAGAAATCTTGACATTCTTTTAAAACAAAGCACTAAATCTTAAAGATCGGCAGAAATCTAATTGTTCCGATTAACCCTGTTTTCTATTCCCTGATTATCTAGTGCGCGGGAACTTCTAGGATGTTGGGTTCTGGCGATCGCGATTGCCAAAATTTGAGAATTTGTCTGCCGACTAACTGAGGCTGGTAATAATGGAAAAAGTGGTGTCCTGTAGGACATTCCCAAATGCGATCGCCTTCTTTCAAAAACGCTTGCCATCCTTCCAAAGCAGTCGGATCGACAATTAGGTCGTCTTTACTCCCACAAACCAGCAAAGGTACGCTTACTTCGCCAGGAGGAACAGTTGTCTGTTGATAAAGCGAATGAGGCGATGGCGAGGTATTTAAATCTTGCTCCAGCAATCCAATTAAAGCTTGAGTGCTATATTTCTCTTGATGACCGAACAGACTGCGAACCATTTTGGCAAGAATAACCTGGCGAGTACAAGGCAACAAATGACACATCGCATAGTAATGCGATTGCCAGTCGATCGCGCTTTGAGCGCCTACTGCTAATAGCGTCAGAGATTTAACTCTCTCTGGGTGTTGGCGCGCGTAAAGCAGTGCCAATAATCCGCTGACTCCATGACCGATGAGATCTATCGGTTTCGGGCAAGATTTAAGATAGTCGTGTAGCAATACGAGTGGAATTTCTAGACAACTGGGTTCGTCTGGGTTTTGAAAATATTCCCATTGAGCGACGGTAACTTGATGGGATAAATAGCGGACTAAAGGGCGATCGAAACGCCCAAAACTCGGACTTGCACTAATCCACAGAACGTTAGGTTGAACGGCGGACATATTATTCTCCTTCCTAAAATTGATTTTTTTATAAATATTTAACTTTTATATTTCGTAGGTATTTCTACAACTTAAACAAGTTATTAGAGTACTAAAAAAAGTTACGGGTTCAATAGCGCGATTTTGCGAATTGACGCTTTATATTTAAATGATAATCTCGCCTCAAAAATCTCAATCAAAAATTACAACGGTTAATGTTATTTTGACCACATCTCAGAGAACCCTATAACTATCCACTCTGAGGAAAAATAGCTCTTATGGCTTACGTACATGAAATCAAATTCTTTATTAAAAAAGATCTTGGTAGGGGAGTAGATTTACTTTCGACTTCCGACTTTCGACTTCCGACTTCAAAAAAGTGGGGGGGATAGGTAATACTTCCTAACCCCAAGCCCAGAAGAGGAAAACACTAAATAGTAGTTTAATTTTGTTGATAGTAATTGTCAACTATATTTTTAGGAACATGTATATTTTTGAGGTGCACACGAGCTCCCACTTCATCTAGCACATCTATAGCTTTGTCGGGCAAAAATCTATCTGTTATATATC
>JALOOL010000121.1 GCA_025454425.1 Hydrococcus sp. Prado102 | reverse complement strand
GGGCATAAATATAAAATTCCTCAATCCAAAATCCTTTCATCCAAAATCCTTTCATTCTTAAGCGTCAATTCTTAAGACTTTTGCCCATAGGTCTAATAAAATAGCCCGCCTAAGCGGGCTGGGCGTGCTATAAATCTAACTGGCTATTAACGCTTCGCCAACTTCTTCGTCGCCATCTTGCGCAAGCGAATTGATTTGGGCGTAACTTCGACTAACTCATCGGAACCAATATATTCCAATGCCCGTTCTAAACTCATATCTACAGGCGCTTGCAGTTGCACTAATTCGTCGCCCGTCGCCGAACGGTGGTTAGTTAGCTGTTTGGTTTTGCAGATATTCAACTCTAAGTCTTGCGGGCGGTTGTGTTCGCCGACAATCATCCCTTTGTAGACTTTCGTTCCAGGAGTAATGAAGAATACGCCTCGATCTTCGGCATTTTTCATAGCGTAGAAGGTAGAAACGCCTTCTTCAATGACGATAATAACGCCGTTGTAACGGGTTTCCACTTCTCCAGATAGCTGACGATATTCCAGGAAACTGTGGTTCATAATCCCTTCTCCGCGCGTCAGGCGAATGAATTCACCTCGGAAACCGATCAATCCTCGTGCGGGAATGACAAACTCTAATTGAGTGCGTCCGTTACCGCCAGCCTGCATATCCTGCATTTCTCCTTTGCGCTGTCCGAGACGTTCGATACAAGAACCAACGGCTTCGTCGGGAACGTCCAAAACGAGATATTCAAAAGGTTCGCATGGCTGACCGTTAATTTCTCGGTAGATGACTTGAGGCTGGGAAACCTGGAATTCGTAGCCTTCTCGACGCATGGTTTCGATCAGGATGCCCAGATGGAGTTCGCCGCGTCCTGAAACTAGGAATTTATCGGCAGAATCGCTTTCTTCGACGCGCAACGCCACATTAGTTTCTAATTCTCGCATCAGGCGATCGCGCAGTTGCCGAGAAGTGACAAAATTGCCTTCCTGTCCGGCAAATGGCGAATCGTTGACCGAAAAGGTCATCTGTAAGGTGGGTTCGTCTACCTTGATTAGCGGTAATGCCTGGGGATCGTCTGGCGAAGTAATCGTTTCTCCGATATTGGCATCGGCAAACCCTGCAACGGCTACGATATTCCCCGCGCTAGCTTCTGGCAATTCTACGCGCTTTAAGCCTTCAAATCCCATTAATTTTGAGATTTTGGCTTTGACGATTTCGCCCGTTTCTTTGACTAATGCGGCTTGTTGTCCGGCTTTGAGTACTCCATTGTGAATTCTGCCGATAACGATGCGTCCCAAGTAATCGGAATAATCGAGGGTCGTTACTTGCAGTTGTAGTTGCTTGCTAGGATCGCCTGCCGGAGGTGGAACGTGATGTAAGATCGCTTCAAAGAGAGGCTGCATATCTTTGCCTTCGTCTTCTAGCTTCTCTTTAGCGAAACCCGATATACCAGAGGCGAATAGGGTTGTAAAGTCGCACTGATCGTCATCTGCCCCTAATTCTACAAACAGATCGAAGACTTTATCGACTGCGCCATAGGGTTCTGCTTGCGGGCGATCGATTTTGTTGACGACGACGATAGGACGCAAACCTTTTTCTAAGGCTTTTTTGAGAACGAAGCGCGTTTGAGGCATCGGGCCTTCATTGGCATCGACAATGAGAATGCAGCCATCTACCATTCCCAATACCCGTTCGACTTCGCCGCCAAAATCGGCGTGTCCGGGAGTATCGACGATATTGATTAAGGTATCTTTGTAGCGAACGGCGGTATTTTTGGACAGAATTGTGATGCCTCGTTCCCGTTCTAAGTCGTTGGAGTCCATAACGCAAATAGGTACGTCTTCCCCTTCGCGAAAGATTCCAGATTGTTTGAGGAGGGCATCCACGAGGGTAGTTTTACCGTGATCGACGTGGGCAATGATAGCGACGTTGCGAATGGGGAGAGACATAAGAACTCTGAGTTAAAAGTTTTGTAATCTGAAGTATAGATTTCTTAATAATTCTAGCTTACGAGCAGTGTCTTTCGATCGTTACGCGATCGCGACTTCAAAAAGTCGAAAGTCGAAAGTCGGAAGTCGGAAGTAAAATTACTGCTGAACTACCGAACTCTCGAACTCCTAATTTTCATAATTCATCATTAATTAATAGTAGGTTGGGTTTCACTATCGTTCAACCCATTTTTCTAACTCAAACTTTTTATTGTTGCGATCGCGCAGTAGTTTGAGTCCGCTGCGGGAAAACTTAACTCAAATCGAGACAGATACACTTCTTGGTCATTGCGATTAATCGATGCGATGCCAACGAGTTACGCCGCCTGCTTGGTCGATTAAAGCGATTCCTTGTGCTTTGAGTTCGTCGCGAATGCGATCGCCCTCTGCCCAATTTTTCGCCTTCCTTGCTTCCAAACGCTGTTGAATTAACGCTTCAATCTCAGCGTCACTCAATTCACCTATGGTTTCTTGCTTTTCTTCTTCGGGTTCAGCTTCTAGTCCTAATACCCGCGCCAATTCCTTCAGAGTTAGCCATTGTTGTTCTAACTCCTGGGGTGGCGTTTCGGTTTTTCCTTCATGGACGAGTAAGTTAGCTTCTTTAACTAACTTCTTGGCAATTTCAAACAAAACTGCCAATCCATTCGCAAAATTGAAATCGTCGTCAACCGCTTCTTGAAACCGTTGTCGCTGAGGATTATTAACCGCAGAAGAAGATTGCCAACCTAATTGTTTTGCATAGCGATCGCCAAATAATAACCCATCTCTAAGAGTATGCCAGCCATTTGTTGCTGCTGCTAAAGCTTCGTCGGTAAAATCGAGAGGTTTGCGATAATGTGCTTGCAAAATAAATAAGCGCACCGCCATTGGTTCGACTTTTTCGAGTAAATCGCGAATGGTAATAAAATTACCTAGCGATTTAGACATCTTTTCGCCATCCACTTTTACCATGCCATTGTGCATCCAGTATCGCGCCAACGGTTTGCCCGTTGCTGCTTCCGATTGCGCAATTTCGTTTTCGTGGTGCGGAAAAATGAGATCGCTTCCGCCGACGTGGATATCGATAGTATCGCCGAATCTTTCTCGTACCATCGCCGAACATTCAATATGCCATCCAGGACGACCTTTTCCCCAAGGAGAATCCCAAAAAGGTTCTTCGGGTTTAGCGGATTTCCACAAGGCAAAATCAGCCGGATTTTTCTTCTTTTGATGGGTTGGGTCTTCGAGATCGACTCTGCCGCTTGCGCCTGCTACCATATCCTCTAATTTACGTCCCGATAGCTTACCGTAGGAGGGAAATTGGCAGACGCAATAGTAAACGTCTCCATCTGAACGATAGGCGTAACCTTTTTTTTCCAACTCGCAGACGAGTTGCTGAATGCCCTTAATCGAGTGCGTTGCGCGGGGATAAGCATCGGCTTTTTTGACTTTTAGTCGTTCCATATCCTCGAAATAGGCATCGATGAAACGTTCTGAAACGTCTTCCATCGAACTTTTTTCTTTTTTGGCTCGATTGAGGATTTTATCGTCAATATCGGTAAAATTTTGGATATATTCAACTTTATAGCCTCGCCATTGCAGATAGCGACGCACTACATCCCAAACAATACAAGTCCGCGCGTGACCTAAATGACAGTAGTCATAAACGGTAATCCCACAGCAATACATCCGCACTTTTCCAGGTTCTAGCGGTTCAAAAGGTTCGTCGCGACGGGTTAATGTATTGTAGAGCTTTAAATTCATGGAATTTTGGGATTAATTATTTAATTACCACCATTAAAAGAATACGGCGCGTGCCTTTCCAGTCAACAGCAAGCTTGATGGATACAGGCACATAAAGACATGATATAGCAATCCCAAATGAATCGAATCATCTTATGTAGCGAGTTGAGATGTTCGTACAACAAACTATCAACTTAATTTTGTCTCAATAATGCGATCGCGACTTAACCCATTGTGGGCATTTACTCGCTACAATCTAAGTTAACAATTTGTTTTTATCTATCATCATAAACAATTTTTGCGAGCCAACGAGTAATTTTAATTATTTCTTCAGTAACACCGAGGGGTTGGCGATGCCGATCTCAACTTTAGACTGCAATTTTAGTGCTTGTGGAGGCTTTGTGCGATCGACTGACAAATCTTTTTTCTGTAGCAATCAAACAAAGCTTATAGATGTTGGGTTTCGGTGCCTCAACCCAACCTACTGACACGACTTAACGAGTGAGGTACAAATTTTTTCCCTTTCCCCTTTCCCCCTTGCCCTTTCCCCAGACAACGCTTTTACTATATATGCGATATTTAGAGCAAAATAAAGTTGAATTTTCCTATCCAAACTTACGTTTATTATTTTTAAATCGCGAAGACTTTCATTTACGTTTTTTCCGATTGGCACTGATTAACATTCTTTCTAATATGATGGTGCCTTTGGCGGGTTTGCTGAGCGTTGTTTTTCTAGGTCATTTAACAGAAATCAGGCATTTAGCTGGAGTAACTTTATCGACTATTTTATTCAATTTTATCTATCGCGCTTTGGGGTTTTTACGCCTGAGTGCGACGGGTTTAACCGCTCAAGCAGTAGGACGAAAAGATCGAGAAGAAGTATTATTAATTGGATTGCGAAGTAGTTTATTGGCACTAATATTAGGTCTGATTATTTTAGTTTTGCACGTTCCTCTGCGCAATATCGGATTTTCCATACTAAGTGCAACTTCAGAAGTCAAAGCTTCAGGGTTAGCTTATTATGATGCTCGAATTTTGGGAATGCCTGCTGCGCTACTTAATTTCGTTTTAATTGGCTGGTTTTTAGGGCGCGAACAAAGCAGCAAAGTGCTATTGATGTCTGCTGTTGGCAATAGCGCTAATATTTTACTCGACTACTTGTTAATCGTTCGTTTGGGTTGGGAAAGTATGGGCGCAGGTTTAGCAACGGCAGCGAGTCAGTTTTTAATGTTAATTGTAGGGTTAGTATTAGTAGTTCGCGAAGTTAAATTGAAAGAAATTTTAGCGATCGCGAATAAAGTCTTTTCTTCTTCCGCCCTCAAAGATACCCTCATACTCAATCGAGACATCTTTATTCGGACGCTAGTTTTACTCTTAACATTTTCTATATTTACTAATTTGAGTTCGGCAATGGGAACGACAGTATTAACAGAAAATGCCTTGCTCTTACAAGTGGTCACTTTTGCTGCTTTTGCCATCGATGGATTAGCCTTTGCCACTGAAAGCTTAACAGGAATTTTCAAAGGCGAAGGTAACAAAAAACAATTCGTTCCTTTGTTGCAAATTGCAGGAAAAACAAGCTTGTTAGTAGGACTGATATTTGCGTTTGCCTTTATTCTTTTTCCTAATACGTTGTTTGGATTGTTAACCAATCATATCGATATTATCGATCGCCTCAATTGTTATGTTATTTGGCTTTTACCCGTTTTGGGATTTGGCGCGATCGCATTTATGTTAGATGGCTATTTTATTGGTTTAGCAGAAGGAGTAATCTTACGAAATACTTCATTAGCTGCTACTTTCATCGGTTTTCTACCCGTTGCGATCGTTGCTTGGCAATTCCACAACAATCATTGGTTGTGGTTGGCAATGTCTTCGTTCATGGCAGCAAGAGTTATTTTACTCGCGGTACAAGTGCCGAGAACGCTTAAAAATTAGTGAATTTTACGTACAATCTCCAAGCAGATTCCACAACGAATAGAAACCACCTCGAAGAGATAAGCAAGAGCATAAGCGTTTGTTTGCGCAACCAAACATTATCTACACGCTCAGGTCTAACTCGCGGCATAATAGGACAAGAGAAACCTTAATCATTACAACGTATTTCTATTAGGACTGTGACAGAAGCAAAAAGCTACAAAGACACCGTTAATCTGCCTAAGACCCGATTCGACATGAGGGCAAACGCCAAAGTGCGCGAACCAGAACTACAAAAGTTTTGGGCAGAAAATCAAATTTACGAAAACCTGTCACAAAATAATCCTAAAGAAATTTTTATTCTGCACGATGGGCCTCCTTATGCAAATGGTACTTTGCATATGGGTCACGCCCTCAACAAAATTCTCAAAGACATCATCAACAAATACAAGCTGCTGCGCGGTTACAAAGTTCGTTACGTACCGGGATGGGATTGTCATGGACTACCTATCGAACTTAAAGTGATACAAAACATGAAGTCCCAAGAACGGGAACAGTTAACCCCCCTAACCTTGCGTCACAAAGCGCGAGATTTTGCTTTAGCAGCGCAAAAAGAACAGTGTGAAGGGTTCAAACGCTATGGTGTTTGGGGCGATTGGGAACATCCCTATTTAACGATGACTCCCGAATACGAAGCGGCGCAAATCGGCGTTTTTGGTCAGATGGCATTGAAAGGATATATCTATCGAGGATTAAAACCCGTTTACTGGAGTCCCAGTTCTCAGACGGCGCTGGCAGAAGCTGAATTGGAGTATCCAGAAGGTCACACTTCGCGCAGTATCTACGTTGCTTTTGAGGTTACGAAAGCAGGGGAAGCAGCGAAAGACGCATTAGCGCCTTTTATGGACAATCTTGGCGTTGCTATCTGGACGACTACGCCTTGGACGCTGCCTGGTAACTTAGCGGTTGCCCTCAATCCCGATTTGACCTACGCAGTAGTAGAAACCGATGGTTCTGTCGGTCGATATAAGTATTTAATCGTCGCCAAAGATTTAGTCGAGAAGCTATCGGAAACTTTTGGGGTTAACCTAACCATCAAAACAACTATTACTGGTAAGAATTTAGAACATACAGCTTATCGCCATCCCCTTTACGAGCGCATCAGCGAAATTGTTATCGGCGGCGACTATGTAACGACCGAATCCGGTACTGGATTAGTTCATACTGCACCAGGTCACGGTCAAGAAGATTATATGGTCGGTCAGCGATATGGATTGCCGATTCTTTCCCCCGTAGACGACAAAGGCAACTTAACGCAAGAAGCAGGTCAGTTTGCCGGATTAAACGTCCTCAAGGATGCAAACGAGGCAATTATCAAGGAACTGCAAGAAAAAAGCGCTTTACTTAAAGAAGAAGCTTACGTTCATAAATATCCCTACGACTGGCGCACCAAAAAACCGACGATTTTCCGCGCGACGGAACAATGGTTTGCTTCGGTAGAAGGATTTCGCGATAACGCACTAAAAGCGATCGCATCGGTTAAATGGGTTCCACCTCAAGGAGAAAATCGGATCACTCCAATGGTAGCCGATCGCTCGGATTGGTGTATCTCTCGTCAACGGAGTTGGGGCGTTCCTATCCCCGTTTTCTACGACGAAGAAACCAACGAACCCTTGTTAAACGAAGAAACGATTAACTACGTCCAAGCAATCTTTGCCGAAAAAGGTTCCGATGCTTGGTGGGAATTATCGGTTGAGGAATTATTGCCCGAAACCTATCGCAATAAGGGACGCAAGTATCGCAAAGGCATGGATACAATGGATGTCTGGTTCGATTCGGGTTCTTCTTGGGCAGCAGTTGCCAAGCAGCGAGAAGAACTAAAATATCCGGCAGATATCTATTTAGAAGGTTCGGATCAACATCGCGGTTGGTTCCAATCTAGTTTGCTAACCAGCGTTGCGACCAATGGAATTGCGCCTTATAAAACCATTTTAACTCACGGCTTTATCCTGGACGAAAAAGGTCGCCCAATGAGTAAATCGCTAGGCAATGGAATAGACCCCTTGGTTGTTATTGAAGGAGGCCAGATAGAACTCATAGAAAATGGGAAAAAGAATAAGGTCAAAGTAGACCCTTATGGCGCTGATATATTACGTTTGTGGGTATCTTCTGTTGATTATTCCTCTGATGTTCCCTTCGGCCCCAATATCCTCAAACAATTAAACGACGTTCGCGGGAAAATTCGCAATACGACCAGATTTTTGTTAGGAAATTTGCACGATTTCGACCCCGCTAAAGATGCAATTCCTTACGAACAATTGCCAGAATTAGACCGCTATATGCTGCATCGGATAACCGAAGTTTTTGCTGAGGTAACAGAAGCGTTTGAGAATTTTCAATTCTTTCGTTTCTTTCAAACCGTGCAAAATTTCTGCGTGGTAGATTTGTCTAATTTCTATCTCGATATTGCTAAAGATAGATTGTATATCAGCGATTTGAATTCGGTTCGCCGTCGCAGTTGTCAGACGGTTTTAGCAGTCGCATTAGAAAGTCTAGCCAAAGCGATCGCGCCCGTCTTATGCCACTTGGCAGAAGATATCTGGCAATTTTTACCTTACAAAACGCCTTATAAATCCGTCTTCGAGTCGGGTTGGGTAGAAATGAAACCCGAATGGAAAAAGACAGAATTAGTTACCTTCTGGACGCAAGTCAGACAGATTCGTACAGAAGTTAATAAAGTGATGGAACAGGCGCGAACCGATAAAGCGATCGGCGCATCTTTGGATGCTAAAGTGTTACTTTATGTCTCGGATGAATCACTAAGAAAGCGTTTAGAATCGCTCAATCCATCGGATAGTTTGAGTGGAAATCGCGTCGATGAATTGCGCTATTTCTTCTTAGCATCTCAAGTCGAATTAGTCAAGTCTGCTGAAGCAATTACCCAAGCTAATTATAAAAGCGAATCTGCGATCGCTTCTATTGGCATTGTCAAAGCGGAAGGGCAAAAATGCGATCGCTGTTGGAATTACTCGACTCATGTTGGGGAGTTTCCAGAAGATCCGACAATTTGCGAAAGATGCAATGCTGCTTTAGTAGGGAAGTTTTGAGCAATCTTGTAGGGCGCAAACTTTGCGTCCTTTTTTTTATCTCACGCAGAGACGCAGAGGCGCAGAGAGGGAAAAGAGAGGGAAAAGAGAGAAGGTGAGATATAACGTTGATGAATCTAACTCTTCGAGAACAGACTTTTTATTGGGGAAAGCGTACCTATTTGATGGGGATTTTGAATGTGACTCCCGATAGTTTTAGCGATGGGGGAGAATTCAATAATCTGGAGACGGCTTTAGTACGAGCAAAGCGACTGATTGATGAGGGAGCCGATATTATTGATATTGGGGGTCAATCTACGCGCCCAGGGGCAGCACAAATCGATCTTGAAGAAGAATTAAACCGAGTTATTCCCGTTATTAAAGCGTTGCGAGAAGCGGTTTCTACTCCTATTTCTATCGATACGACGAGAGCATCCGTCGCACAAGCAGCAGTTGACGCAGGGGCGGATATCGTTAACGATATTTCGGGGGGAACCTACGATTCTGAAATGTTTCCGGTGGTTGCTCGTTTGGGAGTGCCTTTTATTATGATGCACATTCGCGGTACGCCTCAAACCATGCAGCAGTTAACCGATTATCAAGATTTGATTGCAGAAATTATCCAATTTTTCGAGCAACAAATCGATCGCGCTACTGAAGCAGGAATCGAGCGATCGCGTATTATTATCGATCCTGGCATTGGTTTTGCTAAGAATTACGCCCAAAATCTAGAATTATTGCGGCGAACGAACGAATTTAAGGCTTTAGGTTTGCCTGTTTTAATCGGCGCTTCTCGTAAGAGTTTTATCGGTCGCATTCTTAACCAAAATGACCCAAAAATGCGCGTCTGGGGCACTGCGGCGGCTTGTTGTGCCGCGATCGCGGGTTCAGCCGATATTTTGCGCGTTCACGATGTCGCTCAAATTTCAGATGTATGCAAAGTGGCAGATGCCATCTGGCGGGGTTGATAGTTTATATTTATCATTTGAGTAAACTAGAAAAGACAAGTTTGATTGTCCTAATCTGCGATCGCGAAGAGGAAAAATGAACGAACATTGCATGATTTCTGTGGTCAAATCTCCCAAAGACTATCAAGTCTTCCGCATTAGTCCGCAGGATACTAATCGTTTAGCAATTGTTTTCGACCCGTCTATTGCCGATGATTCTCTCACGGTTTGCGTAGAAATTTTCGACCCAGGCGGGAGTACTCCTACCCATCGCCATCATTTTGCTGTAGAAATGTTTTTTATCCTCAAAGGCGAAGGGATGGCAATTTGCGATGGTAAAATGCTTCCCCTGCGTCCTGGAGATAGTTTATTAGTGCGACCGACAGGAATTCATGAAATAAGAAATACGAGTTCTCAACGATTGTATACGCTTTGTTTTATGGTTCCTAATGAGGATTTTTCCGAACTCATTCGTAGCGGCATTCCCGAACAATTAGATGAGGAAGATTTAAGCGTACTTCAACGATTAGATTCATTAGTCTCTTGTTGAATCGCTCATGTTTAAAGTCATAAAAGAAACTGCATCGATGTATGCGCGCGATGGCGTTTTACTCAATGCCGATATTTATCGTCCCGATAGTTCCGAACAATTTCCCGTATTATTAATGCGACAACCTTATGGAAGACAAATAGCTTCTACGGTTGTTTATGCTCATCCAAGTTGGTATGCCGCACAGGGTTATATTGTTGTTATTCAAGACGTGCGAGGAAGAGGAACATCGCAAGGAAAGTTCGAGCTATTTGCTAATGAAATAGACGATGGATTTGAGACAGTAAACTGGACATCTCAACTTTCTGGCAGTACGGGAAAAGTTGGAATGTATGGCTTTTCCTATCAAGGAATGACCCAATTATATGCAGCAGTCAATCGTCCTAATGCTTTAAAAGCTATTTGTCCGTCAATGGTTGCTTACGATTTATATAGCGACTGGGCATATGAAAATAATGCTTTTTGTTGGCAAGCAAATTTGGGTTGGGCGATTCAACTTGCAGCAGAAACAGCGCGGTTACAAGGCGATGAGATAGCTTTTCAAAAGTTATATCTAGCTTCCCGAAATTTACCATTAAACGATCTCATTCCAGCTAACCCAAATCTACTCAAAGAATTAGCCCCCGATTCGTTTTATCACGATTGGTTAAATCGTCCCTACTCCGATGAATATTGGAAAAAAATTTCTCCAAAAAACTTAATTCAAAATGTCGATTTACCGATGTTACATATTGGGGGATGGTTCGATCTTTATTTGCGAGGAACCTTGGATCTTTATAAGGCAATAGTAACGCGATTGCCCAAAGGGCAGCGCCAAGGGCGATCGCAATTTCCTCAGTATTTAATTATCGGGCCTTGGGCGCATTTACCTTGGGCAAGAAAACTGGGAGCAATCGATTATGGAGGAGCGGCAATTAGTCCTATAGATCGCTTGCAAGTTGCTTGGTTCAATAAATTTCTTAAAGGAATCGATTCAGAATTATTAAATACTCCTCCCATTTGTTTGTTTGAAATGGGTAGCAATCGATGGTGTTATTTCGATACATTTCCTGAGAATAATCAAAAATCTTATTATTTAACCAGTAATAATTTAGCTAGTATTCGAGAAGATGATGGGAAGTTAGTAGATGCGATCGCCCATAATTCTTCTGAAGATATATTAGTCCACGATCCTTGGCGACCCGTCCCTGCATTAGGCGGTCATGCTACAATTCCTGCGGGATCTTTTGAACGTTCTAGTATTGATGGTCGCAGCGATGTTTTAACTTATACTTCCGATCCTTTAATAGAAGATTTAAGTATTGCAGGAGATGTAACAGTAACAATTGATTGTCAAGCAGATGCAACTAGTTTCGATCTTTGTGCGGTTTTATCTCAAGTTTATCCTGACGGTCGAGTTTATAACTTTACTCAGGGATATATAAGGATTATGTCGGATGAATTACCTATAAAAATTCCTTTGCAAGCAACTTGTATAAAAATCTTTAAAGGAAATAGTTTGCGGTTGAGTTTGAGTGCTGCTTGTTTTCCTGCTTATCCTGTCAATGCTGGGACTGGAAAATTACCTCATGAAACTCGATTAATTGATGCCAAAGTTATTACTATCAAAGTAATCAATCGTTCTTCTCAAGTCTTAATTTCGATTCAGTGACTATATAATCAAAAATCAAATTTTTTTGAATAACTGTTTTTTAATAAATATTTTTAGAGATTATAACAGCATTTTAATTCGCAACTATTTAATAAACAAATATTTATAACCCTGCAAACCACTCATAACCTTTGTCTACCCAATAACCCTTTCTGGGCATCAAATCTTTAACGAAAGTAACTTGAGTGACCCATTTACTTTGCTTGTAACCGAGTTTAATAGGAGCAGCTAAACGCAAAGGCGCGCCATTGTCAGCGGGTAAAGGTTTCCCGTTTTTTTGATAGACCATTAGCGTTTGTGGATGCAATGCCGAGGCAAGATCCCAGCTTTCATAGTAGCCATCTGCCGATTTAAAATAGACGTAGCGAACGCCCTCTTTAGGTTGTACCAGTTTTGCTAACTCTTGCAAGCGTACTCCACCCCACTGTACGATCGCAGCCCAACCTTCGACGCAGACATGGCGAATCGTCATAGCGGTCAGTGGAAGCTGTTGAACCTCTCCCATGCTCAACTGCAAAGGATGATTGACCTCGCCATTGATAATCAAGCGAAATGTATTTAAATCGATCGCAGGAGTAAAATTAAAAGAATTAATCAGTAACTTCTCTGGCTCAATCGCGCTTGTAGGAAACTCAGGAACGGGCTTTTGAGAAAGCATCAACGATTGAATGCTTTGATTCAATGGTTCGATCTTTTGACCTACTAAATCGGTGAATTTAGCAGGAACGCATCCACTCACAAGTAGTCCCGTCCCAGACAGTCCCGACAACTGTAAGAACCGACGACGAGCGATTGCATTTTTGGGGAAATTTGGGTTCATAATAATTGAAGGGGCGCATAAATAATTCGTAATTCGTAATTAATAATGACAATTACGAATTATTTTAACCAGTAGGGGCGCATGGCGTGCGCCCAAGAATATTTCAAGAAGATTTAGCAAAAAATAGATTGAACAAGGCGAATACCGCCAACTTTCAGCGCTAGTAGAGAATGAATAAACGTAAAAAGAACGACGCAGGGAATTGTAATAAAATGTACCGTTCGTAAGGTTTGCCAATCGCCAAATAATGCCGCTAACCAATGCAGTTGGGCGGGTTGATACATTGCCAGACCCGATGCGATCGCCAGCAGTAAAATAGGAATGATAATGGTATAAATTAACCGATGTTTGGCAAACGTCTTGCGTTTGGTATTTTGGCTGACTTGCAATGCTTTTAAATCGCTTACTTGTGCGAAACGATGTTGCCAGCGACGCGAGATGAATATATAAATTCCATAAAAGAGCAAATTTAGCGAATAGACCCACATCGCCGCAAAATGCCAGTTACGCCCTCCCGCCAACCAACCCCCCAATAAAAGAAAATTGGGAAAATGCCAGCCTCCACGTCCACCAAAAACGGGATTGGCGTTATAAATTTGCAGTCCGCTACCAATCATCGCGATGAGGCTGATAATATTAACCCAGTGAAATGTTTTAGCTAAGAGAGCTTGACTCGGTAGCTTGACTTTACGTTTTGAAGCTGTTGATGAATTCATATCCTATAAGCCTAGCGTAGGAAAGAAAGGAGCTAGCCAAAGTTGCACGCGCACGTCCCAACCCAAGAGAATCGCGATCGCAGTTGTCACGATAACGATACCGCCAACTCGTTGCAGGATAACACTGATTCCCTGAAATTCGGGCAAAGTGCGATCGCCTGATGGTGTAGTTGGATCGGCAAGGGTTACATTTTGAAAATCGCGATCTACTAATGTAGCAATTCCTGCGCTTGTGATAGCTAACCCTAAATAGATTAGGAATTGTCGCCGTTGTGAAAACATAGTGAGATAGGAAGAGAAGTGAAACAGAGGAGTCTGAAATATTCGCGATCGCTTATTTTTTAGTTTCCTCTTTCTTCATCGCATCGCCATCATTACCCATCGCACCGCCTTGTTCCATTGAACCACCTGGTTGCATGACATCATCTTTTTTCATCTCGCCTTGCTGCATCGATCCGCCTTGTTCCATTTGTTTATCCTGGTTCATGGCATCAGTTGTCTCAGTAGGAGAAACACTGGAATTAGTTGGAGTAGTAGTGTTGCTACAAGCAACGATACTTGTGGTTAAAGTTAGTACGGTAATTAAACTTAAAGTTTTCCAGTTCACGATTGCAACCTCATATTTAAAAGAGTTAAGTGTATATTCGCCCTGTAAGCTTTGTTAAAGCTGAGAATTAACTGAGAAAAATCTCAGGAATTTATGGCAAGAGATCGCAATATTTTAAGCTTCACAATTTATTTTGCTCGCACATCGTATTTTAATCAAGACTATATTTATGTCGCGATTTCTCGAAATCGCGAAGATGTTCGTATTTCATCGATCGAACCAAAAAAAATATTAATCTTATAGAATTTATAAGCAAGCTATTTTGATTTTTAATAGTCTTGAATAAGAATGTTATGTCGAATTGATTGAGAATGACTCTTGATGAAAGCAAAAATAGTTGTCATGATATTAGATATTGCAGTATTGGTTGATTTAAATGCAAGAATTGCCAAGGTTATTTAAGGCTTAATATTGAAAAGCTTCTTGGCACTGGGAACTCAAGATACAGCACTTAGTATCACTTGGCAAAGATTTAATTTGCATTTTTACAACTCAATATTTGCACTAATATAGCAATTTGGAGAATAATTCTATGTCTAATATTGATGTTAACGATTTGGATGCCAAAGCAATTCCCTTCTTTGCACGCTATTTAGAAGAACAAAGTTTTGAGGAATTATCTGCAAAAGAAATGGAAGCAGTTCAAGGCGGAAAAATTGGCGGCGGTCTTGGCGTTCCCAAAAAACTTCTCGATACCCCTCAAACTCAAAAATTTCCCTCAGACCAAGAGGATCGTTCTCCAGGTTTAGGAGGAATTCTTGGCTAAAAATACTCGCTCAATTCGCTGATTAATAAGCTGCAATCGCTCTATAAAATCTTAATTTTTTAGTTGTGATCGCTCAATATCCAGAAATATTTACTCAACATCAATCAGGAGTTTTTTAATGGCTAACATTACAATTTCTAATTTACGCACGGCAATTTCTGAAAACTTTCTTAAACAGATATCAGAACAAGAAAAAAATATTGTTGGAGGACAACCTTGGGATTGGATTAGCGGTATTAGTGTTGAGTCAGATGGCATCTATACGACCACTACTATTAAATTATTTGGAGGTCTTCTAATATATATCGATATCAGGTAATGCTGACTCTTTACTACCCCATAATCCCAATTTCTAAAGACTAAATAATTTGTCAAAATAATGGAATACGATCGCACTTTATTTCCTTTTCCTCATAAAACGCGATCGCATTCCTGATGCTTAATCTCATCGTTAGAGATCCAAACTCGTTTACCGAACGTAAATGTTTATGAAACTAGTTCGCGGATTGAATCTTTTATGTCCCCATCTCGCGATGTCGCACTACTTCTAACTCATAGCGGCGACTATTTCACTATCGATCGCGTAATGGAAGCATTATCCAAAAAAGGAGCAAAACCATTTCATTTCGATACCGATCTGTTTCCAATGGCAGTGAAACTAATCGCCTATCTCGATAACCAAATGCTGAGTTATCGCCTCGAATCTGGCAAACAGTGTATCGATTCCGAACAAGTGCAATCTGTATGGATGCGTCGAATCT
>JALOOL010000442.1 GCA_025454425.1 Hydrococcus sp. Prado102 | reverse complement strand
AGACCAATTGGTCTTATTTTTTTTATTTAAATGCACTGCTTGCATCGTTGCTAAAAATTAATCTGGAGCGATTGACATTCTCCTCAGTCAAAGAATCGCAGGGAATAGCTTTCAGAATTCTTGCAATCCTAGCGGCGAATCTAGTTTTCGTTAAATTGTCTCCGATTAGCAATATATAAGAAATGTTTAAATTTAACAATTGTCCGTCAGAGTTTGTGGTAATCAGGGCAAATTGGGTTTAACCATATTATCATCAAGCAGGCTTGCGCGATCGCGCCCAAGCTCCACTGAAAGCCGAACGCGAAACCTTCTTGTGCCAATATATTTAGGGCAAGCTTTTATTTAACTTAACATTATGTCGCAAAAGCTAGGGGGTTGGAGCTAGCGAAAGTCATTGATTCTTGATGTATTAATTTTATCAAGATGCGATCGCGCTTCAAGCAAGATCGATATAAGATGAAATTCGATCTGTTGTGGAGCAAATTGAGGGGATATCTATGGCTAACCCTACTTGGCAATCCTTGGGCTTTTTTTCTTGCTCTTTGGCAATAACGCTAATCGCTTATTCTCTAACAAGTAATATATCTGCTGAGGCAGAATATCCGACTATTGAGAATCTACAAGTCGCTCAATCCTCTCTTCCTGCTTCCCAACAAGGTCAAGAAATCTCTCTTAACGGACGCAGGTTTCCCGTAACTTGGAGGCAATGGAACCAGGGAGACTCAGTACGCACTGGAATAGCCGACACGGGAGCGATGCAAACTCTGGGGATAGAACTCCTCGACACCAATAACCCTGACGTTCAACCCGTCCTTTGGTTCTCCGCCGCTTCAGAACAACCCATTTCTGTAACGGCAAAATTTGTTGCACCTTACCGCTACATCGATCTTACCGATCTAATGGAGCGAGCGGGTGCGAGAATGCAGGTTATAGGTAACGTTCTTAATATCGACCTTCCTCAACCACAGATTCTCAACGTTCGAGTGGGAAATCAGTCTTGGGGAAAACGACTAGTTATCGATTTAGACCGTCCGATTTTTTGGCAAGTCTCTCAAGCACCAAAACAAGGAGCCGTGATAATGGAAGGAGTGGCTACTCCTCAATTATTAGCACAGTTTCAACCCTCCCCAACAGCGACCGACGCAATTCCTACAACTGATGAGGATGATTTGGGTAGCGGTTCTCCTTCACCCAAACTAAAACCCGATGCTCGTATATTCTCGATGCAAAGCGATGGCAGAATTACTAAGTTATTGCTAGATTTACCTACTGCTCGCGGCTTACAAGTGTCGAGCTTATCCAATCCTAACCGTTTAATTATCGATATTCGCGCCGATGCGATGAAACCGCGAGAGATTGCTTGGACACCTGGAATCAAATGGCGACAAGAATTTGTCCGACTCAATCGCGGCTCTTTTCCCGTTAATTTGTTAGAGATTGACCCAAAAGCGCCTGGAATTACCGTAAAACCGATTATTAGCAATCCCAATATTCTAGAAGGTACTGCACCAATCGTAACAACGGCTCGCTCCCAGCAAGCAACCGCAGCGATTAATGGCGGATTCTTCAACCGCAACAACAGGCTACCATTAGGCGCTATCCGTCAAGATAATCGTTGGCTTTCGAGTCCTATTTTAAATCGAGGCGCGATCGCGTGGAACGATAACGGACAAGTCAAAATTGGTCGCCTTGCATTGCGAGAAGTTGTGACGACCTCTACAGGAAGTCGTTTGCCCGTTTCTTTGCTCAATAGCGGCTATATACAAGCAGGAATGGCGCGTTATACGCCTGAATGGGGAACGAATTACAAAACGCTAACCGATAACGAAACGATTATTTTCGTACAAAACAACCGCGTTACCCAACAACTAAAAGCGGGACTCGCTGGGAAAGATTCATTTGCCATTCCCGCCGACGGTTACTTATTGACCATTCGCAAAAATGGCGCACCTGCTTCAGCATTAACCAATGGCACGGAAGTAAGTATAGAAAATGCTACTATACCAGCCGAGTTTGGTACTTATCCACACGTTTTAGGAGCGGGGCCGCTTTTATTACAAAACGGTCGCGTGGTGCTTAATGCTGCTTCAGAACAGTTTAGCAAAGCATTTGGGCAACAAATGGCATCTCGAAGCGCGATCGCAACTACCAATCGCGGCACAATAATTATAACCGCCATTCACAACCGCGTCGGCGGACGGGGTGCAACGTTAGGAGAACTCGCTCAAATAATGCAAAAATTAGGCGCAGTCGATGCACTCAATCTCGACGGCGGTAGTTCGACCTCTTTATCTTTGGGAGGACAACTAATCGATCGCTCTCCGGTTACAGCCGCAAGAGTTCATAATGGAATTGGGATTTTTGTCTCTCCTTAACCATATACTAGCAATTGCACGGCTTCTTCAGCTTGATTCGGCACTATTTTTTTGAGTATTAGCAACAAGACTTGTTGAAACTCAGACAGTTTCTTTTCAGCATCAACAATTGCCGAGCGCAAATTAGATCTTTTCAACTCTAAAATAACAAGTTCTTCAGGCTCGTTATATTCTGCCGTTCTTCTGAGGCGCAAATGTTCTTCATCAATCGCACTTACCATTAACCAAGGATGTCCTATCCAAAGAGTTGTTTCTTCATTTTTTAGATACTTGGATGCTTCTTTCCATTCAATAATGTTTTCTAAACCACCGCAACACTGAGGATATACTTGAATTGTTTTAGTTATTTCAAGAATATAACCTCCAGGTAAAGCATTTAATTGTTCTGCTAAATCTTTGGTTGAGTCGAAATCAATTTGACTAAGACGTTTATCGAGTAGAATTTCTAAAGCGCGATCGTGGTAAATTAACTCCTCAGTTGCTACTAACCAAGAACCTTTTTTGTAAGGTTTCAAGTCAATAATGCCTGAAATAGAATAGATGATAAGTTTACGGCGTAGAATTTAGATAAGTGGCTATGCCAAATTAATGACACATCTTGCCAAGGGATAAAGCTTAAAACACTTGTAGGGCTGGCAATTCCGGCTCTACAGATTCTTAAAATCATTGTAATTGATTTTGTTGACCTGCTTATAGACTATAGATAGAAAAAGATTGACTAATTATTTATTAATTAATTCAAATCTTTACCAAAAAGCGCTTCTTTTAATTTAGGCGAGCGGCAAATAGAAATATTTCTGCCGATAACAGTTTCTTTTACCTGATTCCAATATCCCTGGCAGATATTATTAAAAGACGATGAATTAGTTTTGTCTGTATATTCTATATAAACAGGTTTCATCAATCGCACGTTATTTAAGTTAACTTTACCTTCAGCTATCCAGTCTCTAAATTCTGCAAGGCTATCGTGTTCTTTTTCAGGTTGAAAAGGAATATCGGATTGTTCTCTTTGTGTTTTGTAAACTAAACGTTTAGCATACCATTGCCAGTAAGGTTGAAATGATATTCCAACGGGTAAACTATCCGAAACAGGTAATTCATCTTCAGCAATATTATTAACAACAAGCGTCCCAAATTCTTGAGGCGATTTATCGGTGACACCTGCAAAAGCAACAAAGCGAGGAGAAACGCTTTTAGACAAAAAAATTATAGAGAATACAACTGCACATAAAATCAATGGGGATTTGAGTCTTTGATTCAATAGATTATTGAAGTAATAAGCCATTCCTGTCAAAGGCAAAACGACACAGAAAAATATTAGTGGTAGAGCCAGTTTGAAGTTACTAAAATGATGTACATATGTATAATTCATTAAAAGAGTTACATAAGCGATCGCAGGAATAGTTATCAGTCCAAGCGATAAAAAAAGCTCTTTTTTATTAATCGATATTTTGGTGACTAAATAAAGTGAGAGCGCCAATACTACCAAAAAACTTAATAACCCAACAAATCCATCCGTTAAATTATTACTACCAATTGGGAGATAATAACTTAAGTTATACCAAACAGATTTAACGAAGTCTATAATCGTAATCTTTTGAACGCTATCCCATCCTCGATCGCTCGACCGCTCTAAAAATCTTTCATTTAGTTTACTAAAATAACCGAGATAAGATAGCTGACATACATATACAAGAATCGCTATCGCCATTCCTGCAAAAATATATCTTAAAGTCAGTAATTTAGCTTTAACATACAAAAATTTTGGTCTGGCAGCAATTGAATCTAAATTTTTAATAATACATAAAAAAGCGATTGTAGGGATTAATATATATCCATAATAACTACTAGAACAAACCCAAAAACCCGTTATCAGGTGGAACAAAGCTTCTGGTTTTGACCTCAATCGAAAACTAAATTTATATAGTAAGGTTAAATAAATGAGAAATAAACTAGATGTTAAGTGTGCTT
>JALOOL010000120.1 GCA_025454425.1 Hydrococcus sp. Prado102 | reverse complement strand
CGGATAAGTCGAATATTTGCTGGAACGGGCGATCCTCAAGAAGTTAGCAGAGATGATTCGGGAGCTAATCCCAACCTCAATCGGAACGAAATAACAGGCGATGGGGGCAATATAGAAATTATTAGCAAACGATTAACGATTGCAGACGAAGCACAAATATCAGTTAACGAGGAAGGAATAGGAAAAGCTGGCAATATCAACCTTACAAGCGATTTCCTGACTCTCGATTCCCAAGGACAAATTACTGCTTCAACTCAATCGGGAGATGGGGGAAATATCAACCTAAATGCTAACAACTTGCTTCAATTGCGTCGCGAAAGCGATATTCGCACCGATGCAGGCGTTGCGGGTGCGGGTGGAGATGGGGGCAATATCAATATTTTGGCTCGATTTATTATTGCTACTCCCAGTGAAAATAGCGATATTACTGCTAATGCTTTTGAAGGGAAAGGCGGCAATATTAATATTACGACTGATGGAATCTTTGGAATCGAATTTCGCCAGCAACCTACTTTGCAAAGCGATATTACAGCTTCTTCCCGATTTGGGCTAAATGGAACAGTTTTTATCAATATTTTAGAAGTTAATCCCGTCTATAGCTTAGCTAAGTTGCCATCTGCAACCGTCGATCGCGCCTCTTTAATCGCTCAAAATGTCTGTGCCATTAGAGACAATCGAGTTGCTGGCGGTAGTTCTTTTGTAATTGCGGGAAAAGGTGGTTTACCCAACAATCCCAACGAACCTTTATCTAATTTAACAGGGATAGTTGAATGGGCAAATCCCGATGAAAATGAGAGTAGCACAGATGTAGGGGCGCAAGGCTCGCGCACAGAACAAGAGTCAAGTCACGTTATTCAAGAAGCACAAGGTTGGATACAAAACCCCGATGGAACGATCGCGCTTGTCGCTCAAGCACCAACAGTTACGCCACAAAGTCCAAATTTTAAGAGTCCTGATTGTTCGATAACTTCTCAAAAAAACTAAAAATTATCAAGCTCTTGAAGCACTAATAAAATGTATTTATCTGCGATCGTTGGAGATATTAATTAGTCTGAATTAGCTTGAGAACATTGTATAAATTCAAATAGAGGAAATAGTTAATTACTGAAGTCTGGCGGCTCCGAAGGTTGCGTTAAATCTGCGACACCAAATCGCAGCCGATTGAAACTCTTCTAAATTGATATTTTCTGGAATCGCGTAACTCTGAGCGCCGCTATATTCTTGTAAAGGGGCAATAATAACGTAATCGCCTTCATTGATGGGATAGGCAGGTGGCGTAGTCGAGCCAATTATATCCGGCAAACGATGCAGCACAACGACCAAATCGGGGCCGGAAGTAGAAGTTTTAAAAGCCTCATCGAGTTCGAGAATGCGCTTGCCATCTTTCTCGACAAGGCTGGCAGTTCCAGAAGTCGGATGCTCTCCATCTACAAAGGTTCCAGATCTCAATACTTTAGATGTTTGTGCGGTTTCTGTTGTGGGACTAGCAGCGACTGGACTTGTTGTTGGCGTAACAGTGTTCTTTTGCGTGCAACCAAGCATTAAAACAGTTGCCATACTTGAACCTGCTAGGGTAACAAAAGATCTACGTTTCATAGGGCGACTTTGATAATTTGTAATTCGTAATTAATTGGTTAAGGCGATCGCCATATCGATCGCGTTTACATAGTCTTGCTGGTTCAAATTCTTGCGAAACTGTTCGAGCGTCATTCCGTTATTGGGATCGATGAGTGCAACGGTTGCGGTTTGGGATTTGTGGGCATTAAAGAAGTCACTTAATTCTAACTGTTGAGCTTTTACTTCTGATGTTTGTGTAGAGGCGCGATCGCTAACATCAAAAACAACAAAGTTAACGCTGTTTCCATATTGCTGTTGCAAGGATGCCATAATCGGTTTCATCTTTTGGCAAGCAGCACGCCATGCGCCCCTACAACTCACTGTTTTGTGGGGATTTAACCTTGCTCGTTTCTATAGATTGTTTGGATATTTGCTCTACTTGTGGAGTTGCATTGGCAGCAGGGGAAACTAGAGCGGATAGCATGAGAACAGATAAACCAGCAAGTATAGTGCGTTTCATTGTTCGATCTCCTTTTTGATTAATGGTTTGGGCTGGTAGTGCAGGCATTTGATTGATTTCGTTTGCCTGATATCTTTACTTTCGGAGACTGGCGTGAACGAACTATGAAGCGTTTATGAAAACTTTTTCATAATTTATGCAAGAAACTGGGCAGATTTACAAACCCTTAAATCCGATGCCACTTTCTACCTCTTGAAGCTCCTTGGTAGAATGACATTTTGTGGGTTGTTTGCGCCAATTCCCGAATTGGCTTAAAAATATACCGATTAAAATAACGCCGCCGCCAATGTATTGCGCCCTTGTAGGAACTTCGCCCAAAATGAGATAAGCTGTCGCTACGCCTGCGACTGGGGTAAAAGAACCCGCTAGGGAAGCTTGCGATACAGTAGAAACTCTCAATCCAGAAAGCCAAAGCGACTGACCGACGACTACAATAACAGGACCGTATATCAACATCCATTTCCACAGGAAAGGAGAAAATACATCCATAAAATGATGGTGTCCGTAGATTAGTAAAGCAAGAAAGAAAAAGATGACAGTTCCCAAGGCTGTACGAACGGTGTTATAAATTCCTATAGAAATTTGAGAGAGTTGTGCTTTACTAATAATCGTCGATGCTGCAAGCACTACAGCAGCAATAGCGGTTAGAATTTCTCCCCCTCCGACATTAAAACTCATCGCTATAGTACCTTGTTCGGTCGGTTGCAAAAAGACCGAAAGAATTACGCCAATAAATGAAACCATTCCTCCCAAACTCTCCCAAAAATTCACTCTCTCCTGCAATAACCAAACCGATAAAATGAGAGTCAGAGGAGGTTCTAATCGTCCGACCAAAATAACGCTGTTGACCGTGGTTAGCGCCAACGCTTGAAAGATTAAACCAGGAGCGATCGCGCCGCTCATTATTGCCACTGCGCTAAGATTGAACCATTCTTGTCGAGATAGCTGTTTTAATTTGTTGAGTTTTAATTGTTTTCGATAAATCGCGATCGCCACTAGTAAGGCGCAGATATTGCCTACAAACAAAACATTGCAAAGCGAAATGGGATTGCGACCGTCCACGAGATGTCTAGCGCCAATTTCCGTCAGCTTGTGCGTTACTGAATTGGCAGCACCAAAGATGAGAATGGCAATCCACAGATAAAGTTGTCCTGGAATTTTCGGTGCAGCGAGACGCGACCTTTGCATATGAAATTCAGTTATGCGATCGTTGCCAGGATTGGCTTTGACCTTGACTACAGCATAATTTTAACGATTATGCCTCAACTGTAAGCCAGACTACTAATATCAAACCTTATTCTTGAGAGTGCCAAGCTGAGTAAAACTCTGGGTAGGATAGATTTTGAGCGCAATGCCAAAGAACTTTTACTGCTTCTTCGTGTTTGGTATTTTTTAAAATATTAACAACTTTCGGCATCAAAGATTTTGTCAAAATTTTCTCTAAACTGTCTGCTGCTTGAAAACGAGCTAATCCATCTGTATCAGAATCAATTAACTCGACTAAAGTCGCGATCGCCACTGGGTTTTCTGAATCAATTTTTCCCAAACTCTCTGCTGCTAGCATACGAGTCCATCGATCGGTAGTAGAATCAATTAACCTTTCTAAAGCTTCATTTTGTAATTGATTATCGGGTAAAAAGGATTAGCTTAACTGCTGCCTCCATATACATACACTAGTGCCATCCAAAACAGTATAATTAAACTCAAACTCATCACTCCAATTAAATGATCGAATTGCTCGATCGCACGGGGTAATTTAAGAGAGATTTTTTTGAAAATTACAAAATAGGCTACCCATCCCAAAAGGATCGTAGCCAGAGGTTTGATAACATTAGCAATGGTGTATGCTTCGTAGTAAACGATATTGGCGATAAACAGCCCGCCGAGTAACAAGATCATTGCAACCCAAAAACCCGATTTTAAACGCGATCGCCCTTCTCCATTCAGATTTTTATGAGGTAAAAATATAAATTGAGCATAGGAAATTGCTGTCCCAAAAGCCGCTAGATTCATTGCGATCGCTTGCCAGTCTAATAAATTCTTCATCGTCAATATCTTTGCCCCAAAACCAGACAACAAAGGAAAACCAGAAATTGAGAAGCTGGCAATTACTAAAACTATCCAAATAGGGGTATGGATTGGCTGATGTTGAAGTTCCTTGAGGTTGCGACTCGGCAAAACTCCGACGATTAGAAATAGTGCTGATTTAACCAATCCATGCGTCAAAGCATAAAAACCACCGACTTCTGGTGCAGCTAAAATAAATCCCAACTGCGAAAGAGTACTTCCTGCCAGCACTCGTTTGGTATCTTTTTCAAAAATGGCATAAAATACCCCAAGTAATGCCGTTCCCACACCAAAAACGCGGACGATCGGATCTATCTCCTCTAAGAATAGAGCGCAACGCACCAAGGGGAATACACCAGCTTTCACCACAATGCCCGACATCATAGCTGAAACGGGCGACTCCGATTCTGAATGAGTTAAGGGCAGCCATAATCCCGGTATAAAAATTCCCCCCTTCGCCAATAACCCCAAAAATATCAAGGCAAGTGCTTCTGGTGGAGAGCCGCGCAAACCTGCGAAATCAAAGGAGTGATGGGCTTTATAAACCAACACCGCGCCCACTAAATAAAACAACATGGCAACGTTGCTGACAAACAGATAGCGTAAGCCTACCCAAATCGAGCGATCGCTCCTCGGATAGGAAATCAAGAGGAAAGTGGCAATACTTATGACTTCTAGGGCTACATACAAGCTAATAAAATCCGTACAAACAAAGGCAGCATTAACACTGCCATGCAGAATTAGTGTTTGAGCATAAAAGAATGTATTCCTATTGCTGCGCCAGCAGTAGCAAATTACTGCTGCTGTTACTAGTCCATTAGTCAAGATAAAAAAGCCAGCTAAAGGATCTAAAACTAAGCTGACTCCAAAATTATCCAATAACCTCAGATTGAAGGACGATTGTGTAATTAATAGCTGTAGCGCATAGGCGGTAGAAAACAGCGCGCAGCATAAAGCAAAATATCGATCCAGTCGGGGAAGTAAGTAAATAACAAATCCTACCAAAAAAGGAAATGCAATCCATATCGGTGTCAGGGTAATCATGGCGTATTACTTTTTTTTAAAAATAATTTTCAAAAAAAACCGACAATACGAGCGCAAAAACAAAAGCTTTTAGGAGAGTAATTTTTCTTTAATTAGCAATGGCACAAACCAAACTCAATCTAGTTTTTTCTTTGAATAGCGATCGAAAAAAGAGATTGCTAAATCGATTTTTATTATTCATAAAAATCTATGATTTATTAAAATGTTATAGTAATTTAATAATATAATAACGTGTAAAACGATCGCCTTTACTGATACCATTTTGGATGAAAGGATTTTGGATTCGGAAACCCTTTTTAAATCTGGATTCTGGAAATCGATCTGTCGCATCCTTTTTTCAAATAACAGAGAATTGTTATATCTCCTTTCATTCCCAGCCCCTACTGTGCCAATGCCAATCCATCGGCGCGAGGTTCGGATGCAGCAACCAAAGCATCTCCTTGCCTGAGAATCATTTGACCTTTCCCAAACATATATTCGGGGGCAATTTGAATATCGTGTCCCCGATCGCGCAATCCCTCAACAATTTCTTGGGGTACACCCCTTTCTAAAAGTACGCTGTTTCCTTGCAAAAATCGCCATCTCGGTGCATCTAAAGCTGCTTGAGGATTTAATTGATAATCGCTCAGATTAACGGCAACCTGGAGGTGTCCTTGCGGTTGCATTGGCGCACCCATGACCCCAAACGGCCCTAACGGTCGATCGTCTTGGGTGAGAAATCCAGGGATAATGGTATGAAAAGGACGTTTGGCAGGGGCGACGCGATTGGGATGTCCGGTTTCTAACGTAAAACCAGAAGCGCGATTTTGTAAGGCGATCGCAGTATCGGGAACGAGTATGCCGCTGCCAAATCCATCGTAATTGGATTGAATGAAAGATACCATTAAATCGCGATCGCACGCGCACAGATAAACGGTTCCTCCTTTGGGCAATCCGGGTTTAGCTAAGGGAATCGCGCCTTTTTGGATGAGTTTTTGGCGTTCTTTTGCGTAGTTTTTATCTAATAAATGCGCGATCGCAACTTCCATAAAATCGGGATCGGCAACGTGGCGATGTACGTCTGCGAAAGCAAGTTTCATGGCTTCAATTTGCCGATGGAAACTCTCTACCGAGTCGCGGGGGTATTTTTCCATCTCAAAGTTTTCTAATATGTTAAGCGCCATGAGAGCGGCAATTCCTTGACCGTTGGGGGGAATCTCCCAGACTTGCAACTGGCGATATTGAGTCGAAATGGGTTCTACCCATAAGGGTTCGTGATTGGCGAGGTCGCGAGTCGTTAAGAAACCGCCAGTATCGGCAGCAAAATCTGCGATCGCGCTGGCAAGTTTCCCGCGATAAAAGCTTTCTCCGCCACTTTGGGCGATTTCTCTCAACGTTTTGGCGTGTACTAAACTATGCCAAATTTCTCCGGTTTGTGGGGCGCGATTGTTGGAAAAGAAAACTTGTTGAAAGGGTTGAAATTCTCTTGATGTTAAAGGAAGATAGATGTCTTCGGCGCGTTGCCAAGCTTGTGCGGTGAGGGGAGACACGGGAAAACCTTCTTCTGCATAGCGAATGGCTGGGGTAAATAATTGCTCAAACGGCAATTTTCCCCATTTTTCCCACAAATTTCGCCACGCCGATACTGCACCTGGAACGGTTACTGTCAACCATCCCAATGCTGGCATATTATTCATCCCAGCAAAACTCTCTAGCGGGAAGTTTTCGGGACTTTTCCCAGAAGCATTGAGTCCGTGTAATTTTCCGTCCCAAACTATCGCAAAAGCATCGGAACCAATACCATTAGAAGTGGGTTCGACAACCGTAAGCGCGATCGCCATTGCAATTGCCGCATCGACGGCATTACCTCCCGCCATAAACATTTCCATTCCTGCCAGCGTTGCTAGCGGTTGGCTAGTAGCAGCAGCACATCTTTTTCCTAAAATAACGCGGCGTTGGGAAGGGTAGGGATAATGGTTGAGATTAAAATTCATCGTAAAACTTAACGTTCAAGACAGGGAAATCTTCTTTTAAGAATTTTCTCAGATTATCCCTATTTTTAAGCACTCATAGCTATCCTGGATATACAACAATAGATGAGGTAGACGGCTTACCATTTTAAGGCAGAAGGTAAAAGTTTAAATGTATTTCATTAATTTAAAAATTGATATAGATCCTTGAGGTTCTTCCTCTATGCTATTTCATCAGGCTAATCTTTCTTACTGGATCTTCTTGGGTACGGGTATTTCGTTATTTTTGTTAGTTATTTTTTCGGGGGGAGGAGATAGCGACGTAGACGCAGATGTCGATGTGGATGTGGATGCCGATATCGATGCCGATACCGATGGAGATTTCGATTCGTTACAGCTTTTAGGCTGGTTAGGATTTGGAAAAGCCCCACTTTTATTACTTTTAGCTATCGATTTTAGTCTTTGGGGAACCATCGGCTGGATACTCAATGTTATCGTTGGCAATGTAACTGGAACTATTCCCGTTAATTTTTGGGGATTGGGAGGAATAATTTTAATTGTTTCCTTGTGTTTTAGTTTAGCGATCGGCAGTTTAATTTCTCATCCATTAGGCAAAATTTTTGCTTCTTTTGGAGAAGATGTAAGTAGCGATCGCGTAATTGGTTGTTTGGGGACGGTTGCATCTCAAAGAGTTCCTCAACTGCGCGACGGAAAAATCGCACAAGCAGATGTTTTCGATGCTTCTGGAAATCTCGTTACCATCAACATCAATTTACCCGATTGGGCAAAAGTTATTCCCCATAGAGGACAAAAAATCATAATTATCGACAGACATACTGATATTTATATAGCCATTGCTAAAGATAGTTCAGATGAAGATAAATGGCTGATTGATTCTAGAACGATTAACGGCGATCGGTAATTAGTTAAAACCTGAATCAATGCTGATTGACTGACAAATTTGTTGTTGGGTTTCATCCTTCAACTCAACCTACATCTTAAAGATTCCCACAGGAAGTAAATTTTATGAATTTTTGGCTTACCTTTCTACAAACATTACCAACGATTTCTGTTCCCAATCTCGTCGATAAAAAATTCGATTTGGGAAAAGATTATCAAATTACTAGCAAACAACATCTTATCTCCCAATCTTTACAAGCTCACGCAACGCATCCAACGATCGCACAATTAGGAGGCAACGGACTTCTCTTTTTTCCGAGTTTAATTGTTGGTTTATTAGTATTATTTTTGATTAGCGTTTGGGCATATACAAGAGTTTATGTTATCACTCCCAATAACGAAGCATTTGTAAGAACGGGAGGCGTAATTTGGAAGACTAAAACTGTTATTCTCAACGGCGGTTGCATTGTTCTTCCAGGATTTCACGAACTTACTCGCGTCCCTTTACGCGAAATTTCTATCGATGTCGAACGCACGGGAAAATTAGCAGTTCGCACGCAAGACTATTTACGGGCAAATATGCGCGTGACATTTTATGTTTGTATTAACCCTAACAAAGATGATGTTTTAACGTCTGCTGCTCGTTTGTCCAAACAAGGCAAAATTTCGGAAAATGATATCAAAGATGCCTTAGAAAAACGGGCAGACGATGCGATTCGCGCAGCCGCAAAGAAGAAAAGTTTAGCTGAAATTGATTCCGATAAATTAGGCTTCGCCGATGAGGTTTTAAATCTGATTCAACAGGATTTAAAGAAAGTTGGATTGACCTTAAATAATATTGCTATTTCGGAAATTGAAGAAGGGGATACTTACGACGAAAATAACTTCTTCGACGCGCAAGGCGTGCGCTTGAGAACGGAAACCATTCAGAAATCGATTCAACAGAAAAAAGAAGTAGAATTAACCACCAGAGTTGCGATCGAACAACGGGAACTACAAGCTGAAAAACAATCTCTAGAAATTGCCAAACAAAAAGAAGATGCTAAAATAACCCAACAAAAAGAAATCGAATCGCTCAAAGCACAAAGAGAAAGAGAAGTTCAAGAGGCGAAAGACCAAGAAGCCGCCAAAATAGCACGGAATAAAATATTACAAGAAAAAGCCGTTGAAGAAGAAAAAATTCAACAACAATTATCCGTGCAACAAAGTCAAATTGACGCAGATATTGCTTTAGAAGAACGCAATAAACAATTAAAAGTCACTCAAACCTTACAACGACAAGAGGCAGAAGTCGCTGAAATTACCCGCCAACAAACCGTAGATGCCTCTCGCTTGCGATCGCAAATCGAAGTCGCCGAAGCCGAAAGAGAGTCCAAAATCGCCCAACAAGAAGCGGCAATTGCCATCGCGGAAAGAGAACGCGATCGCTTTAGTGCCGAAGCCGAAAAAGCCAAAGCAGAAACCGCTGTAACAACCGCTACAGAAGTCGAAATTGCCGAACGAGAAAAACGCCTCTCGATTATCTCTGCCGAACAAGAAGCGCAAAAACGAGCCATTGGCGATCGCAACGTCGTAGAAATCGACGTGTTCAGACGCAAGCGCCAAGCAGAAATCGCGCGTCAAGCCGCCGAATTAGAAGCCGAATCGATCCGCACCCTCGCCGATGCCAACCGTTACAAAACCATAGCAGAAGCAGAAAGCAAACGAGCGCTGATCGAAGCCGAAAACGCTCTCAGTAACGCCAATCGAACCGCAGAACTCATCAAAGCCATTTGGCCCGATCTCTCAGATCGCCTGCCAGAAATCGTCAAAGCTTTAGCGCCGCAACCTGGCGTTTTAGGAGATGCTCGCATCTATGCGTTCCCAGGTGCAAGCAGCAACAACGGCAATGGCGCTTCTAGTACGAGCGATATTAACAAACTACTGCTCTCAACGAGCGGATTATCGCTGATTAATACCTTGCTCGATGAAGGTAAGTTAGGCAGCCTCATCGGTCAAATCAAACAGTTACTAAGTTCACAACCAACCCAAACCCTCGAACCCCCAACATCAACTCCTACACTTGTAAATGAGTCTCCCTTACCGAATAGCCATAACGATAGTACTTGGGAAGACGAGATAGTTAGTTAGAAACAACGGTAGAGGCTCAGTATTCCTGAGTCTCTACTATAAAAACTTTTTGCTTTTCTTTGTCAAAAAAATACTTGACAAACTATGGAGATCAACTGTTAACATAGTCAAGGCGACATTAATGGGGTGTAGCCAAGCGGTAAGGCAGCGGGTTTTGGTCCCGCCATTCCTAGGTTCGAATCCTAGCACCCCAGTTTTAAAAAGCAAAATATTCGATAGCGTTTCTGGCGTTATAGCGCCGTTAAAACTGAGAAACCGCGAGCGAGAGTGAGCCAGTCCGTTAAAACGGCTGGCTGCTCTTGCAACTGGGGTTTTAACCTCTTGTGTCAGGGTTGAAGGTACTCTCGAATCGCCTCTCTAATTAAGTCGTTTATAGACCTTTCGGACTGAGCGGACTTCTTTTTTAGTTCTTCATACTCTGTATCAGATAATCGTAGGTTGTACCTTTGCATGACATCAATTGAATTGATTCTAATTTGGAGATTTTCTTAAATAAGCCCCAATCTTCTTCCGTTAGTACCATTATTAAAACAGTAGCTTGCCATATAGTATTGACAGCTATAAAGCAGGAGTATTTATTGATGGCTGTTTCCATTCCTTCATCCAGACAACATCGCAGTCAGTTAGTTCGCTGGTTACTCAGAGAAGAGCGAAATAAAGAGGAGGGACACCATCCCAAGCATCCTTGGTGGCAAGTTATGTGTTTGACCGGGGTAGATTACTTCTCGACGCTGGGCTATCAACCCGGAATAGCAGCCTTAGCAGCAGGATCGCTGTCTCCGTTTGCTACCTTAATTTTAGTCTTGCTGACGCTTTTTGGAGCGTTGCCTATCTATCGACAAGTCGCCAAAATCAGCCCTCACGGAGAAGGTTCGATCGCGATGCTTGAAAAACTTCTTCCTTGGTGGCAAGGCAAGATCTTTGTTCTGTGTCTGCTAGGCTTTGTCGCAACCGACTTTATTATTACAATTACCCTTTCAGCCGCCGATGCAACTGCTCATCTTCTTGAAAATCCCTTGGTTCCAGCTTTTCTTGACGGTCATGAAATCGGGATTACTATGCTTTTAATAGCATTGCTCGGTGGCGTATTTCTTAAAGGATTTCGAGAAGCCATCGGTCTTGCAGTAGTTCTAGTTGGAATTTATTTATTTTTGAATTTAATTACGATTAGCGTTGGCGCGTATCAAATCCTTAACCATCCAGGAGCGATCGCAAATTGGCAAACTGCATTGTTTACCAACTATTCCAACCCGATAAATATGCTTTTCATCTCTGCATTACTCTTTCCCAAACTAGCACTGGGGTTATCGGGTTTTGAAACCGGGGTTGCAGTCATGCCCTTAGTACAAGGTAAAGGCAGCGATAGCGAGGCAAAACCGAGAGGGCGCATCAAAAACACTCACAAGCTACTGATGGTTGCGGCGATCTTGATGAGTTTTTTCTTAATTGCAAGCAGTTTTGTAACAATTTTATTAATTCCAGAAGCAGAATTTCAAGCAGGCGGCAAAGCTAACGGACGCGCCCTCGCTTATTTAGCGCATTTATATCTAGGCAATGGCTTTGGAACGATTTACGATTTGAGTACGATCGCGATTTTATGGTTTGCAGGTGCATCGGCAATGGCAGGGTTGCTCAATATCGTTCCTCGCTATCTACCGCGCTACGGCATGGCTCCTAACTGGACGCTAGCCATACGCCCTTTAGTATTGGTATATACTGCGATCGCCTTTACCGTCACGATTATTTTTAGAGCGAATGTAGAGGCTCAAGGAGGCGCTTATGCAACAGGAGTGCTAGTGTTGATGAGTTCGGCTGCATTTGCCGTCACCTTATCCGCCCGTCACCGTCGCTCGAAATCGGGAACTTTGACCTTTGGACTGATTACTCTAATATTCATCTATACCACCATCGCCAATATTATCGAAAGACCGGAGGGGATTAGAATCGCTGGCTTCTTCATCGGTACAATTATTGCTACCTCGCTCGTTTCGCGAGTTTGGCGCTCGACAGAATTGCGGGTAGAACAAATTGAAATGGACGAGACTGCCTTAAGCTTTCTAGCCCAAGAAAATCACCATACAATACGGCTGGTTGCCAATCGCATCAACGAGGGAGACGAGCGCGAGTATTTTTTAAAAGACAAAGAAGTACGCGAAGATAATCATATTCCATCGCAAGATCCCGTTCTGTTTTTAGAAATAGAAGTATCCGATGCGTCGGCGTTTGCCAATACTATTCGGGTAAAGGGCGTACAAGTTGGTAACTATCGTATTCTACGAGCGCGGAGTGCTGCTGTACCCAATGCGATCGCAGCTATTCTTTTAAACCTACGCGATCGCACGGGTAAAATTCCCCATGCTTACTTCGGTTGGGTTGAAGGCAATCCCATTCAATATTTACTGCGTTTTATCCTGTTTGGCGAAGGGGATATTGCGGTCGTTACTCGCGAAGTCCTTCGTAAAGCCGAGAGAAATCCCGAACTTCGCCCTGCTATTCATGTTGGCGGTTAGCGAGTCAAGCAAAAGTTCGTACTTTTAAACCTCTTATTCCTTCTTTCAACATAGCTGCCATTTTCAGCGATCGCTAATTGGCAAACGAATCTCGAAGCAAGTATGACCGGGTTGAGAAAAGACGCGGATGTTACCCTGGTGGCGCTCGACCACAATTCGATAGACGATTTGCAACCCTACGCCCGTTCCTTTCCCGACTTCTTTGGTGGTAAAAAATGGCTCGAAAATATGCGGTTGTACGGCGGATGGAATCCCGCAACCATTATCTTCAATTTCTACTATTAGCAAATCGGCTTCGCGGCGAGTGCGAATCCAAATTGTCGGATTATCTTGCGTTTGTGTCAGCGCTATCCTAGATGGTTCCTGCCATGCACTAGGAATTGCAAGAGGAACGCCATGCAAAATAACTTCTTTAGTTGGCTCGATGGCTTTGTCGTTGAAGCGAGATAACACGGCATCGATCGCATTATCTATTATGTTCGTCCAAATTTGTTTTAATTCGCTGCCATAAGCTTGTAAAGGAGTCAAATCGCCATCATAGTCTTTGATAACTGTTACCCCTCGCTTGAGCTTGTGTCCGAGAATGGTGAGGGCATTTTCTATCCCTTCGCGTATATCGACTGATTCTGGGGCATTTTGATTGGCTTGGGCGGGATTTTCTACAGCCGATACCAGCGTAGCAATGCGTTCGGTACTTTGTTCTAGAGTTTTTAAAAGTCCTACTACGGTTAACGTAGCTTCTAGCCAAGTCAAGACTTCATCGAGGCAATCCGCAGCAATTTTAGTAGCAATTTTATCGAGACAGTCGATTTCTAATCCGGCTGCAACTAAGGTAGGAGCTAGTTTCCATCCATTGATAATACCGCGATCGCCCAACCAATCAATTATTGTATCTTCGCGATCGCTCTGCGTTAGCGGGTCGAGTACGGATGCCTTGTTTGCATATTCAATTAGCTGTCGCTGCAAGTTGACAAGAAACTGTCGTTTTTCGGCACTCAGGCATTTTTGTGCCAGTTGGCGAGTCAGGTGCTGCAAGTTCCAAAAAGCCTCTTGCAGTTGTCTGGCGGCGCGACTAGCAGCAGCGGAGGGGTTATTGAGTTCGTGTGCCAATCCTGCGGCTAAATTGCCCAGAGAAATCATTCGTTCGCGATGCTGTGCCAATGCTTGCGCTTCATACAAGCGATTCGTCATCATTTGTAGAATCGCAGTCGTTACGGTAGGACACAGACTGAGTAACTTCCAGAATATCTCTTTTTCTAGCTCCAAAATATGACAAGCAGAAATTGCCTTTCCGCTTGCCCAAAAGTTGGGAACGTCCATCAGAATTGGCACTTCGCCAAATATAGTCGGCGTATCGTGTCGTTTGAGCAGGATTTCTTGAGTGCCTACTTGTTGGGTGATGGCATAGGAACCCTCTAGGAGAGCAAAAACCCTGTCAGCAGGTTCGCCTTCTGTTACTAAGATTTCTCCAGGTTGAAGAGAAATTTCTCGACCGCGATCGATCAGCCATTGTAGCGTTGTATCTGGAAGCTCAGCAAATAGCGAAACTTGTCGAAGCGTGTTGATATTCAACATGAAAGCTTGTTAAGGTTCTTCAGTAATTTTACTGAAATTTTTCGTTTTTTTACAGATTTTTTCAATAGAAATACTGATGTCATAGGCGATCGAATCATCTTAGATTATTAGTGAGTTTTCTAGAAATATTCGTAAAAACAAAAAAAAATCGGATTTATAGCAATTTTTTTAGATAAGGTATGTGACTTACAGTTTTAAGGCAGAAGGCTTTATCGGTGACTCCCGACCAGCCTAGTACTTTGGTAACTGATAACTGAAAAGGCGATCGCATCAACTCAGCACAAAATATTTATAAATTGATTAAGGATAACTAAAAAATGGCGACTTTTACGGGCGGAACCGCGTTTGGCATTACTTCTGACTTTAACGGTTTTAGATTTGTCCGCCAGCTTCCTACTACTTCTACTTCGTCAAGATTTTCTTTTGTTGGATTGCTTTCTGGACAAAGCGTCCCATCAACCCAAGTTAGAGTTACTGTTGATGGAAATAATCTCGTTTACCGTAATATTAATGGCATTCCTGCCCCAGTAAGCGGACTTGTCGAACAAGTAACAGTTGTCGCCGTCAATACTGCTAAAGTTGTAGGTACGATAGAGTTTCCGGGAGCGGGTGTTAACATCTCTCAAGTTTCTAGGATATTTCCGTTGTTACCCGCGATTTTTGCTCAAAATGACAGTATTGCTGGAACAAATTTTAACGATCGCCTTCTCGGTTATAACGGTCAAGATATTCTATTTGGGAAATTGGGTAACGATACCCTCAATGGAGGCGCAGGCAACGATACGCTCGTCGGTGGTATAGGCAGAGATATTTATTATGTAGATAGTAGTGCCGATGTTATTAGCGAAGCTTCTAGCAATCCTAGCGAAATCGATCTCGTCTTCTCTAGCGCCAACAGCTTTATACTAAGGGCAAATGTGGAACAATTGGTACTACAAGCTGGCGCGATCGCAGGTACGGGAAATGCTCTCAACAACTTAATTTTTGGAAATGCCGCCAACAACCAACTCAGTGGCGGTGCGGGTAACGATACCCTCAATGGAGGCGCAGGCAATGACATTCTCATCGGTGGTATAGGCAACGATATCTATTATGTAGATAGCAGTGCCGATGTTATTAGCGAAGCTTCTAGCAGTCCTAGCGAAATCGATTTCGTCTTCTCTAGCGCCAACAGCTTTATTCTGAGAGCAAATGTGGAACAATTAGTACTACAAGCTGGTGCGATCGCAGGTACGGGAAATGCTCTCAACAACTTAATTTTTGGAAATGCCGCCAACAACC
>JALOOL010000441.1 GCA_025454425.1 Hydrococcus sp. Prado102 | reverse complement strand
ATTTTAAAGAATCGTAGGGTGGGCAATGCCCACCCTATAGGCGATATAGATGTTTTCTTGAGTCAGCTAAATGTGTAATTAATTTTGTGCAGGTACTTATCAGTTATCAGTTATCAGTAAAGAGTGATTAAAGTTTTTTTGTTCAAAATAAAGATTTCATAAAGCCCGGAAGCCCTCTAGCCCGGAAGCCTTCCATTACTGGTCACTGGTGTACAGACGCGATATATCGCGTCTCTACGGATAACTGTTAATTGCCCACCATTGTACGTTTAATTATGACCGCCTACTTACGTCCTCAGATACAATTTTCTATATTACCAGCGGTCGATTTAGCAATAAATGTATTTCATTTACTAGAGAAACGCTATATCAATACTTTATGACAACAGAATCTTTTGAGAAAAACAGTATCGGCTGGCAAATACAACGGTGGCAACAACAGGCAGGAGAGTGGTGGGAATTACAAACAAAACGAGCGATCGATAATTCTGACTTATCGCTACCATCTTTTGATTGGATAAATTTTTCTCTGTTGTGGGAAATGACTAAAGTCGTTTTAATAATTTTAGTAGTTGTTTTTTTAATTTGGGCAGCTTTGCAAATTTGGCAATTATTAAGTCCTTCTTGGTATCGTCTTGCTAATCCTATTAAAAACACTCAAAATCAACCTGAAAAAGTTTTATCGATCGCGGATTTATTGAAGCGATCGCGACAATTTCAACAGCAAGGCGATTACAATAGAGCTTTTCAATGTTTATATTCGGCAATGCTACAACAGTTGAGCGATCGCAATATTGCTCCTAATCAAGCTAGTCGTACCGATGGAGAATATTTGAAAATCATTCAACAATTACCCCGTCCTCAACCCTATCAATTTTTACTGATGACGCATCAACAACTTTGTTTTAGCAATAGACAAGCTTCTTTGGATCTATTAGAAGAATGTCAGCAAGCTTGTCGAGAAATCGAGCTTAATTCTTAGTTATGAAAGTTTCTAAACGCAAATTAATTATATATATTGCGATCGCACTTGTAGCAGTTATTCTAATTACTATTGTAGCTGCTCCTAATAGTACCCAAATTAACAAAGGTTCTACTTACGGTCGCGCTCCAGATGGCTATGGTGCATGGTATGCTTTTATGTCAGAAAAAGGAACGCCCGTTCGACGATGGCAAAAAACTTTTGATAAATTTACTGAGAATTCGAGTACTTTTTTACGTATTTATCCGCAATTAACTCCACAACTTTTTATAGTATCTCCGTCGGAGATAGATTGGGTAGAAAAAGGTAATACTTTAGTGATTTTAGGAGCCTATCATTTTGTAACTGAAGCCCCTTTTAGTAGCGAACAAGATAGTTCTGTGGGGAAGGTTAAGATTGATACCAGACGACGAAAAAAAGAAAGTTCGGACAAACTTTTAGGAGATAGTTTTGGGGCAATTGTTTGGTCGGAAACGATAGGAAAAGGAAAAATTATTTATTCTACGACTCCCCATTTAGCAGCTAATGCCTATCAAGATTTTCGCAGTAATTATGAATTTCTAGCGCAAGTAGTGACTCAAGAGAAAAACCCAGTTTGGGTCGATGAATATCTTCACGGTTATAAAGATAAAGATGTTATTGAAGAAGAAATTGGCGGCGATATCTTTAGCTATTTAGCTAAAACGCCATTATTGCCAATATTAATACAAAGCGCGATCGCGTTAATAGTAATCATTTGGACAGAAAATCGTCGCTTTGGCAAACCTGTTACGGTAACTGCATCGGTTGTAGAAAATAGCGAAGCTTACATTCAAGCATTAGCAGGCGTTTTACAAAAAGCTAAAAGTAGCGAGTTTTTAGTAAGTGCGATCGCTAAAGAAGAACAGCGACAATTACAAAAGGCACTAGGATTAGAAGAAACGCTACTAGATTCGCAATCTCTTGTCGATGCTTGGGTGCAACAAACCGGACAAAGCGCAACAGAATTAAAATCTTTACTCAAAGCTAGCTCAAACAACAAACCCATGAGCGATGTAGATTTACTCGCTTGGATCGAAAAATGGCAAAAAATCCGTCAAATAAATGCGAGATGACAATCTATAAAGTATAAATTATAAATTCATTCTTTTTTGATTAATATTTTAGATCTGCGAACAGTCAGTTATACCATATGGTTCTTGGACTTCAACCCAAGCGATAAAACTGATAACTGATAACTGATAACTGATAACTGATTAAGATGACTGACGACAAAGCTATTTTTCAAAATCTCGCTCAAACCCTCAATACAATTATTCTGGGTCAAACAACCTTAGTCCAGCAATTGCTAGTTGCACTCCTGAGTGGGGGACACGTCATTATTGAAGGAGTACCGGGAACCGGAAAAACGCTGCTTGTCAAAGTACTCGCAAAGTTAATCCAAGCAGATTTCAAACGGGTACAACTTACACCAGATATTCTGCCATCAGATATTTTAGGCGTTAATATATTCGACCTCAATACTCGCAGTTTTTCCCTCAAAAGAGGCCCCATTTTTACAGAAATCCTCTTAGCGGATGAAATTAATCGTACTCCGCCAAAAACTCAGTCAGCACTTTTAGAGGCGATGGAGGAACAACAAATTACCTTGGATGGGGAAACGATGCCATTACCTCCTTTATTTTGGGCGATCGCGACGCAAAATCCTCTAGAATTTGAGGGAACTTATCCGTTACCCGAAGCACAATTAGACCGATTTTTATTCAAATTAATCGTCGATTATCCCGACGCTGGCGCAGAAAAACAAATGTTGCTTAACGTCCAGCAAGGATTTCAACCTAAAAAACAATATCTAGACAGTCTCGTACCTATTGCAACGGTCGAACAGATTTTAAGTGCGAGAAAAGCAGTACAAAACGCAATAGTCGATGAAAAAGTTCTCGATTATCTCTTAAATTTAATTGAAAAAACCAGAAAACATCCCGATTTAATCTTAGGCGGTTCTCCAAGATCTGCTGTTGCTTGGTTGCAAACCAGCAAAGCGCAAGCATGGTTATCCCAACGAGATTATGTAACGCCTGACGACATTAAAGCAGTTGCACTACCATTATTACGCCATCGTCTCATCTTAAAACCAGAAGCACAACTAGACGGGGTACAAATTGATGCTGTAGTTGCTTCGATCTTAAAACAAGTAGCAGTACCGAGATAAAGTCGAAAGTCGAAAGTCGAAAGTCAATAGACCTCTTGCATAAATCTAAAATCCTTTCATTAGAAATCGTCAATTCTCAAGACTTTTGCCCATAGGTCTAATAAATCTGTCCTAAGATTTGGTTGGTTCTATCTTGCGGTAGCTGAAACAATCGTGCAATCTGGCTAGGTTATATCTTGGATACAAATGAAAATTTGCAAATTTTACAATTTCTATAAAAACTATTTTTAGTTAACAAAAGATTAAAAATTGATTATGATTCAAATAGAAAATAACGAGGCAATACGTGTTAATGCCAGAAAAACTGATGCCTTTGATATTTTTAATTTTAAGTTTTATATCGGAGCAAACCCTTATTTAAATACGCGATCGCTCGCATTCGATTTTACGCTAACGGGAAATAGCGAACCTTTGCCACTAGAAGAGTATGTATCAATAATTAGCGATCGCTATCCTCATTTAGGTGAAAAAACTTATGAATCTTACGCTCATTTATTTGCCCGTACCGTCGCGGAAGTAGGCAAACTAGATATGGGTTTGCACCTCGATAATTGGAATGTTGCCTCTTATCCCGATTATGCGAGGATAGCTGTGCGATCGCTACACGAACGCACGACTAGAGAAGTTGTATACTTTGTTTGGGATTGGTTTGAAGCCATAACTCAAGATAAAGAAATTGGCTTTGACGAACCTATTAAAACGCTGCAAAATCAATTTCGCTTGTCTGTTTACGGCGGCCCTACCGTGTATGCTTTGCTGCGAACAGCCGATGCGAAAGGAATTCCTACTTTTTACTTGTGGGATGAAGGACTCATGCAATACGGCTATGGAAAGAATCTAATTCGTGGCATAGCAACGACATTTGACAGCGATAGCCATATTGATTCAGATTTTACGACGCGCAAAGATGATTGCAAAGCATTTTTAAGAACCTTGGGCTTTCCAGTTCCCCAAGGCGAGATAGTAGTTTTCCAAAGAGAAGCTTTAGCAGTTGCAAAAGAAATTGGCTATCCAGTCGCTGTTAAGCCCGTAGTGGGTCATAAAGGCATTGGCGTGACAGCAGAGGTACAAAACGCCGACGAACTCGAATCTGCCTTCGATCGCGCTTCTAGGGCAATTCCAGCGCACGAACGCATCCGAATTATCGTTGAGAAAAGTATTTGGGGATCTGATTTTC
>JALOOL010000440.1 GCA_025454425.1 Hydrococcus sp. Prado102 | reverse complement strand
GATGCCTATGAGAGTTATTCTACCTTGGTAGAATCTGTGGAAAACATTCTCAAAAACTTTGGAACCAAATATACAATTAATTTTGCCTAGGTACTTATAGAGATTTATCGTATTTCTTTCTTCATTTTAAGTCTCGGAGAGTGACAGAAGAGGGATAAATGTCATGCTCATCAAAAATCAGGGATAACTTAATCTTCGTCATCACCCGTTCTAATTTAGTTAACTCAACTCTCACTCTTACAAACTGTGAGAGTTATTTTTTATAAGACACTGGCAGAAGATTGACTAAGGGCGATCGCTCTCTCCAATCACAACTATTGAGTCATACAATTGATAGCGTATCAATGATAAAATCGCCCCTCTGCTATTACTGTAATTAGATTAAAAACAGAGCCGGATTGAGATTAAAAAATTCTCCCAATTTGAGAGCATGAGATTTACTGATTTGACGCTTGCCTTTGAGAACTTCAGAAGCAATGCCTTTAGAACCAAAGATTTCTACTACATCAGAGAAACGCAGATTATTTTCTTCCATCAGAAAAGTTAACCGAGAAAGAGGAGTTGAAAGATTATTCAGCGGGTAATGTTCGATTTCAAATTTTTCAATTAGCGTAACTAGTAACTCTAGAAGTTGGTCTTCTTCGGGAGTTAAATTGTTTTTGTGAGTTAAAGACTCGACAACAGCAAGTGCCCGCTCGTTTTCTTCTTCTGTTGTAATAATCTTTGGCTGATACTGAGCTAGCAGGTCGCCATAAACTTTATTGTTGATAGTAGGGATCATTTTTCTATTTATCCTTGTCGTAATCGGCATGAGTAAGGAAATATTTGAAAAAGGTAATTTGTTTTTGATAGTTAATATATAGAATGAGGCGATAACGATTTCCTTTAATATTAAAAACGGTAAAATTTCCTACTGCCTCGGCATTTGAAAAAGATTGTTTAACCTCTTCTAGATTTTGCCAGCTAGCCGCTTTAAAAATCTGGTAAAAATCTTCTATTTGAGTGGCGACATCGGGATAAATAGCTGCGACTTCTTGCAGGTTTTTAATGGCTATTAATCTCACATTTCAGAATTTGTTGGCGCGGAGCTAATTTGATGTTCTCATATTGAGAACTCACCGTCAAGTTTTCAAGCTCGTTAAATGAGCAGCGATCGCATGAGAGCGGTTGCTTCGCGTTATTAGCTGGCTCACTACGCGCGTGGCGCAATTATAGCGCGGCGGTTTGACTCCTTCATACAAAGGTTACAGTAACAAAATGCCGCGCTAGCGCCATAAAAGGGCGCTCCGTTCGCATTTAAAGGAGAGAGGAGGAGAAAAGGAAAGGGGTAAGGGTGGTCTGCTTTTTGTTGTTCGGTCTTCAAGGCGATCGCTGTTTTCTTCGTTTGCTCGTACCCTTCGGGAAGCTTCGCAACGTCGGGCGGGGGTCTGGGCTTGCGGAATCACGCTGTTTGGTCGCTCCCGCGCTTGCCCCCGCCTCTCCTCACTCGCGGCGGCGGGTTGTTTTTGGGGCTTGCGGTGCTGCCCCTGGCTTTGGCTTGGTTGGTTGCGTTCGCGTTGGCGCAGCCCGTCTGAAAGACGTAGCGGAGGCGGAGCCTCTCTCGCGTTCCATGTGTCCCCTTGCACCTACTTTGAGGCTTCCGTTACCAAGGAGCGGTTTCAGCCCACGCGACTTACAGGGTAGCCTTTTTAATCGATTCGGCAGATAGCCTGGAGTATCCCCTCCCTCGATGGGCTTCAGACTTGCTCGGCTGCTGATGGAGGGCTTCTTTCCCACTCCCAGGCTGTGGGATAAAAGCTTCTGGCTCTCGCCTTTCCTTGTCTATCAGCTTAATTCTTATTGTAAAGCATTTCTTTGTATTTTGCAAAGTATTTATTGTAAAATAGCTCGATAGATTAGTTATAGGTTTTATTTTGTGTCTCTTCCATCTGCTATAGTTTCGGCTTTATCTTCTGCCTCTGCGGTTGGGTTTTCCGGTTCTCGCTCCTTCGCTCCAGTAGCGGTCATAGAAGCTGCGCTCGCGGCGGTTCCCGATTCCGTGCCCGTCTCGGTTGGCTGCGCTCGTGGGGTCGATGCTGCGGTTCGTTCCCTTTGCCTTCGCGTTCGCGTGTTCTCTGTTGCTGAGGTCGGTTTCTCCGGTCGCGGTGCTTTTGCCGCTCGTTCGATTGCCTGCGTTCGCTCGGTGGCTGTCCCTGGTGGGCTGTGGGTTTCCTTTCCCTCTTCTACCTATCCTCCTGGGCTTGTGCCGTCTTCCTCTTCCTCCCGTTGCTTTTCTGGGTCTGGGTCTGGCTCCTGGGCTTCCCTTGCCTTCGCCTTGGGTTCTGGCGTTCGGTGTTTGGTTTTCCTGCCTACTGGTTTTTCCGCTCCGGTTGGTTGGGGTTTGTCCCCAGTTGGCGGCGGCTGGTGGCTTTCCTCCTCCGCTCCGGCTCAGTTGTCTTTGTTCTAGTTGGTGGAGCGGCTCTCGCCCCACTTTATTTACTCCCGATTAGTCAAACTCTCGGCAATTTTGGCTACATTTTCCGCGATTGAGGCTAAGTTTTCAGCAAGTGTTACTCGGTCTTCATTTAGTCCTCTCAAAATCTCATACATCACCGCGCGATCGCGGATTAATTCTGATGTGGCTTGATACAAAGCACTAACCTCTCTTCGAGTCTCAGCAATTGTGTCGCTATTACTAACGATCGCTTTGGAATTTGATTGAATAATTTTCTCGATTTCTTCTGGTGTCATTGGATTTAATCCTTTACTTAATTTACAAATATTTTACAATAAATACATTGGAAAATACAATAGTAAATGTCATAATACAATCAGTTGAATTTAAGGATTTTCCAGATGCAAGTCGAGTTACAAAATCAGTCGGTAAAAAAACAGCTAAATGACATAGAAACTACCTTATTAAAAAGTTACTTAGTTCATCTTAAAGGGCTATTTGAGCGAACAAATAATACAGATAAAATGTTTGCTTTGCTATCAGCAATTCGCGGGATTGAGGAGTATCTAGAAGAATAAAACACTGGCTCCCTTCGGGGGGCACTATAAGTCAAAATCAGCGCGTATAAATACTTAAAAGAAATAGCAAAAGATAATTTAAATTTACCACTATGCACTACGGCGGTTTTTTTGTTTTTTAAGATAATCCACTATCGCATTAGCAACCCATTCAGACTGAGACAAACCTGATTCGGCGATCGCTTTATCTGCTACTTCATCCCACTCAGCAGGTAGCCTGATACTGCGCTGTTTCCCCTTTGGCGCATCGCTGATTAAACTTCCCTCTTCGTTTCTCTCCAGTGGCGGCGGACTGGACTTTGGCGGCTCGGTAATCGCTTTTTCTAAATCCCATCCTCGACTCAATCGAGCGTAAACAGTATTTGTTGCAAGCCCGTGACTGTGGGCGATCGCTAACTGCTCTTGAGTAATTTTTACTTTTAACTTCTTGACCATATCTTTTGCATCTTTCAAGGTATTTCTATCCTATCACGCAAAATTCTATAAAAACTTTATTGTATTTTCCAATGTATTCGTTGTAAAATATTGACATAAAGTTGAATTTAAGGATTTTCCAATGAACCAATTGAAATTGAATCAGTATCCCAAAGCTATTGCTTGCCTTGAAGAGTCTTTATTACAGGCTTCTCTCGATGTTGATATTTATTCAGAGCAGTTGTCTTTTATGGACGCGGACATAGAAGCCGCGATCGAAGCGTGACGGTTCTCTGAAAAACGAGCAAATGAGAAAAGCACGGCGGTTAGAGATGCAGCAAGACCAAGATTATTTAGATATTAAGTCTCGTCTTCTTCGATGCCAAATTACGACGCGATCGCCATTCTATCCAGTTGAACTTATTAAAAAATGAATTCTCGGTGGCGAAGCTGGAGGCGCGGACGGCGATCGCTAACTTAGAAGCTGTGGCTTAGTAACAAAAATCCCCTCACAGTGACGTGTGGGGGGATCAGTTGAATTTAAAAATTTTCCAATTCGATTATGACACAAAACAACAATTACAATGGCTGGACGAATTACGAGACTTGGGTAACTGCTCTTTGGATTGACAATGACCAAAACAGTTACAACTATCGCAACGAGTTAGCAGAGCAAGCCAGAAAAGAACACAAAGAACAGAGCGATCGCCCTGCGCCCGCGCCAAGTCGAAAACTTCTTTTTGGTTATCCAGTTTTTCTATGCCAATTCCACCCGAAATTCAAAACCTTATCGATAGACTCAATCTCGAACTTGACGAAATTGAACTTGACCTGACGGGGTGACAAGGTAGCTAGAAAGCTTGCTGTATAATATTCATAGCCCTTAGACCTTTTTGATAAAATGGCAGCTTATTGAGACTAACTCTC
>JALOOL010000119.1 GCA_025454425.1 Hydrococcus sp. Prado102 | reverse complement strand
AAAATAAAGCATCTAAACTAAACATAGGGCAGGTTATCTGAAATTGTCGTTATTTTCAGCTTACTACCTGTCCTTTTCTTTATCCCGAACTGAGGTTAACTTATAACAGTTATTACGAATTACTTCGATCGTTTTGTCGCAATGCTTCAATAATTTGAATATTTGCTTTTGGAAACGGAAATCGATCGATTTCTTCTAACGTTACCCAACGAATTTCATCGCATTCGATTGGTTGGGGTTCGCCTTTGAGATAACGACAATAATGAACGATTAAAGTGACTCGAAAATGTGTATAGGCATGGTCGATAGTAATTAAATGGTCTTCGACTTCTATATCAATGCCAATTTCTTCTAAAATTTCTCGTTTGATACATTCTTGAACGGTTTCGTTGAGTTCGATTTTACCGCCTGGAAACTCCCATAAACCACCGAGTAATCCTTTAGCCGGACGGCGATCGATTAGAATTAAATTTCGGTCGTTACGAATGACAGCAACACCAATTTTTTTATGAGGTAATGGAGAAGAACTTTCACGCATGGGCAACTCGAATTGCATCCCTTTATTGTACGCCTGACAGTATTGCATCCAAGGACATAATAAACAACTAGGTTGCCGCGTACAAATTGTTGCGCCTAAATCCATTAAAGCCTGATTGAAGTCTCTCGGATTTTGGGGATCGATTAATTCGTCCGAAAATGTCCACAATTGTAGAAGTGCTTTTTCTGGCGGGACGGGTAAAGCAATTAAACGAGACAAAACCCGCTTGACGTTGCCATCTAAAATCGAGATGGGTTGGTTAAAAGCTGCACTGAGAAGACCTCCTGCTGTCGTGCGTCCGATACCGGGTAATTTCAATACGTCTTCTAAATTTTCGGGAAAAACGCTATTATAATCGCTGACGATTATTTGTGCCGTTGCGTGGAGATTGCGAGCGCGTGCGTAGTATCCCAATCCTTCCCAAGCTTTGAGAACCGTTTGTAAAGGAGCGATCGCGAGGTCTTTAATCGTAGGAAATTGCGCCAACCACCGTTGATAGTAAGGGATAACCGCCTTCACCTGGGTTTGCTGGAGCATAATTTCCGAAACCCAAATAGCATAAGCATCGGTTTGATTGCGCCAGGGTAAGTCTCGTCCTTGTCTTTTGTACCAGGAAAGAAGCGATCGCCTTAATTCAATTATTAGCGAATCATTTTGGGCAAACGGCGATGAGCGATGAATCATCAAGAATAAAGAGAAGTTATAATGACTTTCTCATTGGCAAGATTTAAACTATTCTCGCTCGGACAAAGCATTATTAGTCGCTTGCAAAGTCTTTTCAAAATTCATTCGTTGTTCTGCATTTCGTAAGAAATATCCGCTCATCATTGCTGAAGCTAACAACCGTCCTAAATGTTCTCGACTAGTACTAATCGCAACGTCAAAATGTTCTGAAGGAAGATTTCCCAACAAACCAATAATATTGCGTTCCATGACATTGAGAACTTCAGAGGATTCTGGTCGAGATAACTGAGCAATTGTTTCTTGGCTCAACGATTGAACGTATCTCCACAACGTTTCTCCCGTTACGGTTTCGTTGTTTAAAAAATCTTGGGAACGATTTAGTTCGTTACTCACTAATTGCCTCCTATAACTTTTTATCGGCTGTGCAATGAATTAGTATTCTGCTTTTAACTATCTTTTTTTTCTAATGTAGCAGGTGCAATAAGGTTTGTCTGTCGGTAGAACCGAACCTAGTTGCATGATGTTCTCCGAACAAACTATCAGAAGTCTTCAGCAGACAATGTATTAGCGATCGCAAAATAAACTTTTCTACGATTGATTCTGCATTTTATTTTTTAATTGCGATCGCACATATTTCTAAATTATTAAAATTTAAATTATTTTGGCGAAATTAGGTATTATTACGGTTTTTCTTGGATGAAGTCGCGATCGCCCTAGCTATCTAATTTGAGGAAAATTTCAGTTTCTTGCTCTTGTGCCCATGCGCTCGCCCAATCTACAAATCCAAGACTGCGATAAAGTTTAGATGCCACTTCATTGCCCCGCCGATGGCTCGTTGCAATTAACTCGACTTCTGGATATAGCTTTAAACGCCTTATCACCTCAAACATTGTGGCTCGTCCGTATCCCTGTTGCTGATACTGATGAGCTATCATCAAACGCATTATAAAACCAACACCAGCAGTTATTTCATACATGGTAAAACCCACCATCGGTAACTGAGGCTTTTCGTAACCTGCGACAGCAGCATCATAAATTGCTAGCGGAAACAGATCCGGGTTTACTTTGGCTTCCGCTAAAGATTGCACATTCGATGCTACAAATTTTTGTTGGCTTTTATCTACTTCGAGGCTGATACATTCATGGAAATTATCAAGGGTAATGTTGCGTAGATGAACTCTCACCATGATTCTCGATTTTGCTACCATTGCATATTAACTTAATTAAATTATCGATGAGGCGATCGCTTTCCATTGGCAAAATATCGCCGCCATGCAGCATATATTGCACGATAATGTAGTGTACGAGCGTTCCGATAAAAATTCTTGCCGTCGCCTCTACATCGGATAGTATGAGTTCGGGACGAGAAGCAAGATAGTGACAAAGTTTTGAAAAAGCCGATTTTTCAACATTACGAATAAAAGCTTGCGCCAGTGAGGGGAAGCGTCCCGATTCTCCGATGACTAATCGCATAAAATTGAGAAATTGTTCGTCGCCGCGAGCCATATTTAACATATTAGTCGCTAGCTGCCGCAAAACAATTTTGGGTTCTCCTTCAAATGCTTGGGAGTCCACACACCCAAAAATGCTATGAAATTTTTTCTGTACTAATTGCTCGACAAGTGCTGAAAATAAGTTTTCTTTATCTCGGAAGTGACTGTAAACAGTTGCTTTAGAAACTCCCGCCGCCGTCGCAATTCTATCCATACTCGCGGCTGCATACCCCTGTGCCAAAAATTCTTTCATGGCACCCTCTAGAATGGCTTCTTTTTTCTCTACCGATAACTCGCGTTCTACGTTCGTTCGTTTCATTAATTTTTACTAGGATACCTCTTGTCAAATTATACTAAACGGTTTAGTATAATTGCATAAAGACTAAACGGTCTAGTTTATAAAAAAATTATTAAAACAAGGAGATCCCCCGATGGTGCATCGCGCAACAACTGGCGATTCTTCAAATTCTGGGCGATCGCGACGGGTAATAGCAGCGATCGCGATTCTGCTTTCGGCTGGAGGGATTACAGCATATAGTCTTTGGCGATTTCAATCGACTCCGGCACAAATGACGCAAACCCCACCGATTACAGTGCCGGAAATTAAGACAGTAACGGCATTAGGACGAATAGAACCCAAAGGAGAGGTTATCAAACTCTCAGCCCCTACTTCCAGCCAAGAAAATCGGATAGATCGATTGCTCGTACAAGAAAACGATCCCGTCAAAGCCGGACAAGTAATTGCTATTTTAGACAATCGCGATCGCTTACAAGCTGCCCTCAAAAGAGCGCAAGAAGATGTAAGAGTAGCGCAGGCACAACTAGCGATTACTCAAGCAGGGGCGAAACGCGGCGAAATAGAAGCGCAAAAAGCCGAAATTGCCCGTCTTGAAGCACAACGACAAGGAGATATTTTATCTCAAAATGCAACCGTCGATCGCATAGAAGCAGAATTGCGAAATGCAGAGCTAGAGTATCGACGATATCAAAGCTTATACCAAGAAGGAGCCACATCAGCGTCCGAACGAGATAGCAAGCTCCTCACCCTGCAAACCGCACAAAAAAGCCTACAAGAAGCCAAAGCCGTCCTCAACCGCACCCAAACGACGACACCCAAAGAACTCAACCAAGCACGAGCAACCTTAGAACGCATTGCAGAAGTTCGTCCGGTGGATGTGGATGCCGCCCAAGCAGAAGTCAATCGCGCCATTGCTAACGTAGAAGAAGCCAAAGCCGCTTTGAATCAAACTTACGTGCGATCGCCCCAAGACGGCACGGTATTGTATATTTATACTCGTCCTGGCGAGGTTGTTTCGAGCGATGGCATTGCGGATATCGGACAAACTAACCAGATGTATGCAGTCGCAGAAGTCTATGAAAGCGATGTCAGCAAAATAAAACTGGGACAAAAAGCTACTATAACCAGCGATTCTCTTCCCGACAAATTGCAGGGAACGGTAGAAAGAATAGGCTCTCAAGTACGACGACAAACAGCCATTAATACAGATCCTAGCGAAAATATCGACGGCAGAATCGTAGAAGTTCACATCGCGCTCGATCCAGCTTCTAGCCAAAAAGCCGCCAAATATACAAACTTGCAAGTTACAGTCGCGATCGATCTTTAAAAGTTCAAAGTTCAAAGTTCAAAAAGATACAAATGATTGGATTCATCAATCAACTACAACGACGAACGCCTTTAGGATGGCTGCAACTGAGCAAAGAAAAGGGTCGGTTGCTGGTCGCCTTGGCGGGTATTGCCTTTGCTGACGTACTGATGTTCATGCAGCTTGGCTTCATGAACGCCTTGTATGACAGCAACACTCGTCTCAATCGCGCTTTAAATGCAGATATCGTACTTCTCAGTCCCAAAGCCCGCAACACGCAAAGCCTGTCTTTCTTTTCGCGACGGCGGCTCTATCAAGCAATGGATGTTTCTGGGGTGAAATCCGCAGACCCGATGTATATTAACACGATTAGCTGGAAAAATCCCCAAACTCGTCGCGATACTACGGTGCAAGTGGTTGGATTCGATCCCGATCGCCCTGCTTTCAACATAGCAGATGTCAACCGACAACTGGACAAAATTAAATTGCAAGATTACGTTTTATTCGACCGAAAACCCAGAGGAGAATATCAAGAAGTTATTCCAATCTTAGAACGCGGTCAAATGGTCAAAACAGAGATCGAACGACGTACTATTACAATTGCAGGGCTGTTTACTTTAGGGGCTTCTTTTGGCGCGGATGGAACCGTTATGACCAGCCAAGAGAATTTCTTGCGTATGTTTCCCAGACGGGCAGTAGGCAGTGTTAGCCTGGGATTAATTCATCTCGAACCAGGACGCGATCCCCAACAAGTAGCAGTCGCCTTAAAATCTCACCTGCCCGATGATGTCAACGTCTTGACAATGGAAGAATTTGTTAAGTTTGAGAGGGATTATTGGAATAAAGAAAGCCCGATTGGTTTTGTTTTTAGTTTGGGAACGGTTATGGGATTTGTGGTTGGCGTAGTTATCGTCTATCAAGTCCTTTCCACGGATGTTAATGCGCACATAAAAGAATATGCCACGTTTAAAGCAATGGGGTATGGCAATACTTATTTGCTGGGAGTGGTATTTGAAGAAGCCATCATTCTTGCTTGTTTGGGCTTTATTCCAGGCGCAATCTTGCCTTTGGGACTTTACCGACTAGCAGCCAATGCAACCGCGCTACCGATTTACATGACCGCATCTCGTGCAATCTTCGTATTAATTCTAACCTTTATTATGTGTGCCATTTCAGGCGCGATCGCGACTCGTAAGTTACAATCCGCCGACCCCGCCGATATGTTTTAACAGTTATCAGTCATCGGTCATTGGTCATTGGTCATTCGTTATTAATTACAAAGGACAAACAACAAAGGACAAATGACAAATCACGTTATTTCTATCGAACATCTCAATCATTATTTTGGTCGCGATCGCCTTCGCAAACAAGTTCTCTTTGACATTAACCTAGAAATAGCAGCAGGCGAAATCGTTATCATGACAGGGCCGTCGGGTTCTGGAAAAACTACCTTACTAACTTTAATTGGTGGGTTGCGTTCTGCCCAGTCTGGTAGCTTGAAAGTATTAGGAGAAGAACTCTGCGGTGCTAGTTCCCAAAAACTCACGCTAGCAAGACGACACCACGGCTATATCTTCCAAGCACATAATTTGCATCATAGTTTGACGGCACTCCAAAACGTCAGGATGGGGTTAGAAGTACACGATCGCATTTCAGCTAAAGAAATGCAAGCGCGATCGGCTCAAATACTAGAACAGGTAGGATTGGGAGAACATATTAATTATTATCCAGAAAATCTTTCTGGCGGACAAAAACAACGAGTCGCGATCGCGCGTGCCTTAGTCAGCCATCCTAAAATTGTATTAGCTGACGAACCAACCGCTGCATTAGATAGTAAATCGGGTCGAGATGTAGTTAATTTAATGCAGCAACTAGCAAAAGAACAAGGTTGTACTATCCTATTGGTGACTCACGACAATCGTATTTTAGATGTTGCCGATCGCATCGTTCGTATGGAAGACGGTTATCTAACCAGCAATGCCACACAGGTTGGAGTCGTCTAGTTGTTGCGATCGCTATGAATAGGCAATAGTTAATATTAATCTCGTAAATAACTTTTTTATCGAGTTTTTTACTAGTGCTGTGTCAATTTAAATTTTATTGGCTCCAATCGCTTTTATGAAACAAAATACCACTCGACGGAATTTTCTCCTCGGTAGCGCTGCAATGGCAGGAACGATTGCTTGCGGTTCTGTCATAGAAAGGCAATCCAAACAAGTATCTGCCTCAGTTCCCACGCAAGCAATGCCTGAGAGGATTTTAGGAAAAACGGGCGTTTCCTTACCCATTCTAGGACTCGGAGGAGCGGGTCAAACGCCTCTATCTTTGCCACAAAAAGAGAAAGATGCGATCGCACTCGTCGAAGCTGCCCTTTCTCTAGGCATTCGCTATTTTGATACTGCTGCCGACTACGGCCCTAGCGAAAGCTACTTGGGAAAGGTGTTGCCTTCTCATCGCGATAAAATATTTCTAGCTAGTAAAACCGCAGCGCGCGATCGCGATGGGGCTTGGAAAGATTTGGAGCGATCGCTCAAACGCTTAAACACCGACCGTTTAGAACTTTGGCAATTGCATCACGTTTCTTTTGACGAAGAACTCGATACTATCTTTGGCGATGGCGGCGCAGCTAAAGCGCTAGAAGAAGCGAAAGCGCAAAAAATTATCCAATTTACGGGCATTACCGGACACCACGAACCGGATGTAATTGCATCTGGATTAGAACGCTATCCCTTTGATATGGCACTCGTCTCGCTCAATGCGGCTGACGTTCATCATCCCCGTCCTTTTGCGCCTGTCGTACTGCCTGTCGCTCAAAAGCACAATGTTGGCATCGTTGCGATGAAAGTTCCCGCCTACGGTCGCTTATTCAAACCAGGCGTTTTAGAAGGAATGGAACAAGCGATGGGTTACGTTCTCTCGCTGGCTGGCGTTCATAATTGTATTATTGCCGCTGAAAGCGTAGAACAGTTACAAGGAAATATCCGCGTCGCTCAAGCCTTTCAACCACTCGCCCAAGCAGACATGACGAAAATAGAACAGCTTACTGCTAGCGTTTGGGAGGATAATACTTTCTTCCGCCAATGGACTTAAAAAAGTTATCAGTTATCAGTGACCAGTGACCAAGGGAATTCTGAATTATGAATATTACGAGTTCAGGAGTCTTAAAAGTCGAAAATCATGGGGATTAGCTTCATAATCAACAATTCGGCGATCGAGTTCTTGTTGTTGCGCTTGGGTAAGATTTGCGTACAATTGCTTGGCTGCAATACTGTCCCAAATTACTTGTACAAGACGAATTCGTTCTTCAACACTTAGGGTTGTAATGGCGTAGCGATCGCACCATAGCTTTAAAAATAATCGTTAGCAATCGAATCAAAAACAGCTTGCATTGCTACTAAAGCTTTTTCTCCTAATTCTTGAGAAATACATAGCGGTGGATTGATACGAATTTTGGCTCCATAACACATCATAATAATGCCTGCTCGTATCGTGCGATCGAATATTTCGTTGGTTATTTCTTTTTCTAGAGGACGATTGGGATCTTTATCTCTATTTAATTCAATTCCGATCGTTAATCCTTTGCCTTGTACCTTTCCAACAAAAGGATAACATTCTTGAAATTTTTGTAACTCTTGTAAAAACCAACTCCCAACTTTTTGAGAATTTTCAACTAAGTTTTCATCTAAAATAACTTGTAATGTCGCTAAAGCAGCAGCAGAAACAATCGGATTTCCACCAAAACTTGAAGAACTTCCACTCGGTTTTGCAAAAGGTTCAGCGGATGAAAATTCATCGTTAGAAATTAATCCGCTAATTGGCAATCCATTTGCCATACCTTTACCCACAACAATAACATCGGGATTAATATCGGGAGAATCCGAAGCAAACATTTGTCCGGTTCTGCCAAATCCCGTAATAATTTCATCGACAATTAATAACGCATCAAAATCGCTAGCTAATTGTCGCAGTGCAGGTAAAAATGTTGCCGGAGGAATCACATTTCCATTCGTTCCTTGCATTGGTTCGACAACGATCGCGGCTAAATTTCCTTTTAATTCTTGTTCGATAGTTTTCCGAGCAAAATCGACACAAGCTAACTTACATTCGGGATACTTTAGATTAAACGGACAATGATAGCATTCTGCATAAGGAACCTTAGTATATCCAGGCGGCAGCGGTTGATAATCGTTTTTAAAATCAACGCCACACAACCCTAAAGCGCCCAAAGTTTTGCCGTGAAATCCGCCCCAAAAACTTAAAAAATTAGATTTTTTCGTGTAAGAACGAGCTAGTCTTAAGGCAGCTTCTACCGCTTCGCTTCCACAAGAAAATAATTGATAGCGATCCATATTTTCTGGAGTGACGCTAGCCAATAATTCTCCATATTCAGCCCGAACTTTTGTCGAAAAACTACCAACAATTACTTTATTTAGCTGTTCGGTAATAGTAGCTACAAATCGAGGATGAGAGTGACCGATACTGCAAACACCAACCCCAGCAAATAGATCGATATACGATTTACCTTCTTCATCCCAAAGAACCGCACCTTCGCCTCGTTCGATAACTAGTTGAGAACGAGAAGCAATTTGCTGAATTCCTGGCATTAAATATTGTTGGTCGGTTTCAAAAATTTGAGACATACTATACGATTTTGGATTTTGGATTGGAAAATATTATGCTGGCTAGAAACAAAGTTTCTATCGGTCGCAATCTTTTTTTAAATTGGTATTAGTTTTTGGAATAGAGTAACAGAGTAAGAAAGAATTATTGATTATTAAACTACTGAACTCCTAAACACTGATAACTGATAACTGACTGAGAGAAAGCCATCCGCCAGCTTGAGTACTCGATTGATGAGCTTTTTCCATTATTTCTGCAACTCTTCCCGCTTCGATGAGCGATGCAGGTTCGTAATTTTCAGTAGCAATGTGATGTTGGATGTCGTTAATAACCGCACTAAACCAACTCGAATGAGAAGGATCGTCGAAGTCGGTAGGAACGATACAAGGCGTAATATTTTGATTTTTGTCGATTAAAATTACATCATCATTATCGATACAAATTTCACCTTCAGTTCCTTGTACTCTAAAAGAAGATTTGCGGACAGAACCAACCCAAGTTAGATTGATTTGAACTAATATCGAATCCCAATCCAAACAAATCAACGCTGTATTTTCTGTTAAATTAGTATTTTTATCGTTGCCTAAATTGCGAATGTGTGCTGAAACTTGTTTTGGCGATCCTCCTAATAAAGAATGAGCGATAGAAATAGCATGAACGCCGTGATCGATCGCGATTCCACCGCCTGCGATCGCTTTATCTCTGCGCCAATGCGGTTGCCATTGAGGAACGCCCCTCGCATGAGAAACTCGATAAACTTGAAACGAAGCATATAAAGGTTGTCCTATTGCGCCAGATCGAACTAATTTAGCTGCGTGTACGACAGAAGGCGCAAATTTATAGTTGTGACAAGGATAAAGCAAGCGACGCTTTTCTAATGCCAGTTGCTTGATATCTTCAAATTCAGCGAGGTTTAACGCTAATGGTTTCTCGCATAAAACGTGTTTACCTGCTTCTATTGCTTGTCGGGTTGCAGGGATATGAAAGACATTCGGCGCGCAAATATCGACGAGATCGATTTCCTCCTGGGGACAGTCTTGCAGCAAATCGCTGAGGGTTTCATAGACGCGAATGCCAGGATGAAGTTTGAGTGCTTCTTCTCGACGCGCTGGTACTGGATCGACGACCGCACGTAGATCGAGATCGTCGCGAGACTGATAGGTCGGCAAATGACCCTTTTGGGCAATAAACCCAAAACCAACAATAGCTATTTTCACGTCACTCCTCACTTAGTCATCAAATTGATTCGCTATTATACCAAGTCTGGTTAGTTAAGTAGGCGATCGTAATTAAAAGTAGCATGGTGGGCAATTAACAGTTATCAGTAAAGAGTGACCAGTGACCAGCGACAAGAGTTCAAAGTTCAAAATTAAAAGTTCAAAGTTTAAAGTTCTTACTTGTCTCCCTTTTCCCTTTACCCTTTCCCCGATCGCTTTTTACTGATAACTGGTCACTGGTCACTGTATTGCCCACCCTACGGAGATTTTCACTTAATTTTTGCCCACTTAACTTACTTGTTTTTTAAGTTGCGATCGCGGAAGTTCGATCGCCCGGAAGAGCGCAAGCATCTTACTCGCACTATATTTATTTATAAATGTCGGCTTTCCTCAAGTTTCCCCGATCCGACTTTATGGCGTTTCTGTCTGAAAAACTGGAACTTCAGGAGTATTACTTTGATTTTCTGGAGTTGAGTTTGGTTCGGGCGTTATTTCTGACTCAGGCGGCTTGGGTTCGATAGTTGCTTCTGGAGTAGGAGTATCTTCGGGAGAAGGACTAATCGTTGCTTCTGGAGTAGGAGTATCTTCGGGTGCAGGACTAATCGTTGCCTCTGGAGTAGGAGTATCTTCGGGTGCAGGACTAATCGTTGCTTCTGGAGTAGGAGTATCTTCGGGAGAAGGACTAATTGTTGCTTCTGGTGTGGGAGTTTCTTCGGGTGCAGGACTAATCGTTGCTTCTGGTGTGGGAGTCGGCGTTACTGCTGGTTGTGGAGAAGGAATTGGCGGGAATGTTTGAGGATCTGGGTTAAAGGTATTAATTGGCGTAGGTTCTCTTTGCGATCGCATAGAAAACGCATAATAACCGATCGCAAAAGCCCCTGCTGTCACCCCAGCAAACAGTAATAGTCCAAAAATCCACGGCATGATAGTATTTTCGGGTTCGTCTGGCGAGGAAGGCGTATACGTTGATGGGGATGCTTTTGGATGGCGAGAGGGTTCGATTGTTGCTTGACCTTTTAAAGAAGTCGAGTTTGCTTTTGGTGCTACGACAACCGTTGCCATTGTTGAGTCTTGCCTTTCACCTTGCAAGGCAGCTAACATTTCTTTAGCGCTAGAAAAGCGATCGCGCGGATGAAAACGAAGTGCTTTATCGAGAACGGATGCTAAATTAGAATGTAAATTGGGTAATTCTTGTCTCCAAAGAAGTTCTCCTGTATCGACATCGCTTGCTATATATTGAGGAGTCTTCCCCGTCAGTAAAAAGATAGCCGTTAATCCTAAGCTGTAGAGATCGCTTGAATAGACGGGACGACCCGCCGCTTGTTCTGAGGACATATAGCCAGGAGTTCCCAAAACAATAGAATGATTAGTCATTCCGTTGGAAGTAAGCATTGTCGTTGCAACAGCTTCTTTCATCACGCCGAAGTCAATTAAAACGGATTTGCGATCGGCTTTGCCGCTGCCCAGAGGGCAATCGCTACTTCGCAAAATAATATTGTCGGGTTTGATATCTCGGTGAATAATGCGGCGAGTGTGAATGTAGTCTAAAACGGGTAAAAGATCGAGCAGAATTTTTTTAACTTCCGATTCTGAAAAATTGCCTTGCTGTTGGTGTTTTTGGGATAGAGTCGCGCCTTCTATCCATTCCTGTACCAAATAGAAATCGCTCCCTTCAGAGAAATAAGCATACAATCGCGGAATTTGAGGATTATTTTCGCCTAATTTTTCTAAAATAGCGGCTTCTCGGCTAAATCTTTCTTGCAACCATTGAGGAATCTGAGGAGTTTGAATGGCAGGTTTAAGTTGTTTGATAACGCATTTTCTAGCTGAAGGCATATGGGTATCGATCGCCAAAAAGGTTTCGCCAAAGCCGCCTTTTCCTAAAACTTGTAAAATCTGGTAGCGATTGTTTAATAAAGTTCCCGTCATTCAAAAAATCTTAATATAATGTTTTGACCATAAGCGTTGCGATACTATTTTAGCTTCTAGGATTTATTCGATTGGTAGAAAAATCAGGTTATTGCGATCCGAGATTAGGCATTCTTGCTACAGAAAAGTAGGGAAGTAGGGAAGTAGGGAAGTAGAGAATACTTTTTCAGTAACCAGTGACTAAATATAGCGTTTCTCACTCAAGTGAAGTACAAAGCGTGAGGTACAGTGAGGCGTGTCGCGTACCTCACTGTACCTCGCTAGTATGAGAAGTGCTATAATTCGTAATTGGTAATTCGTAATTATTTTGACTCCTTACCAGTTTCCTTTCATGACTTTCGACTGTACAGACGCGATAAGAAAGCGTCTCTACGACTTTCGACTTTCGACTTTTGACTTTCGACTTTCGACTTTTGACTTTTCCCCAATCATTATTCAAACTCGCACAAATATTTAATATTTACTTGGTCGATGCTGTAGACAATGCTTTCTTGATTGATGACTCCCCCTACCCCAGGCTGAACGTTAGTACTGTCATAACCCGGTCTAGGAAAACTGCGACTCCAATTTTTAGGATGATATTCTCGTCCCATCGCAAATTCGCACAGCAGCATAAAAACGCGCTGATTGCCATCTCCTGACGCATTCCAATAGTTCGTCGCGTAATTAAGCGCTTTTGTCGATTGTTCGGAACCATAAATTCCATTGCCAAACATCCGTCCCGTACATTGAATGGCATCAGCAGGAGGAATAATTAACCCTTTTTGAAAAATACTTAACAAATTGCTGGCTTTAGTTCCATGCCAATGCAGTTTAACATTGCCAATTTCAGCAGCTTTCGCTTCAAAAGCACGTCGCATCGAAGGAATATCGACTTCATACACTCGTTTGAGTTTATAATTTGCTGCTAAGTGATTAGCATTAATAGTTGTTTCATACAGCTTGCGAATTTCTCGAAATTTCTCCCGTCCCCATTCAATACTGCCAGGAACTCTTCTAATTTTACATTCAAAGACGTTTTCGCCTTCTTCGATGGTTTTTGGCGTTAATTGCAAGGCTGCATCTAAGGCATCTAAGATTTCTTGTTGGCGTTGCAGTTCATTGGGGGAACGAAATACTGAATCGTCTAACTTTTTACCTAAGTTTTGAGGGATGAGTCTGAGGTATTGACTGACTAATCTCCCAAAGGTTAGCGAGTTTTTGTTGTTTCCTTCGGCGATTTGTAGTAGATATTGTCTTGCTAAGGTTATTGCATTAGGAGTTACTAATCCTAGCGGCGTTCTCCAGGTTCCCGTCTCGACGTGATAGGTTATCTTGGTTTGAGAGACGATTTGATGTATGTTAGCTTCGACTAAGTAACGAATCAGTTGTCTGGCGCGTTCGTCTTCGCCATGATGAATTTGTCTTGCTGCGATCGCGTCTAACTCTTCTGCTCCCACGGTAACATTTATCGGGCGATCGGCTTCGACAATTTGTGCTTCGGTATAACCCTTTCTCAGCTTTTGACGCTTCATTCTTGCTAATTGATATTTAGCCAAAATGACCGAACCAAATTCATCGCTGGTACTTTGTAGCTGACTTCCTACTCTACCCCATTGAGCGAGGAAAGAACCATCTTCAAGGACGCTTCCTTTCCAAACTTTGTTAGAATTCTCGTCGATTTCTACGTAAATTAGGGTACACGACTCCAGTACCTTCGGCACTACTGCTGTATTCATATCTTTCTCTTCCTTAATGCCTATTTGGTCGAAAAGCTCGAATTATCTCGGCGACTTCCTTTAGTAACAGTGTACTGCTAGTTGATTTTTTCGTCAACTTATTGGCGATAGTATAGTATAGAAATACTAAATTAAAAGAGTTTCGCGATCGCAAAAGGGAAGAATACTTATTAATTTGACAGATATGAATGAATTAATTATTTTAATAATAGTTTCATAGCTTATTATGAAAAAGCTGCTAATTTGAATAAGGCAATTCTTATAAGCGATAATACTTAAAAAAGTAATGGGCAATTAGAAATTAATGTTTTAGATTGCATCTAGTAATACAGTCGGTTTAAACCGACTTCATCTATTAGCCAAGGAATTAATTTCTTGGCGGATTAATTGAGAAGTAAATAGCCTCGATCTAAAGAATGCAAAAACACGCTACAATCCTTGTAGTTGCACTAAATAACTATTATAAAATATGTCCACCAAGATAGATGAAAATCCATTTTCAAGCTAAGTAATGTTAATTAAGCTTAAAATAGTAGGCAATGCTAACAGGTTTAAACTCTTTTTCATAGGTTGTCTTAAACATTGCTCATCCTACAAAAATATTAACTTGGGCGTACGCCATGCGCCTCTACATCACACACATGGCTCGCTCATAATATAGAATCGAACTGAAGCTAATTCAACTAATTTATTAATTCTAAATTTATGTCCGATCTAATCCTTTTCTGGCATCGTCGCGATTTACGAATTTCAGACAATATAGGACTAGCTGCTGCTCGTCAAAAAAGTAATAGAGTAGTTGGTGTATTTTGTCTCGATCGCATAATCTTAGAAGGTGACGCGATCGCACCTGCAAGAGTCACTTATATGATAGGTTGCTTGCAAGAATTACAGCAACAATATTCAAAAGCAGGCAGTCAATTATTAATCGTCCAAGGCAACCCCGAACAAGCGATTCCTACTCTTGCCGAGGCGCTCAAAGCACAAGCAGTTTTCAGAAATTTAGATGTAGAACCTTACGCAAAAGAGCGAGATAAAAAAGTAACAGAAGCCCTCAAAGAAAAAGGTATTGCCGTCGAAAGTTTCTGGGATCAGCTATTACACGCACCAGGAAAAATCGTCACGCAATCGAATAAAGTTTATACCGTTTATACACCTTTTTGGAGAAATTGGATTCAACAATCCAAAGAAAATCCTACACAAAAACTGGAAAATGTCAAGGGATTAAATGAAGAAGAAATTGCTAATGCGAAAAAAGCAGGCGCGATCGATTTACCAACCGCAAAAGATCTAGGATTTATTTGGGACAATCCCTTACTTTTAACGCCAGGAGAAACAGCTGCACGCGAAAGATTAGATGAATTTTGCGATGTGGCAATTAATGAATATCAAGAGCAAAGAAACTTTCCTGGGATTGATGGCACATCCCGCCTCAGCGCCGCACTCAAATTTGGTGCAATTGGCGTTCGCACTGTTTGGCAAGCAACGACACAAGCATACGAAAATTGCCGTAGCGATGAAGCGCGTGGCGGCATTAAAGCTTGGCAACAAGAGTTAGCTTGGCGAGAATTTTATCAACACTGTATGTATTTTTTCCCTGAATTAGCAGAAGGTTCCTATCGAGATATATTTAAAAAGTTTCCTTGGGAAAATAACGAAGAATATTTTCAAGCATGGTGCGAAGGAAAAACGGGTTATCCTATCGTCGATGCGGCAATGAGACAAATGAATGAAACTGGATGGATGCACAATCGCTGTCGCATGAT
>JALOOL010000118.1 GCA_025454425.1 Hydrococcus sp. Prado102 | reverse complement strand
ATGGGGGAGCCAAAGATATTTGCGATCGCGTAGCTGCAATGACAGGCGGTAAATTTAAGATAACACCTCGTGCGGCAGGCGAGTTAGCCCCTCCTTTAGAAGTTCTCAATGTCGTCTCGCAAGGAGCCGTACAATGCGGTCATACTGCTTCTTACTACTACATTGGTAGAAGTCCGTTTACGGCTTTTGGATGTTCGGTTCCCTTTGGTTTAACTGCCCAGCAACAAAACGCCTGGCTGTACGAAGGAGGTGGATTGAAGCTATTACAGGAACTCTATGCCCAAAAATTCGGCGTAATTCAGTTTCCCGCAGGCAATAGCGGCACGCAAATGGGCGGTTGGTTTCGCAAGGAAATTTCTACCGTACAAGACTTACAAGGCTTAAAAATGCGCATCCCAGGACTGGGCGGTCAGGTGATGGGCAAACTCGGCGTGACGGTGCAAAACCTTCCTGGCGGGGAGATATTCCAGGCGTTGCAAACAGGTGCAATAGATGCAGCCGAGTGGATCGGGCCTTACGATGACGAAAAGTTAGGATTGAATAAAGTTGCCCAATTCTATTATTACCCTGGTTGGTGGGAACCCGGCCCGGCATGGGAATTAGAAATTAACCTCAATGAGTGGAAGAAGTTGCCAGTTGAATATCAGGAAATTCTCAAGGCGGCTGCTTATGAAGTCAATCAAACTATGTTAGCTCGCTACGACGCGCTCAATAACGACGCACTTGGGCGATTGGTGCAAGGCGGGGTCAAACTACAAAAATATAGCGACGAAATTTTAGATGCTGCCCAAACAGCCGCGTTTGGGCTATATGATGAATTTGCGGCTAAGGATGCTGATTTCAAGCGCGTTTTTGAGGAATGGAAAACGTTTCGCGATCGCGTCTACACCTGGGATAATCTCAACCAAGCTAATTTCGAGCGTTTCGTTTACTCTAAACTCAAGCCGCAATAAGTTAGTACCGTAATGGCAATTCGTAATTATAATCGGTGGGGGCTTGTATCCATTAATTACGTAGGCGTAGCCTGTATTTTGGCATAGGATATCGACGCGGACGCCAGCGTTGCTCTTTTGAGCATCGACGAATTACGAATTATTTTGGTCAATCGTAATCCAACATGACTTGTACCCATTCTGGAGGTCGGGGGATAGGATTTCCCAATCGATCCAATACCAACAACGCAGCTAAATGAACGGCAAATAGATAGATTAGATCGTTAAGAAAAAGCAACAAAACAGCGAGGAGTTGAATCGTTAAAACGCTGGGGCGATCGAGTATTCCAACCCTAATAAATATCCATTCAACAATTTCTGTGACTTGGTTGATGACATAACGCCAGAGATCTTCGCCTAAAAGCATCGAAAACAACCAAAAACGGAAAAAGAAACCCGAAGTCCCGATTAACGATCCCGTAAGAATAGAAAATGCCCAATTAGCACCTCTTTGCCAACACGCGCCTAACTGAACTCCCATTAATCCAAACGGAACCAAAAAAACAAGACTGCGCGGCGGTCCCATCAGGACACAGAGTAACAAACCCGCTACAACCGCACTCATCCAAGCAGCGCGATTTCCCCAACGCAGATAAGCAAGCGCGATCGGAATTGGGAAAAAAATCTTGAGAATCGGGCCTAAAGGAAAGTAATAATTGATCAGCCAAATCAGGCTAGCGGTACTAGCAAAAAAAGCTGTTTCTACCATAGCCAGAGTTTGGCTATTTTGAAGCGGAGATTTTTTAGTGGGTTTGTTTGGAGTGGTGGCAGAGATGATTTTATCGTCATCGTCAACCCAATTTGAAGAGTCAGACAAGTCATAATTTTCGGAGTGAGAAGCGTTAGTACGATCGCGATCGCCTTTTGGAGAAGAATTCATTGAGTTAGAAAGTTAAAAGTTAGGTGATGATTTGCTCTAGGGCGTTGAGATCTTGAATGTAGATAATATCGTCATGGCGTTGAATTAATTCTTTTTTTTCTAGCTTAGCGAGCGCTCGCGTCACTGTCTCTCTGGCTAATCCGCTAATACTACTCAATTCTCGATGGGGCAAATTGGGAATCTCCGTACCTTTTTCTCCTGATTTTCCTTGTCCTTCTGCTAAAAAAATCAGCGTATCGGCAACTCGCGATAAACTATCCGACTCTCGCAGGCGCAAGCGTCGATTGATCTGACGCAGGCGTTTTGCCATTAGTTGTGCTAAGCGCACGCCTGCCATTGGTTCGCTATGCAACAAATAAACGAAATCTTGAGCGGGAATGCTGCTAATTGTCGTCGGAGTTAGCGCGATCGCGTCGGTAGAACGCGGCACTTCTTCTAGGGCTGCCATTTCTCCAACCACTTCGCCTTTGCCTACAATATTGAGAGTCACTTCTTTACCCTCCATATTGTGAGTGCGAATCTTAATCCATCCATCCAAAATAAAATAAACCGAGCCACCCCAGTCATTTTCTAGCAGAATAGCTCGATTGGCGGGATGAGAACGAGTCACGGCATGATGAGTTACTTTTTTAAGACTCTCATCCGATAAACCGCTAAAAAAAGGAATGGTTTCTATTAACTTTTTCGTATCTGGATTTAATTTTTGGCGATCTTGTCTAGCTTCCATGAACTTGTAAACAGATTTTATAATCTATCTGCTATGCTTAAGCCTAACAAAGAATATACGGTTATTTCTTATTTGTTCTTAACGCTTTCTCATCAAATTTAAAGGTTTTATCGTGACCGCAAGAAATTTAGTCACAAATTATCGAATTTATCCGTCTAGAAAATCCAAAATCTAAAATCCAAAATCCAAAATCGAAATGACCGTTCAGGATGACATCTCCTCAATCGTTACCGAACTCGACCAAATCCTCGTCCGACTTAACACGCTTCCCGATCCTTGGTCGAGCGACGATCGCGCGGCGATCGCAGCGATTATAGAAAGAGTGCGCGGGGTTTTAGTTGCCCTACCAAGTCGCGCTGACTCCAATACAATAGCCCAACAATCAACCGCTCAAGAAATTGCCCAAATAGTGCTTTCCCGCATCGATAGTCGCTTGGGCGATTGGTTTGAACTTCTGCAACTAGAAGTCGAACAACTGCGCCAACAAAGACAGTCGTTAATTGGAGAGATACGACAGCAAAAAGAGCAACACCAAGAAGCGATCGCCCATAGCATTGCAGCACTTATCGACAATTGCAGCGAAACCCTACAACAAAAATTGTCCCAAGCGCTAGGAAATTTAGAACGGTCATCTCTCAATCCTCAACCCGGACTAGAACAATTCGAGCGAGTTCAACAGCAATCGGAACGCCTGTTGCTTTCTCTCGATTCCAGCTTGCGGATGGTTTTTTCGACCCTAGAGCAAGATTTACAAGGCTATTACGATTCGCTCTCCCAAGGACTAGAAAGAATGCACGGTTTGGGACAGCAAGGCGAAGCGAAGTTTTTGGCGTATTTTCAGCGTTTGACCCATCAACTCGAAAAAACGCAATTATCGCCGTCAAATCAGTCGCCAGAGGCAGAATTAACGGCTTTGATGAGCGATTTTAACCAAGAAACGATTGTTACTCCATCGCCACCTGAAGAAGTTCTAGAAGAAATTGAAGAAATCGAGACAATTACAGTTCTAACCGATTTAGTTGCCCCTCAATTTCTCGCCAATGAAACCAAATTCTATGACGGTTGGTATCTTGGCATCGATTTTGGGACTGAGGGATTAGCAGCCGTTCTCTTTCACGGGCGATCGCAACAAATCTATCCGCTAGCTTGGATTGGCGACGATGCTTCTCACTTCCGACTTCCCTCCCATGTCTATTTTGAATCGGACAGCGAGACGCAAAAATTCTCTTTTGTTTTAGGTGCGGCGGCTAAAGTAAAAGCCAAAGAACAAACGGGAATTTTTGTCGAAAATTTGAAAGAAAATCTCCATTTAACTGCTGCTGGCGAAAATTCCTTCCAACAAGCAGTAGAGGCTTTGTTTGCAACGTTAATTCCCATTAGTGCTTCTGGTAGCGAACTTCCCGTCGCGCTGGGTTTATCTGAAGATTCGTTCAAACAAGTTTTGAGTCAGTTGGATGGCGTTATTTTAAGCTGTCCGACAGGATGGGGCGAACCCTATCGCGATCGCCTGCGTCAGACAGTACTCAAAACTCAATTAGTTACAGAAGCCGAACGGGTTTTCTTTGTAGAAGAAGCGATCGCGGTTTTGATTGCCAATCTTGCCTTACATCCACTCGTTCCCGCAACGACTTTAGTCATTCACGCGGGAGCCATGACGACAGAATTGGCATTAGTAGACATTCCCGACGACGACCGAACCCTTGCCAAAAGCGATATCACCCTAGAGAGCATTGCCTATGGCGGAAGGGCGATCGACCAAGATATCTTAGTACAGTTACTCTATCCCCAATGGCTTTCTCAACTCAATCCCTCGATTCCCCGACTCGATGAGGAACCCCCACAACCAGGAGAACCCGATTTTTACAAGCGAGAAAATCTAAGATTGCGCCTGCGCAGCCATCCCATCGGACATTCTTTTTTAGAAGCCGCCAACTTAACTAAATTAATTTTGCAAGAACAAGAAGAATTTAACACCCGACTGGGCAATCGCGCTTGGGGAGTCAAGCGTCAAGATTTTATTCAAACAATCGTCGCGCCTTATTTAGAGAAAATCGAACTGGGGATCGATTTGTTATTGGCACAAAAAGGTAAATCTCAAAGTGCGATCGGACAAGTCATTTGCAGCGGCGGTACGACCTTAGCCGTTTGGAATAGCTTAACAACTTGGTTGACTGAAAAACTTCCTAACGCTACCTTAATTCAAAGTACCGATGAAGACACGGGAAATCAAGTAGCTACGGGTCTGGCTTGCTTGCCTCTATTTCCTCTAATTTTTGAGCGCTAGACGCTAAATACTTTGTTAGCGAGTTTTTGATGAACAGTTACTCAATGAAAGGATTTTGGATGAAAGGATTAATTATCCCTTGTCTTCTTGTTTCCTTGTCCCTCTTGTCCTCCGAAGGACGCTCCCCATTGCCCAGTCACCAATCACCAATCACCAGTTAAGCTATGTCATCGCTAAAAAAACTGGCTATTCGCGGGGCTATTTGGACGTTTGCGGGTTACGGACTCGCTCAGGCATTGCGATTGGGCGGAAATCTGATTCTCACGCGCTTGCTCGAACCGGAATTGTTCGGTTTGCTGGCGCTAGCGACTACATTTCTCATCGGTCTTAATTTATTTTCAGATATTGGGATCGGAACGAGTATCATTCAAAATCAACGCGGAGACGAGCCAGATTTTCTCAATACGGCTTGGACGATGCAGATTATACGCGGTTTTGGCTTGTGGTTGTGCTGTGTGGCGATCGCGTTTCCGCTAGCATCGTTTTACGAAGATTCCCGACTAAATTGGATACTGCCGCTCCTCGGTTTAACGGCGGTCTTTGCTGGTTTTAATTCGACTAGCTTTCATACACTCAGCCGTCAAATCTCTATTGGAAAGCAGATCCTTGTAGAAGTGGGAACGCAGATTGTTTCTCTTGTGGTTATGATTGTTTGGGCATGGTTGAGTCCGACAGTCTGGGCGCTCATTGGTGGCAATCTCGTAGGGGCAATCTTAAAAATGTTCCTGAGTTATTTTTTAATTCCAGGCTATTCTAATCGTCTTGCTTGGGATAAAAAAGCCGTATGGGAAATTTTTTCTTTTGGTAAGTGGATTTTTGTTTCGACGGCGATGACTTTTTTGGCAACGCAAGCGGATCGCGTCATCATTGGGAAACTTCTTTCTTTTAAAATCTTGGGAATTTATACCATTGCTATTACCTTTGCCTTGCTTCCCCAACAGGCGATCGAACAATTTTCGTGTCGGATGATTTTGCCGATCGTAGCGCAGTTAGCTTACCTGCCTCGCGAAGAACTTCGCGCTAAAATTCTTAAAAAACGTAAAATTTTACTGGCCAGCGTTGGCGCGATCGCCATCTTATTTGCCAGTTTTGGAGATCTCTTGGTTTTACAGTTATACGACGAAAGATACGCCCAAGCCGCTTGGATGCTACCCATTTTAGCGCTGGGCATTTGGCCGTATTTATTGTTCGATACGAGCCGACAAGTTCTCGTCGCGGTCGGCAAACCTAACTATCAAGCTTACGGTCAATTTGTCAAAAGCATTCACGTCTGTCTGGGATTGCCAATCGCTTATTATTTTTTTGGCTTGCCAGGATTAATTATTATGGTGGCTCTTAACGATATAGAACTTTATAGTATTAGTGCCTACGGTCTTTGGCGCGAAAGACTGAGTTGTTTGAGACAAGATATGCAGGCAACTTTACTTCTATTAATTGGACTAGCCTTAGTATTAGCTGGCAGATATTGGCTGGGGTTTGGCACTCCTTTAGATCGGTTAATCTCTTTATAAAGATAAAAGTTTAGATGAGTCCTCAAGCACAAATAGTAATATTTGCCTGGTTGCCGATTATTTTGCTGTTATTTAACCAATTTCCACCTCGAACAGCAATTATTATCAGCTTTATTGGAGGAATCCTTTTTTTGCCTCAAGGGGCGGGATTGCGCTTACCATTAATTCCCGACTATACGGGAGATCTAGCGACTTGCTACGGCATAACGCTAGGAATTTGTTTATTTGACTTTCAGCGTTTATACCGTTTCCGAGGGGGATGGGTTGACCTACCCATGTTAATCTGGTGTATCTGTCCGCTATTTTCCTCGCTAACCAATGGCTTAGGTTGGTACGACGGACTGAACGAATCGATTAAACAAGCAGCGATGTGGGGATGGCCCTATTTTATCGGTCGTTTGTATTTAAGTAATTTAGCTGGATTAAAAGAATTAGCGATCGCGATTGTCAAAGGTGGACTAATCTACATACCATTTTGTCTGTGGGAAGCGCGGATGAGTCCCCACCTGCATCATATGGTTTATGGCTACTATGCCCACTCATCAGGCATTATCCAAGCTGTTCGCGACGGCGGGTGGCGACCGATGGTATTTATGGAACACGGACTCGTTGTGGCGCTATGGATGATGACCGCCGCTTTAATCGCCTTGTGGTTGTGGAAAGCAAATACTCTTGAGACAATCTGGGACTTTCCTTTTCTTTGGGCGGTAGTAGCCCTCGTTATTACCACCATCATCATTAGGTCGGCTGGGGCATATGTATATCTAGCTTACGGCGCGATCGTGCTGGCTGGGGCAAAATGGAAGCGCCTTCGCCTTCCCCTACTACTTTTGATTTTAGGAATTATTTTATATTTAGTTTTAGCAGCATCGGGAATTTTTAAAGGCGACGAGATTGTAACTTGGGCAGCCAATTATTTTAACCCAGAACGCGCTGATTCTTTGGCGTTTAGATTTAAAAATGAAACGCTTCTCGGCGCAAAAGCACGAGAAAAACTCATCTTTGGTTGGGGTGGCTGGGGACGCAGCCGTATCATTGAGGAAAATTGGGAAGGCGAACTCGTCGATATTACCGTAACCGACAGTTTGTGGATTATCGCTTTTGGGATTAACGGACTGGTAGGTTTAATTAGTCTGACTGCTTCTATGTTATTGCCTGTAATCTGCTTTGGGTGGTTTAGCTATCCCGTTAAAACCTGGTTTAATGCTAAGGTTGCTCCCGCCGCTGCGTTAAGCGTGGTTTTGAGTTTATATATGCTCAATTGTTCGATTAACGGTCATTACGTGCCGATTTATCCGATGATTGGCGGTGGACTATCGGGTTTATTCCTCTCAAAAGAACATCTATCGCTGACAAGCGCCGCTAAATCCAAACCCAAACCCAAACCTTCTACCGGGCAAAGCAGGCACAAGCGACGCAAACTCTCGCCAACAAATCGACTTTTTTAATGATGGAACAAAAAGGACTCTTGCTCGTTCTTCCCGTCCCTTTTCGAGTGAAGGGAAATTGCGTGTTGTTTGAATCGCAAGCTTGTAACGGCTTAGAACGTTGGGCGGATAATTTTAGTAAGGTCGTCGTCGCTGCACCTGTCCTTCCCGAAGACCTCGCCGAACGAGAGAAAATGATGACTTGGCGCGATACAGCAACTTTAAGCGATCGCGATCGCTTTGAGTTAGTTCCCCTTCCTTGGGCATACTCACTTTCAAAATTTCTCAAAACCTATCGTTCCACGCGAACCTCTCTAGCAGCTTTAATTTCGCGCTGTCGCTACCTACAATTTGCTATCGGGGGATTATGGGGAGATTGGTCAGCAATTGCCGCGATCGAAGCCCGCAAAAAAAATAGATCTTATGCTATACATACCGATCGCGTCGAACACGAAGTTATGTTGCGATCGACTCAAAATGCTTCCCCGAAGCAGCGACTTAAGGCAAGGTTTATTGCTCCTATAATGGCAAAATACCATCAAGGAATTATTCGAGATTGTACCCTCGGACTCTGGCACGGGAATGATTGCTACAAAGCATACAGCCCATTTTGCCAAAATAACTATCTCATTCACGATATCCATCTCAAACCGTCTGAGGGGATTGGTACAGAAGAACTGATTCAAAAGAGCGATCGCGTTAAGGACGAAACAACGCTTAAAATTTGTTACGCCGGACGCATGGAACCGATGAAAGCACCTTTAGACTGGGTAAAGGCGATCGCTAAAGCTAGAGACTTAGGAGTCAACTTACAAGCAACTTGGTTCGGAGATGGGACGTTATTCGAGCAGATGAAGCAACTCATCGCCGAATTAAAATTAGAAAATTGCATTCACTTGAGTGGATTGATTAGCGATCGCGTTCAATTACTCCAATACATCCGAGAGTCTCATTTGATGTTATTTACCCATATCACGCCAGAATCGCCCCGTTGCTTGCTAGAATCCCTCGTTTGCGGTACGCCGATTGTTGGCTACCAAAGCGAGTTCGCCCAAGATTTAGTCAAAGACTATGGCGGCGGGCAATTTGTCGATCTAGGCGATTGGCAACAATTGGGCAAACTGATCGAACGATTGTCGCAAGATAGAACGTTTTTAGCGCAGCTAATTCAACAAGCAGGCCGCAACGGAACGAGATTTAACGATGAATCGGTCTTTCGCGATCGCAGCGAGTTAATTAAAAAATATTTATAAAATCATGGGGATTGAGGATTGGGGCTAGTGACTGGGAGACAAGAAACAATTCCTAAACTCCTGAACTATTTTCCTCCTGAACTTCTGAACTCCTGAACTACTGATTATGGCACAATGGGAAACACGTAAGCCGAATCCCAGAATATGACTGAAAGCGATTTGGTCAATAATCCAAAATCCTCTCATCCAAAATCCAAAATCGAAATGACTGCAACTCTACAATCGCCTACCAAAACCCGTCGCGTCGTTTTTCCCTTCACGGCGATCGTGGGTCAAGAAGAAATGAAACTTTCTTTAATTCTCAACGTTATCGACCCCAAAATCGGCGGAGTGATGATTATGGGCGATCGCGGTACGGGGAAATCTACCACCATCCGCGCTTTAGCCGATTTATTGCCAGAAATTGAAGTTGTCGCCGACGATCCTTTCAATTCCGATCCCTACGATCCCGATTTGATGAGCGATCGCGTTAGAGAACAACTAGAAAAACAAGTTCCCCTCTCAATTGCCAAAAAGAAAGTAGCGATGGTAGATTTGCCCCTCGGCGCTACAGAAGACCGAGTTTGCGGCACTATCGATATTGAAAAAGCCCTTTCAGAAGGAGTAAAAGCTTTTGAACCCGGATTGTTGGCAAAAGCCAATCGCGGCATTCTCTACGTCGATGAAGTCAATTTGCTTGACGATCATTTAGTCGATGTTCTGCTCGACTCAGCAGCAAGCGGTTGGAATACAGTAGAAAGAGAAGGAATTTCTATTAGACATCCAGCGCGTTTTGTGCTGGTCGGTTCTGGCAACCCAGAAGAAGGAGAACTACGTCCCCAACTCCTCGATCGCTTCGGAATGCACGCAGAAATTCATACTGTCAAAGAACCCGCACTCAGAGTACAAATCGTCGAGCAACGTTCGGAATTCGACAGCAATCCGCAAGAATTCCTCTTAAAATATCAAGCCGAACAAAATGCACTCCAAGACAAAATTGTCAAAGCACAACAACTTCTCCCGCAAGTAGAAATCGATTACGACCTGCGAGTTAAAATTTCAGAAGTCTGTTCCGAACTCGATGTCGATGGATTGAGAGGAGATATCGTCACCAATCGAGCAGCTAAAGCTTTGACGGCTTATGAAGGTCGCACCAGCGTCACTACAGACGATATTCGTCGCGTTATCACTCTAAGTTTGCGGCATCGACTGCGCAAAGATCCCCTAGAATCGATTGACTCTGGTTATAAGGTAGAAAAAGCATTTAACCGAGTGTTTGGCTTGGAAACAAGCGAAGAAAAATAATCTTTAGTCATTGGTCATTGGTCATTGGTCATCAGTTATTGAATTACAAAGGACAAGTGACAACTGACAAAAGACAAAGGACAAATAACTAACTGATTTAGTCGTTCGTTATCTTGGACTAAGAATCAAAAACAACAGACTGATGACACAAGAACCACTGATCGAACTAAGAGGGGTTTGCAAGTCTTTTGGGGATAAAGTAATTCTCGATCGCATCGACTTGACGATTTATCGCGGAGAAGCACTGGTGATTATCGGCCCTTCTGGAACGGGAAAATCAACAGTTTTGCGAGTCATTGCTGGTTTGCTTCCCGTCGATTCTGGAGAAATTTACGTCAAAGGGCAAAGACGGTGCGGTTTAATCGAAGATGGAGATGAAAACTTGCGCGTTGCTTTGGTCTTCCAGCAAGCAGCTTTGTTTGACTCTCTTTCGGTAGAAGAAAACGTTGGCTTTTTCTTGTATCAACATTCCAAACTTCCTTGCGAAAAAATTCAAGAATTGGTAGCCGAAAAATTGGATATGGTAGGATTGCATGGCATAGGCTCTCGCTTTCCGTCCGAATTATCCGGCGGGATGCGCAAGCGGGTTAGCTTTGCTAGAGCGATTATGTCCAATCCTCAAAATCCCCAGGACAATCCCGAAATTATCCTCCATGACGAACCAACCGCAGGTCTTGACCCCATTGCTTCAACCGTCATTGAAGATTTGGTGCGCTACCTACAAACCAGTCCGGGAGGGTGCGATACTTATGTGATGGTAACGCACCAGCAGAGTACGATTCGTCGTACAGCCGATCGCATTGTTTTTCTTTATGAAGGGAAAGTTCGATGGGAAGGCAGCGTCGATGAAATCGATACTACCGACAATCCCTTAGTCAGACAATTTTTTAGTGCTAGTATTGACGGCCCGATTCGAGTCATCGATTGAGTTATTGTAGTCTTGACGCTCCCGTCAGGAAGTTAGGATTTGTGAAGATAAAACGTAAAAAGTTCAGACAGAGTGAGGAACAAAGATGCTGCGATCGCGAACTGTTCGAGAAGGCACTGTAGGATTATTTGCGATTTTAGGATTAGTCATATTTAGCGGACTTGCGATCTGGCTTCGAGGTGGAGGCTTCGGTCAGTCAGGCTATCAGTTTATCGTCGAATTTCCCGATGTTAGCGGTCTGCAAATCGGCGCATTGGTTCGCTTTCGAGGCGTAACAGTCGGCAAAGTTACAAATCTTCAACCCGGACAGCAAGGCGTTGCTGCAACTATAGAAATTGATTCGCCTAATGTTATTTTGCCAAGCAATGTATTAGTTCAGATTAATAGCTATGGGTTAATTGGCGAATCTTCTGTCGATATCACTCCTACAACGAGTTTTGTGTCCGATACGCAGGCACTCAACCCCCTCAGTCCCGATTGTAATTCTCAAATTATTGTCTGCGACCAAGATCGCCTGCAAGGAAAGTCTGGCGTTCAGCTTTTTCAAAATTTTGCTCGTTTAAGCGAAATTTATAGCGACCCCAAATTCTTTAATAGCATTACTGGTGCAGCCGAAAGTGCTGCTGAAGCTGCTAAACGAATTGGCAAACTGAGCGATACTTTAAATCGTCTGTCATTTACACTTAATCGAGAAATTCAAGGCGTTTCCGATACGACCGACGCACTAACTAAGACGGCAAATCAAAGCACTCAGTTACTAGGAAACGTTAATAATATAGTTAATAGCAATAGCATCAATGTAGAAAGAACGCTCGTTTCTACTAGCGAATTAGTTAGCAATCTCAACCAATTGGTTGCTAACAATCGAACTAATCTAAACGATACGATTAAGAATTTCGATCGCACTTCTCAAGAATTGCGCGAATTGGCTGAAGGCTTGCAAACTACTGTTGCTCAAGTAAACAACGGATTAACGGCATCCGATACTCAAAAACTCGTACAAAATTTAGAAACGTTGGTGACTAACGCAGCCGAAACATCGGAAAATTTGCGACAGTTGTCTGGTACTCTCAACAGCCCCACTAATGCACTGACCATACAACAAACTTTGGATTCGGCGAGAGCAACCTTTGAAAATGCTCAAAAAATTACTTCCGATTTAGACGACCTTACAGGAGATCCTGCATTCCGCAAAAACGTGCGCGATTTAGTCAACGGACTGAGTGCTTTAGTATCTTCAACGCAACAAATCGAGCAACAAGTTAAAATCGCTCAAGCACTTGGAGGAGCAACGCAGCAATTAGAGCAGTTAGAACAGTTAGAATCTCTGCGTCCGACTCAACGCTTGCAGCCATACCATACCACAGTTAGCGATAAAGACGCGATCGCTCAGTTGTCTTACTTGGAATTGATGCCGAAAAATTTCTCTAAATCGTCTGTATCTTCTAAAGTTGCAGCGCAGCCACCCTCTAAACCGCTTCCCCATCCTTCGCGCTTTCAGTTGCAAGGCGCATTGCCCAAAGATTAGGCTGTCTTATCGAGTTGATAATTAAGCGCGATTTCTTCGCGATCGTAAGAATGCTTAACAAAGCTTCTATAATAGGTAATCGTACCAAAGTAATAACTTTAAGTCTTTTTGACAGTGGGTTATTTGTTTAGGGGAGTATTAAAAGCGCAGTGTTTGTACTTAGTGGTTATGAGTATTTACTTGGTTTTCTACTAGTTTGCAGCTTAGTCCCAGTTCTAGCACTAACAGCTTCAAAACTTTTACGTCCTAGCGGTGGCGGCCCAGAGCGACGTACCACCTATGAATCGGGCATGGAACCTATCGGGGGAGCTTGGATTCAGTTCAATATTCGCTATTATATGTTTGCTCTGGTTTTTGTCGTTTTTGACGTAGAAACCGTCTTTTTATACCCTTGGGCGGTTGCTTTTAGCCGTCTCGGACTACTTGCTTTTGTTGAAGCGCTGATTTTTATCGCCATTCTCGTTGTCGCTCTTGTCTATGCTTGGAGAAAAGGCGCTCTGGAATGGTCTTAATCAGTTATCAGTTATCAGTTATCAGTTATCAGTGAGTTGACTGGTTATTGAGGTTACTAACAGTACTCATTTTTAATAAAAAGCAATGCCACTATGAGTCCTATCTCCGAAACACAAGAAAAAATTCTCAATCCGATTAATCGGTCTGGGGTCACGCAAGACCTTTCAGAAAACGTAATTTTAACCACGGTAGACGACCTTTACAACTGGGCGCGGCTATCTAGCCTCTGGCCTTTGATGTATGGTACTGCTTGTTGTTTTATTGAATTTGCTGCCTTAATCGGTTCTCGATTCGATTTTGACCGTTTTGGGCTAGTTCCTCGTGCGGCTCCCAGACAAGCGGATTTAATTATTACCGCAGGCACGATTACGATGAAAATGGCTCCTGCACTGGTTCGTCTCTATGAGGAAATGCCAGAACCAAAATACGTCATTGCAATGGGTGCTTGTACCATCACGGGCGGTATGTTCAGCGTTGACTCTCCCTCGGCAGTTCGAGGCGTTGATAAACTAATTCCTGTCGATGTTTATATTCCTGGCTGTCCGCCGCGTCCAGAAGCGATTTTCGATGCAATTATCAAACTGCGCAAGAAAGTCTCTAACGAGTCGATTCAAGAACGAGCAACCGTCCAGCAGCAAACCCATCGCTACTACAGTACGACTCATAATATGAACGCCGTCTCGCCCATTCTGACGGGCAAGTATCTGCAATCGGGAACTCGCGAAGCACCCCCACTAGAGCTAGCCGAAGCAATGGGAATGCCAGTTCCGCCCGCCTTGGCAACATCGCAAAAACAGCAGGAGGAAGTCAATCGTGGCTGAAGAAACTCAGTCTGACCAACCCACTAGCTCGCCAGCGCCAGAAGCATCTGCTATCGTCCAAGCAGGAGAAGTATCTGGATGGCTGACAGAAAATGGCTTTGAAAATCAGGCACTAGAAGCAGACCATTCGGGAGTCGAATTAGTTAAGGTAGAGCCAGAATTTCTGATTCCTATCGCGACTGCGCTTTATGCCTACGGCTTTAACTATCTCCAGTGTCAAGGCGCTTACGATATCGGCCCTGGCAAAGAGTTGGTCAGCTTCTATCATCTCATCAAAGTCAGCGATGATAGCGATCGCCCTCAAGAAGTCCGTCTCAAAGTATTTTTGCCGCGAGACAATCCTAAAGTACCTTCAGTGTATTGGATTTGGAAAGCGGCTGACTGGCAAGAGCGCGAAAGCTTTGATATGTATGGCATTATCTACGAAGGACACCCCAATCTCAAACGGCTTTTGATGCCCGAAGATTGGGTGGGTTGGCCTTTGCGCAAAGATTATGTCTCGCCGGACTTTTACGAATTACAAGATGCTTATTAATTAGCAGCACTTAGATTAAAATCTGGTGCAAAATAGGTGAAGTCTGCTTTGTGGCAGACTTCATTTTTTTTATCTCGCGCAGAGGCACACAGAAGGATGTAGAGTAGGAAAAGAAAGTGGAATATATAAATGCTGCTTAGCTAGTAGGTTGGGTAGAGGGACGAAACCCAACACATACTTAAGTTTCATTTTTTAGATTTTTTCGGAATCTGATTCAGAATTGAGCATATTCATAGCAATTTCCAAACTAACTTTCATGCGATTGAGAGAAGCAGCTAAAATGCCAATTTCATCTTGTGCCGAATGTTTAAATTCTCCCGACAAATCGCCAGTACTCACGCGCTGAGCCACTTGAGACATTTTTTTCAAATTATTGGTGACTGTCTTTTTCAAAAATAGGTTAATTAGAAAAACTGTTAAGAGCAAAAAGAGACTGAGAACGCCGATAACCAAAAACTGTAACTGTCGCGCTGCATTAAAAACTGTACTGGCAGGAACCGAAATCATTTGTGCCCCGACAATTTCATTTAATTGCCAACCAAACCCATTTTTATCGCCATAAGTAGCTATTTGACTGCGGGGTGCGAGTGCGGGGGCGCTATGACATCGCAAACAACTTTCTTTAGTTACTGCCAAAGGACGAGCAATATAATAAATATCGCTGCCAGGAAGAGAGCGAAAACCTGTTATTTGTTGTAAGCTGGGTTGTTTGCGAAAATTTTCAACGATTTTAGATTCAAATTCGTCGGCTTTATCTCGTAAATTTGTTGGGTTTAAGGTGGCTTCTTTGTAGAAAAAATCTTGATATTCTGGTTTGCTTCTCAACCCTTCAAAAACTTCGCGAGCCGAATAAGCCTCCATATGGCCTTCCGTTTGCGGACGTTGAGTTCGTGGAGCGTGTTG
>JALOOL010000117.1 GCA_025454425.1 Hydrococcus sp. Prado102 | reverse complement strand
ACAAACAAAATTATTATCAACAGCAACCTAGCTGGGTATTTGAGATTTGGAATGATAAGCAAAAAAGCCGATATGTTGTTATTCTGGGCGATCCAGGTTCGGGTAAATCCACTTTGTTACAGTATATTGCGCTTGAATGGGCAGAGTTACCAATCAAAGACTTACCCTTACTCCCAATTCCACTGCTGATTGAGTTACGCACGTATATTCGCAATCAGAAATCTGGTCAGTGTAAGGATTTTCTGGAGTTTTTACACCAAGGCAGAGGCATCATCTGTCGGCTCGATCGCCATCAATTGCACGAACGCCTCAAAGCTGGTAACGCAGTTGTTATGTTTGATGGTTTAGATGAAGTCTTCGATCCAGCCAAACGAGAGGAAGTTATCACAGATATCCATCGCTTTACCAATGACTATCCTCAAGTGCGGGTAATCGTAACATCTCGCGTCATTGGCTATAAGGCACAACGATTAAAAGATGCTGGATTTCGTCACTTTATGCTGCAAGATTTAGAGCAATATCAAATTAATGACTTTATTTACCGCTGGCATGAATTGACTTTCAATGATGAGGCTGACAAAGTTAGAAAACGCGATCGCCTTCAAGTTGCTATCAATAAATCCCCAACGATTCGGGAATTGGCAGGAAACCCATTGCTACTAACGATGATGGCGATTCTAAACCGCCATCAGGAACTTCCTGAAGATCGTGCGGAACTTTATGACCAAGCATCGCGGGTACTGCTGCATCAGTGGGATGTAGAACGCACTTTAACAGAAGACCACAGATTAGATGCAAAAATAATTAACTACAAGCATAAGCAGGCAATGCTGCGTCAAGTTGCTTACAATTTGCAGGCGACGGAGAAGGGATTGACTGCTAATCTAATTGTTGGCAACAATCTAGAAAAAATTCTGACTGATTACCTAAAAACTGAAGAAATCCCTGAAGCGAGAATTGTTGCTAAGTTGATGATTAATCAACTGCGAACTCGCAACTTTATTTTGTGTTTTTTAGGTGGAGATTACTATGCGTTTATTCATCGAACCTTTTTAGAGTATTTCTGTGCTTGGGAGTTTATTTGGCAGTTTAAAGAGGCACAAACTTTGTCAATTGAGCAGTTAAAAACCGAAGTTTTTGGCAAACATTATCAGGATGATGCTTGGCAAGAAGTATTGCGGTTAATTGCTGGAATGTTTAAAGAACTAAGATTTGTCGGAAATATTATTGACTATCTCATCGAGCGGAATAGTGAAGATGAAAATTGTAGCAATCTTTTTTTAGCAGCCACAATTCTTTCAGAAGTAAGAAACCGTTCTGTAATTTCAGAAGCTAGTGCTAGACTTTTTCAAGAGTTGCAAAAAATAACTAAAAATAAAAATATAGAGGAAATGATACGCATTCGAGGAGTTGTATCAATATCTGATACTTGGCAAGATAATTCCGAAGCATTACTCTTTTTTAAAGATTTGGCTCAATCTACAACTTCTCGCTTAGTGTCAGATGTAGCAGTCGTAGAACTGGCAAAAAGGGCAAAAGAAAGTTCTGAAGCTTTATCTTATCTTAAAACTCTTGCTGAGTCTGGTCATGCAAGAGCAATAGTACAGCTAGCGCAGTTTGTAAACGATCGTCCTAGCATTTTAAAGATTCTTAAAACACTTGCTCAGTCAGGTAATCAAATAGCAATGGCTGAATTAGCGAGAGTTGGCGGTTACGATCCCGACAATCTGCCTATTCTCAAAAAGATTCTTCAGTCTAGTGTTAATGAGGATACAAAAAACACCGTATTAGAAACGTTAATTAAATATTGGAAAGATGATTCTGATATGCCATCTATTCTCAAGCGACTTGCTCGTTCTGGTAACGAAGCAGCAATAAAAGGGTTAACAGAAATCAGAAAAGACGATCCAGAAACAATATCTATTGTTAAAAAACTTGCTCGCTCAGGTCACAATGTAGCCCTAGAGGAATTAGCTTGGAATTGGCAAGATGAGCAAGAAACATTATCTATCCTAAAAAAATTTACTAATTTAGGTAACAAAACAGCAGCAATAGAGTTATTTCTACTTGGTCAAATTGATACCAAGATATTAAAATTTCTTTGGAAGATTGTAAACTCCGATCGAGATATTGATAACTTGCATACTCGTGTTCGTAAAGATATCAAAAGTTTGCTATTGAGATTGTTAGATGGACGAGAAAATATGCAAGAGATAAAAAATAATTTAGAAAACATCAAACAAAGAAAACGTGGAATTAGCAGCTTTAGTACACTTCGTACCAAAATTACCAATGCTGAATGCCTTATAAAAGCTCTGTGTAGCTTAGGTATTACAGTCAAAACTAATGCTATTGCCCGTGGCTCTAATGAACAGAAAATTCAGTGTGATATTGTTGCTGTTCTCGAAGGCAACTACGATCTCGGTTGGTGTCGGCATAACGATGGAATTTTCGATTTAATTGCTGATTTTTGGGTAGTTGCTCAGAAGCACAACCATACTGAATTGATAAATAGTATAAACCAGAGATACACAGCGATTTCTCAAGGATATAAACGCTTTATTGATTAAAAAAATTAAAATCCCATTACTTTAGCAACTTCAAGAAGATCGGGCGCAACTCCAGCTTTGAGGGCATTATTGCTATGTTTAATCGCACAATCGGGGTCTTTAAGTCCATTGCCCGTCAGGACGCAAACTACCGTTGCGCCAGAAGGAACGCGATCGCGTACTTGCAACAAACCCGCCACAGAAGCCGCAGAAGCAGGTTCGCAGAAAACGCCTTCACGAGCGCCTAAGATACGATAAGCTTCTAAAATTTCCTCATCGGTAACGGCATTAAATTCTCCTTGACTCGCATCTTTTGCGCCTAACGCTTTTTCCCAATTCGCCGGATTGCCGATACGAATAGCCGTCGCGATCGTTTCTGGATGCGAGATCGGATGTCCGCTAATCAAAGGTGCTGCGCCTGCTGCTTGGAATCCCATCATTTTTGGCAGGCGATCGCATTTTTCTTGTTGGCGATATTGACAAAATCCCATCCAATATGCACTGATATTACCCGCATTACCCACCGGAATGCACAGCCAGTCGGGGGCATTTCCCAACACGTCTACTATCTCAAATGCGGCTGTTTTCTGTCCTTCTAAGCGGTAGGGATTGACTGAATTAACTAGCGTAACCGGATAAGTTTCTGATAATTCTCGGACAATGTTTAACGCTTGGTCGAAATTGCCATGAATGGCGATAACTTCCGCCCCATATACCAACGCTTGCGCCAATTTTCCCATCGCTACATAACCATCGGGAATAATGACAAATGCCCGCATCCCTGCACGTCGTGCATAAGCGGCAGCAGCGGCGGATGTATTGCCCGTACTGGCACAAATAACGGCTTTTGCGCCAGCTTCTTTGGCTTTAGAAATAGCCATAGTCATTCCCCTATCTTTGAAGCTTCCTGTAGGGTTTAAACCATCATATTTGACGTAGACTTTGACCCCGCGACCGATTAGTTGCGAAATGTAGGGAGCGGGAATAAGCGGGGTATTGCCTTCGAGTAAGGTTACGACAGGCGTAGATTCGCTCACGGGAAGATAGGGACGATAAGCTTCGATTAATCCCTGCCAACCCAATGTCATTCTTTCTAGTCTGAATTCCGACGCGCGATCGATATTAGTTTTTTGAGAGAGATGTTGAGTTTCCATAAATAAATTTACGTTCGGAATTCAGAATAACGTTGTAATGGTATAGCAGACTACTACGAGCTTAAACTTCTATTCTACAAAATTTTAGTCGATTACTTTCCAATAATTTGCACTTAAATTTTTAATTAACCGCAGGTATCTATATAAAAAAAATATTTAAAGATCTAACTATGGACTGTAGCGGAAATTAATTTCGTTATGTTTGCAATCTGAGAGAGCCTGTTCCCAGTCCCACACATATAAACCATAACGTGTATGAAACTGAAAGTCATTTGGATTAGTTGTAACGATAATTACTTGCTCGAAATCTCGTATCTGCGAAAGTAATTTTACTTTCTCTAATAAAATTAATCCATTGCTTGACATCTGATTTTATTTTGGGATTTATTATGTCACCAAGAGGGTCACTATCGGGAAAAATCAGTCTATTCATTGTTGTATAATCTGCGTTGCATCCTTTCCAGTGCCTCTAATTCCTCCTGAGAATAATCTTGGTTTAAATTCTCATCGATGTCGTTTAGTAGCATATCATAGAATTTTTCTTGTTCTTCCCATGTAATTTTAGAAGAAGATTTAACGCCTGCATTTTCTCTTACTACAGCTTCTTCTATGTTCTCATATGTCAACATGAGTCATGTGAAGCGCAAAAGCGTTACTGTTTACTTTTGCAAAATCTCTTCAAACCATTTTTCTGTGCGATCGCCCATTGCTTCTAAAGAAAACTCCTGTTCTGCTTGCTCCCGACAAGCGTGGCGATCGATTTCATCGAGACGTGCGATCGCGTCTACTAACCCCGTTATACTATCTGGCTCGACCAAAAAGCCAGTTTCCCCATCGCGAACGATTTCAGATGGCCCGCCGCGACGATAGGCGATAACGGGAACGCCACAAGCAAGCGCTTCAATGGCTACATTTCCAAAAGCTTCTACCCATCGCGGAGTCATTAACAATGCCTGACACTGACTCAGTTGTTGTTGCAATTGTGCCGTCGATAAAAAACCGACATATTCAATGGGAGCATCGGGATAGTCGCGACAAATTTTTTCCCAATAATCTTTATCTTGAATTTTGCCAAAAATTTTCAACGTTATCCCCGTCTTTTGAGCGGCGACGACAGCATCCTCTAGCGCCTTTTCTGGGGCAATACGACCGATCCAAGCTAAATTTGAGGTGGCAATTTCGCCAAAACGGTACAGCGATAAATCGATCGCGTTCCCCAAACACCGACACGAATCGGTCAACCCAAAAGTAGCGGCTTGTGCGTAACTGTGAAAAGCAATATAGTCTGGAAATTGCGCGATCGCACCTTTAATAACCCGATCCATCGCGTTTGATACCGATGCCATACTGACCAAATGCGCCACGGGACGACTAAAAAAAGGCGTTAAATAAAACGGCAGCCAATCATAAGCAAAGTTGACAATTACGTCAAAATCTGCTTGTACTTGTCGTGCATATTCCCACATATTTGCCAAAACCGAATTATCTGGCAAACAAATCGGTACGTCTCTATCTTGCGTTTGTGCGGGAACTTGTAAGTTTCCCGAAATTTCTCGAACGGGAATTCCTGTTAGCACCGATTCTGTCGGCGCGACAACTTGGATTTGATGCCCTCGCTGCTGCAATGCCTGGGCAATATTTTTGATCGTTAATTCAACGCCGCCACCTAACCCAGTACCTAGCGCCCCTACTGAAGTTGAAACAAATAATAATTTCATTAATTTATTGGTAACTTCCGACAGACGCGATATATCGCGTCTCTACGACTTTCTCCCTTGTCCTACACTTTCGACTTTCGACTTTCGACTTTCTCCCTTGTCCTACACTTTCGACTTTCGACTTTCGACTTTCGACTTTTAATTATGGCATTGTTTCATTTTGCTGCATGGGCAACATATCTAAACGGGTGGGAGTCATCTGAAGGTTTAACTGATTGAGCGCCCATTTAGCTGTTTCTTGTACGTCTGCATCCGAATCGTCCATTGCATGACGCAACATTTGAGAGATCTGAGACATGAGATCGTAAATTCTCGTCAAGTCGCGAATCGCATTTTTGCGTACCTGGGGATTTTTATCTTGCAAAGAGATAGCAAGAGCTTGATTCATTGGTTTAAGGGTGCGGATGCTGATTTGAGAAAGCGCTTCTAAGATGAGACTGCGCTCTTGAGAATCCGAGTCGATCATCAGATCGACAAGCGGTTTCATCGCTCTAGAATCGCCTTTTTGTGCCAGCGACCAAATCGCCTTTCGTCGCTTTTTTGGGTCGGGTTCGTGCAAATCTTGAACTAATTCGTCGATCGCATCAACATTTGGCAGGCGAGTCGTAGTTTGCAAGGGAAGCGCGCTGCTGTTATCTTCCGATTCGACATCTGTGTGTCCTCCTGCAAATCCATTCTCGGAGATCTCTATATCGGGAGGGAGCGTCGGGATATCGTATTGTTTCTCGCGATCGAAATCTGTCGATCTCTCGCGAGTCTTTCGCATAGGAACTTTCTCAACGGTTTGTTTGATGCGTTCTCGTTCTTTTTCTTGGAGAGTTACTTTTCGCATCAAGCCAGAAAAGAAAAATAGACCGCCGCCTAGAGCCAACGCTACTCCGATTCCTCCCGCCATCCACCACAATGCCGACGGACGATTCATCGCGGCTTCGGTATTTTGAATGGCTTGCTGGGCATAGATGTCGTTAGGACGTTCTTTGAGAGCTTTTTGAAAATTTTCTAATGCGGTTGGATAATTTCTTTGGCGCGAGGCATCATAGCCAGCTTTCATGTAGCGATCGTAAGCAGATTTTGGCTCGCTCAGAGAAAAAGTTGGTTCGTCATCAGTCGTTGATATTTGTGCTAAGAGTTTGGTTGCCGAGCGCTGGGTTGGTAAATCAGAGGCAGTTTGCGCCAATAGCTCTCGACGACCGTGAGGTTCAGTAAATCCCAGACAAAGAACGCATATAGCAAGAAATATAGGAAAACGATAGTACATCTTCATAAATATAGTTGGGGTGAACATCTAGCCAATTGTTTTTTTAAGAGATACATTTAATTAATCTCGCCTTGCTCCTTCTGTTCTTAAAATTCCCCATTTGCTTAAATTAATTTGCTTTTACTTCTATTAAATTTTTTATTGATAATTGCCTTTACGATCTAACATATTACTTTGATGATTCGCAAGAGTTTAATTCTGTTGTACTATATCGGGCAGAGATTCAACAACTTATTGCAAAACAATCGCTGGTGGCAAGGTCGATCCCCATTCTTCTGCTTTGACTAGCGTATGGACTTGCCAGTTTGGGTCGGTTTGCGGGTAATCGCTGCGGTAATGACCGCCTCGGCTTTCGGTACGAAAAGCCGCACTTTTTAGGATTAAATAACCAATATCTAACAAATTCATCGTTTGGGCACCAAGGCGCAGTTGTTGTTCGGCAAGGGAAGAGGTCAAAGTAACGCACTCATCGGGAGATAATTGAAGCAGATAGTGGGCGATCGCACCTTTAGAGATTTCTTCTCGCCAGCTATTCACTTGAGCGATCGCGGTTGATAAAGTTTCCTGGGATCGGGAAATCCCAGCGCTTTGCCACATCAGCGAGGGTAAATTTTGCCTCACTTGCTCGATTGTTTTCATTTCTCCTTCCCAGTCTCCATTCTCGTCTACCAAAAAGAAAGATTCTTCGGGCGACGGACGAGACGCAATTTCTATCTGAGATAATTGTGCCGCAAAAACAATACATTCTAACAATGAATTACTAGCTAAGCGATTTGCGCCGTGAACTCCCGTACTAGCGGTTTCGCCGATGGCATATAACCCTTCAATTGAAGTTTGACAGTTTAAATCGGTGGCAATCCCTCCCATCCAATAATGAGCCGCAGGAGCAACGGGAATGGGTTGAGAGAAAACATCAATTCCCCATTGTTGGCAAACTTGAATAATATTAGGAAAACGATGGCGAATTTTTTCTGGCGCGATCGCTCTCATATCTAAATACACATGGGCGCGAGCGGGGTCGTCGGTCGTTTTTTGCAGGTGGTTAAAAATTGCTCGACTTACTACATCTCTCGGCGCTAATTCGCCTGCCTCGTGATAGTCAAATGCAAAACGCTTTCCTCGTTCGTCGATTAAATGCGCTCCTTCGCCGCGTACCGCTTCGCTAATCAAAAAACGGGGCGCGCCAGGAACGGTCAAAGCAGTGGGATGAAATTGAATGAATTCTAAATCTCTTAAAATTGCACCAGCACGCCAAGCAAGGGCTACGCCATCTCCCGTGCTGACGGTGGGATTAGTCGTTTGAGCAAAGACTTGTCCGCCGCCTCCGGTAGCTAGGATAACCGCAGAGGCTTGTACGGGAAGGATTTTATTTTTGTAGAGCAGGTTAATGCCTCGACAAAAACCCTTTTGGGGATCGAGGCGCAGATTTAAGGCAACAGCTTGGGAGAGGATTTTGATATTAGGGCGAGCTAAGACTTTCTCGGTGAGGGTAGCTACGATCGCGCGTCCGGTGGTATCGGCGGCGTGGAGGACGCGAGGACGCGAATGTGCGGCTTCTAAGGTCATGGAGAGCTTTTTCCCGTGGCGATCGAAAGCGACTCCCATTTCTAATAAGGATGCGATCGCATCGGGGGCGCGATCGACTAGGAATTCAACCGCTTCGCGATCGCATAGTCCCGCTCCCGCCTTGAGCGTATCTTCTAGATGCAGTTGGGGAGAATCGGCTGGATCGATAGCAGCGGCGATGCCTCCTTGCGCCCAATCGCTCGCTCCTGTTTTCAGGGTATCTTTAGTGATTAACGCGACGTTTAAATGGCTTGGAAGGCATAAAGCCGCATAAAGCCCAGCCGCTCCCGAACCAACTACCACGATATCGAATTGGAGGGCGCGATCGCACGACAAAGCTGAATGGAAAGAGAGAACAGTCAACGAAGAAGAAGCAATATTTCTATAAATTCAGTTTATTCTAGCGTTCTTAGGTATTAAGTTGCAGCAATTTTCTTAATTTTTCCTTTAAAAAATTAATTTACTAGCAATGAAATGCTATTTTCCCTTTTACTCATCTCTTCTGCAATCGAGAAGCGAAAATAGTCATTAATTTTAGGTGCTAGGAGAAAACGAGTGAAATTTCAGTGGTGGGTTTGGATTGCTCTATTAGCTTTTGGGACGCTAGGCGAAGCGGTTTTTGCTTCATCTTTAGAATATTGGAAATTCAACCCCGATCTGAGTCGATTGGAAATTGTTACCGATACTGCCGTTCGACCTCAAGTACAACTAATCAGAAATCCAACGCGCCTGGTTATCGATCTCCCAGGAATCGATCTCAATTCCCCTCGCACGTCTAAATCAATTAGTAGTTTCGTTCGTGAGGTTCGAGTCGGTCAGTTCAATCGGCAAACAACGCGCATCGTCGTGGAGTTGAGCGAGGAATACAGTATGCGTCCTTGGGAAGTGCAGGTGCGAGGACTCTCGCCTAACCGTTGGTTCGTTCAGTTCCCTAAATTCCTGCTGACTTCGAGTTACTCGCTACCAGATGATGCGATCGCGATTTCGGTTCGGGAAGTTAAAGCTGCACCGATAACTGGTTTAGTAGTTGTCGTCGATCCCGGTCATGGCGGACGCGATCCAGGTGCTATAGGCATCGGCGGTCTGCAAGAGAAAAATGTCGTGCTTTCGATCGCGCTTGAGGTTGCTAAAATTCTAGAAAGGCAAGGCATCAAAGTAATTATGACTCGTGGGGGCGATCGCTTTGTTTCTTTGCCAGGTCGCGTGGCATTAGCCCAACGATACAATGCTGATGCGTTTGTCAGCATTCATGCCAATGCGGTTGAGAGGAGTCAATCTGGGGTTAACGGATTGGAAACTTATTATTATTCGGAAGGTTATAATCTCGCTCGTTCGATTCACCGCAGCATTCTCAATCGCATCAATATTGGCGATCGCGGCGTAAAACGAGCAAGGTTTTATGTCCTCAGAAAAACCTCTATGCCAGCCACTTTAGTAGAAGTCGGTTTTGTTACCGGAAGAATAGATAATCGCAATCTCGCGCGTGCCAGCTATCGCCAGCAAATGGCAGAAGCGATCGCAGCGGGAATTATTCAATATTTTCGTTAGTTAAACTGTCACATTTTTATATTATTTGTTAAGACCAGGAAATAGGCAACTGTTCGCTTGATTAGTTGTTTTTTAACCAGATGATAAACCGCAAGCATAAATTGTTATCGCTATCTATAACTGTAAGTGCGATCGCCCTTGGCGGTACGCGGAGCGTAATCGGCTTTGCCGCTGTTCCTTGGGCAATCGCGAATATTTTTTTGCTTTTACCCCTTAGCACTTTTGCCCACAATATTACCCCAAAAGCTACTGTAACTAATAGCGAACCCACCCAAAAAAATCCCTCAGCCCCAAAAGAAGTCTATTTAGTGGGTAGCGAACTCGACTATCCTCCTTTTGCCATGACAGACAATAAAAGGCAAGCCTATGGCTATAGTATCGATCTCATCAAAGCCGTTGCCGAGGCAATGGGCATGAAGTTAAAGTTTAAAATTGGCCCGTGGAACGAGGTTCGCACTGCCCTAGAAAAAGGGGAAATTGATATTCTGCCTTTAGTTGCATATAACGAAGAAAGAGATAAAGTTTTTGATTTTTCTGTTACTCATACAATCAATGATGCTGCTGTTTTTGGTCGCCAAGATAGTTCTTCTTTCCACTCTCTCGACGAATTGCGAGATAAAAAGATTATCGTCATGCGGGGAGATTGGACTCACGATTATTTGAAGAAAAAAGGAGGTTTCAATAACTTAATTTTAGTTAATACTTTGGCTGACGGGTTTCGCCTTCTTGCATCGGGAAAAGGCGATTATGTTTTTGGGCCGAGATTAATTGGATTAGTACTACTTAGAAATCTCAAACTCAATGACCGATTAAAAACTGTTGGTTCTGCTATTCAAGTTAACAGACGTGGATTTGCTTTTGCCGTCAAACAAGGAGATACACAATTACTTCAAAGCCTCGACCAAGGTTTAAATATTATTAAAGCTAGCGGAACTTACGACAAAATTTATGATAAATGGTTTGGAGCGGTAGACGATCGCGGGATTTCTAGCGAACAAGTTTTTATTTTAATTCGCAATATCATTCTAGCTTCATTCGCGATCGCTACTTTAATTTTAATCTGGTCTTTGATCCTTAAAAAACAAGTAAAATTGCGTACAAAAGAACTCGCAACAGCTAAAAGCGAACTCGAACAAACTAACCAAAAACTAGAAGAATATTCACAAAATCTCGAACAAAAAGTTGCTTTAAGAACTCAAGAACTCACGCAAACTTTAGAAAATCTCAAAAAAGCGCAAGCAGAACTCATTCAATCCGAGAAAATGGCAGCACTGGGACAACTCATTGCTGGGGTCGCTCATGAAATTAATACGCCACTGGGGGCAATTCGCTCTTCGATTGAAAATATTGCTGGCTTTTTGCAAGAAAATTTGACGAAGTTACCCCAAACTTTTCAGTCGATTCCCGTTGAATATCAGCCTTGTTTTGTCTCTTTGCTCAATAATTCTAATAGTTCGACTAACCTATTAACCAGCAAAGAAAAACGCAAGTTAAAAAGGCAGTTAAACGAACTCTTAGAAGACGAAGAAATTGGGGATGCTGAAGATGTCAGCGATATCTTAATAGACATGGGCGCTTACGAACAAATCGATACGATTTTGCCGATGTTAAAATCGCCTCAAGGGAAAGAAATCTTGATGCTGGCATACGAACTGGGCACTTTAAAAACTAGTGCTTCAATTATTACTACCGCCACCGATCGCGCTGCTAAAATGGTCTTCGCACTAAAAAATTACTCTCATCACGACTACATCGGAGAAAAAGAAGTCGCCAATATTCTTGAGGGCATCGAAACCGTACTGACGCTTTATCACAACAAATTAAAACATGGGGTAGAAGTAATCAAAACTTATGGCGAAATTCCCAGTATTTTGTGCTATGCTGACGAACTCAATCAAGTTTGGACGAATTTAGTTCATAATGCCTTACAAGCGATGAATTATCGGGGAACTTTGACCATTGACGTACAGGCGCGATCGCAGCATATAGTAGTAAGCATCACTGATAGCGGTACGGGAATTCCCCCTGAAATCGCATCGAGAATCTTTGAGCCATTCTTCACCACAAAACGGGCTGGTGAGGGCAGTGGTTTGGGTTTAGATATTGTCAAAAAAATTGTCGATAAACACGAGGGCAAGATAGAAGTAGAATCCGTTCCTGGGAAAACTAGTTTTATAGTTTATTTACCGATCGCTTCTTAGGAGAAAAAAATGCCTAAACCCGTCATTATCTGTGTAGATGATGAAGAAGTCGTATTAAATAGTCTCAAGATCCAATTAAAAAAAGAGTTCAGCAGTCGCTATCGCTTAGAAGTGGCGGAGAATGCCGAAGAAGCGATGGAAATTCTTAAGGAACTTTCTGAAGATGACGTTGATGTGGTGGCAATTGTTTCCGATTGGTTAATGCCAGGTAAAAAAGGAGATGAATTTCTCATCGACGTTCACCAATCTGCTCCCAGTATTGTCAAAATCATGCTAACGGGTCAAGCCGATCCAATCGCGATCGAACGGGCAAAAAAACAAGCTAATTTATATGCTTGTCTGGCGAAACCTTGGACGAAGGAACAGCTTATTGACACGATTAAATCTGCCTTAACAAAATTATGAGCCATTCGCTTATTGTTAAAATTAAACAAATTCTTGAATGCTAGCTACTAATTTTTCTATTTCTGATGCTAGCGTGAAATAATGAACGCAGGCGCGAATACAATCGGGATCGGCAATGGTTCTTAGGAAAAAGCCTCGCTTTTCTAGTTCGTTAACTATTTGTAAATGAGAACGATCGCCCTTGACTCGAAAAGATATTAATCCAGCTTCGGGTGGGGACGTTTTTAGACACTGAATTTTGTCGAGTTTTGATAACTCTTGCCAAAGAAATTGACTTAATTGACAGATTTTGTGATAGCGTTCTAGTGGAGATCCCCATTGTTGATGAATCGCGATCGCAGCCCTCAATCCTTCATATTCTGGATAAGCAGAAGTTGCGACCTCAAAACGCTCTCCGCCATTTTTCCAGCCTAACACTTCTCCCTTGGCATCGGTATTAACGGCGCGCCATCCGACAAAAGTCGGTTGAATGTCTTCAAAAGCTTCGGGATGAATATATAAACCCCCAACACCAGCAGGGCCGCACCACCATTTATGACCTGTAAAGGCATAAAAATCAACCCCGATTTCAGTTAAATTCAAAGGGAGAGAACCCACCGATTGAGCGGCATCGACTAAGATACGAATAGGGCGAGCGCGATAATCCCGACAAACTTTGACAATCTCAGCCAGCGGTAAAACTTGCCCAGTATTCCACAACAAATGACTCAAAACAACCAAGCGAGTATTGGGACGTAAAGATCGAGCGATGACCTCAGTAGGATTGCCTTGATTGAGAGTTTCTTTGATGGGAGCAATATCGATTTCTACCCCAAAACGTCGCGAAATCTCTTTGACGACAGCGATAACGCCAGGATGCTCGCAATCCGTCATTAAAATGCGATCGCCTCCTCGCCATTCTATCCCCCAAAGAGGAATATTGCATCCTGCGGTCACGTTTTCTGTCAGAGTAATAGTTGTAGGAGAAACATTTAATTCTTGCGCGATCGCATTTCTGAGTAACGCTTTCTTTTCGATCAGCCAAGTATTTACGCCAACCGAAAAAGGGCCGTGCTGTTGTAAGGATCGATAAGTCTCAATAATGGCTTCTAAGGCTACCTGGGGTAATATTCCTTGTCCGCCAAAATTAAAATAGACTTTATCCTCTAATCCTGGAAATGCTTGTCTGCGTTTATCAATAGTCATTAGTTTTTTAATTCATCATTCGTAATTCGTCATTCATAATTGAGATCGGTTTATCCTATTTTCATAGGGAAGATTAACTTCTAACAACCATAATGCTGCTGACTGATGCTTTGCTATTGGATTATAAACGTTGTCCCCGTCGTGCTTTTCTAAATGTCTATAAAAATTCTGAGGAAAGAGATCCAGAAAGAGATTTTCTTCTCAAACTCCGACAAGAAAGCCACAATCACGTTGCTACAGTGCTTGCCGAATTTTATCCCGATTATCAAAAGCCACAAGCGCCTCATCAGGATTGGGAAACCAAAGCAAAAGAAACTGAAGCATTGATGCAGCAAGGTGTCGAGTGCATTTATCAAGGTGCTTTGCTCTTATCTGATTTTCAGGCTTGGGATTTGTTAAGTCAAGTGGGCGTACCGACGCAAAGCGAACGATTATCTTTATTAGGAACGCCTCATTTGCTGATCAAACGTCCGGGAATCTCTAAGTTTGGCGATTGGTGGTATTCGCCTGTTAGCATTCAATTAGGTCGCCGTCCCAAGCCAGAATATAAGCTAGTGGCGGCTTTTTACGCGCAATTACTAGCTTCTATTCAGGGAGTTTTCCCGACAACTTCTGAAGTGGTTTTACGCCGTCAAAATCGCTATACGGTAGATTTACTAGAATGGCTTCCGCGAATGCGAGAAACCCTCAAAGATGCCGTACAAATGCTTTTAGCGCGTCGAGAACCAGAGGTTTTTATTTCTCGCCAGCGATGTAGTTTATGTCATTGGTACAGTCATTGCTATGCACTCGCTCAATCTCAGCAACATCTTTCTTTAGTTCCTGGCGTTACGCCTAATCGTTATGAATATTTGCAAGCGATGGGAGTGGATTCGGTAGCTTCTCTAGCTGCTGCTTGTCCGACTAATTTGGGCGAAACTATCGGTAGAGAAGTCGCCGCTCAATTAAAACAGCAAGCACAAGCAATTGTCGAACAGCGCGCTATCCGCAAATATAATGGATTTTTAGATATTCGCCAAACAATTCCAACCACCCGAATCGAGTTATATTTTGATATTGAGGCAGAACCAGAACGCAATTTAGATTATTTATTGGGCATTTTACTAGTGGATCGCCAGGCAAATAGCGAGCATTTTTATCCATTTTTAGCAGAAAATCCCGAAGATGAAGGTTTAATTTGGCAACAATTTGTAGCCGTCGTCAGCGCTTACGAAGATGCACCCATTCATTATCGAAATCAATTACATCGGAAACACAGTACGTTATACTTGTATTACAAAATGAACCCCAATGTGATGCTGTATGTTTCGGTACGACCGAGACCGAACCATCGTTGATATCATTATTGCCCAAAAAATCAGTTGTTATTTTATGTAGTACTGTAACACCCACATGGGCTACCCGGGCTAGTACAACATTTCAAGAACACAATATTTATTTTATTGATTGTCCAATATCCGGTGGGCCGGTACGTGCACGGGATGGTGAACTAACATTATTATCCAGTGCTGATGACTATAGTATGTCAATATTAAAAGAAACTGCGAAACCTGTCATGGAAACAATGGGACGAGAATGGTATGTAATAGAGGGAGGTGCTGGTAAAGGATCAATGGTTAAAATGGTACATCAATTATTAGCAGGTGTTCATATTGTCGTAGCAGCGGAAGCTTTAGCATTAGCGGCCAAAGCTGGATTAGACGTCGAACAAGTTTATAATATTGTGAATGGAGCTGCCGGTGCATCATGGATGTTCAAAGATCGTGGACAACGTATGATTACGTCGGAAGCGGAAGCAACCGAAGTGAAAAGTCAATTACAAATATTTGTAAAAGATTTAGATATTGTATATGCCGAAGCAAAAAAATTACAATCCCCAATACCATTAGCTTTGTCAGCATTACAACAATTTATTAATGCTCAAGGTTTAGGATTAAGTCGGAATGATGATTCGTCAATCAAACGTGTTTATGAACAAGTATCTGGTGTACCGATAGTATCATCAAAATCTACGAAATCAAGTAAAATAGAA
>JALOOL010000116.1 GCA_025454425.1 Hydrococcus sp. Prado102 | reverse complement strand
AAACTTGATTTTATTAGTTCAGTTAGCATAGCTCACAAAGGAAGTAACAAGTTGCTTGCTCAGTCTAGCTGGTAACTTATTAACCCGCAAGTCCCTTATCTAATTAAAGCTAATTTTTATAAAACTATTCTCACACAAGCTAATCTCAAAAATGCAAATCTCAAGAAAGCCAATCTCGAACAAGCTAATCTTCGAGAATCAAAGCTTACCGGAGCAGATTTAAAAGGAGCTAATCTTAGTAAAGCAATTGGATTAACTCAAGAACAGATTAGCCAAGCTTTTATAGATCAAACAACTACTCTGCCCAGTTATTTACCATTACCTGTAAGCATCGAGTCAGAACAACAAAGATCGCAACAGCCATAAATGAGATGCCAATAAATATGCACGTCAGTTATTTGTTTGGGCTTTGTGGTTTAAGAGATCGGATTTTCTACTGCTGATAATCCAGAAGTCTGACTCGCGGTTTTGAGTTCGGTATTATAATTAGCCCACTGATAATAATCTTTTAATAGCTGAGAAAGCAATCGTTGCTTGATACGCAACAAAACACTTTTTAATAAGCCATTTCCTGCAACTTCTAATAAGGGTTTGGGAGTCAGCCATAAAGGAGGCGGTAAGGCGACTTTTACTGATAAATCGGCTTTTCCGTTTAAATAGGTTCTACCATCGCGATCGCAAGGAATTAACTTTCCTTTCACCTCAAGCGAAAAGCGATCGTTGATATAATCGATTCCTCGAATTTCACAACTTTCAGAATTTAAATAAACTACCCCGCTAGCACCCGTCCAAACCTTCAGAACTACTGTAGGTTGGAAATGGTATATGTCCATAAAGTTCAAAGGACGCATTTTTAAGCGAAAATGCGACTCTGACAAGGATTCTATTAAGTTAGGCTCGACAATCGCGCTTACCAGTCTTTGAGGTTGACGCAGATAATGCCCGATGGGGATTGTTTGTTCTTCGACGGCAATTTCAAGCGATTCCGAGGCAGTAAAATTTATTTCCATATCAGACAAAATTCAGATTCGTCTCTTTTTTTAATGTTACTTTACACTTCTTAAAAAAATAAGTAGGGTAATTACGACATCTTACTGCATTTGCGATCCCTACAAGCAATTTTTAGCGATTAAATGAGGAAATTTTACAAAATTTTGAGTTTTATTGACAAAAGCTTTATTTATTGTTTTGATAAAAAACTTTTCAAGATGAAAAAATAGTAGAAGAAACTATAAAGTTGTAATACCAATTTGAAATTATCGTGCGACAGAGGGTTTTCCAATCCTTTCATCCAAAATCCTTTCATCCAAAATCCAAAATAGTATATATGACAATTTCTATTGCACATCTTGGGCCAAAAGGAACAAATGCAGAAACCGCAGCGCTAGCTTATGCTAAATGGCGATCGCAAGCGAAAGGACAAGAATCTGTCTTATGTCCTTGTCCTAGCATTGCGCAAACCCTAAAAGCCGTAGCAAAAGGAGAAACGGAACTCGCAATGGTTCCCGTAGAAAACTCTACTGAAGGCGGCGTAGCGATTACTTTGGATACGCTTTGGGAGTTGGATCGACTGCAAATTCAACAAGAACTCGTTTTACCAATCGTTCACGTTCTCTTGTCCCACGGAAAATCGCTACAAGAAATTAAAACGATTTACTCTCATCCTCAAGCATTAGCACAGTGTCAGAAGTGGTTAGAATTGCATCTTCCGTTGGTGCAACTCATCCCGACTAACTCTACAACAGAAGCCGTACAACAAATTAGCCAAAATTTAAATGCAGGCGCGATCGCGTCTCCCCGTGCTTCAAAATTATATAAAGTCCCAATTTTGGCAGAAAATATTAATGACTATCCCGATAACTGCACTCGCTTTTGGGTAGTCGGATTGACACCGACAACGGAAGGCGATCGAATGTCTCTTGCTTATAGCATTCCTGCTAACCTTCCCGGCGCACTGATGAAAACCCTGCAAGTTTTTGCCGAAAGAAACATCAACCTCAGTCGGATCGAATCTCGTCCAACCAAGCGATCGCTAGGAGAGTATTTATTCTTCATCGATCTCGAAGGACGCATGACTCAAGAGGCGCTAACCGAATTATCGAACTATACCGAAGTGATAAAAACCTTTGGTAGCTATAGTATTTTACCAATACAAGATATCGCGATCGACTAATTGAGTGCGTCTTTGAGTGCCGTGCGAGCCGCTAAATGATTGCGGGTTGAGGAGAGAATTTCTGATTCTCGTTGCAAGCGAGCGACTGTATCTTGCATTTCTAGAAGAGTTTGCTGCTCGTTAGCAACGCCGTAGAGATTTCCTGCTACCCAATAGGATAATTCTAGCGGCAAACTCGGTAAATCGTCTGGCAGGTCGATTTTTTGGTCGGTTAACTTGGCGGATAGATGGACGACATCGCGCAATAAGTTTTCTACCTCGTTAGCAAGAGGTCTGAGGTCTTGCGTAGGTGGTTCATCTTCAATCCATTCGACCAATCCTACTCGATAAGGCTTCTCGCGAACGTATTCTAGCAGTCGAAATCTCTGCTGTCCCAAGGTTAAAATTTTCATGCGATCGTCGGGTAAGCGCTGAAAGCGAATTACCTCGGCGCAACAGCCAATTTTGGCAATTTCCCCCGTCATGGGATCGACCATTAAGACCCCAAAACGGCGATCGCTCTCCAAGATCGTATTCATCAAGATCCGGTAGCGAAATTCAAAAATATGAAGGGGTAGGGGACGACCTGGAAATAAAACAACTTCCGGTAGAGGAAATAGGGGAAGTTCGCAAACTGCAATTGAAGAAGAGGAGGGCATATTACGTGATTTGCAAGCGTTAGCTGTCCTCTTTTTACTTTAACGGATTTTTTAAGATTAGTTTTGAGCGAGACAGTTTTTTTTCGTTCGCGATCCTTTTAGTCTCGATCTAGCTTTCCAGACTGTTGCAGATAACCAAGCAACCAATTCGCTGCTGTAGCGCGGCGCGTTTGTCTGGGGCCAAATTCTCCAATTTTATAGCCTTGAAACCCCAATTTTTCTTTTAATAATTGTTTGTTTTCTTGAGGAATCGATCGCGTTAATTTAACGGTCGGAGGTCTATTAGCAATAAAATCGGGAGGCTCTGGATATTCCTGTTTCCATTCAGGAGCAACTTGACTGACATCCCATTGTTGATTCGTGTCATCATAGCGATATCCGAGAGCATTCCAGACCAAGTAATTGACCGTTGCATCGTCAATTTCTTCTTTTAAAATTGCCCAGATGGTATCTGTATTTAATGGCGGTAAATTAGACATTTTAAACAAATTTGTCAGAAAAATTTTATTCATTATTGTACCGGACGATACAATTTCAAGAGAAACTTAATTATACTTGAATGAGAAAGTTGCCTTTTATGTCTCAACCCGAACTTACTCGCGAAGAAATTGCTCGACGCGGCACAGAACTATACGAACAGCAGATCCGCGATCGCGTGGAAACATCAGAAAATATTGGCAAAATCATTGCTATAGATTTGGAGTCACAGTACCCGCCGGACGCAAACAAGATCGACTCTATCAACACGAAGGTGAGGAATGGCTTTATATTCTTTCTGGAGAATTGATTTTAACGATTGCAGGTCGCGAGTATACATTACACTTAGTCTTCAGTTTTTATCTAATTCACTGGGACAAAAGTTATGACTGCATCACCTCGTCTAGCAAGTATTACTATTTATCCAATCAAATCGCTTGATGGAATATCTGCGACACAAGCAACGATACTAGAAAGCGGTGCTTTAAAGGCAGATCGCGAGTTTACTTTGATAGATGAAAAAGGTAATTTTGTCAATGGCAAACGCAATGCAAAAGTTCATTTATTGCGATCGCAATTTGACGACGAATTAAAAACTATATCTTTACAAGTTCAAGGAACCAAGCAAAAAGCCACGTTTAGCCTAGATAACGAGAAATTAGAATTAGAAGGCTGGTTTAGCGATTATTTTAGCTTTTCCGTGCAATTAAAGCAAAATACTATAACTGGCTTTCCCGATGACCTTAATGCCAAAGGCGCAACGATTATTAGTACGGCGACGATTGAAGAGATTGCAACTTGGTATCCTGGCGTAAGTGTAGAAGAAATGCGATCGCGACTGCGAGCTAATTTAGAAATTGATGGAGTTCCGGCATTTTGGGAAGATGGCTTATTTGCGGAAGCCGGACAATGCGTTCGCTTTACAGTAGGAGATGTACTATTTGAGGGGATTAATCCCTGTCAGCGTTGCGTAGTTCCTACGCGAGATACTAAAACAGGAGAAGCAACTGCTAATTTCCAAAAAATATTTCTCAATAAACGGCGAGAAACGCTTCCTAAATGGACAATACCTGCACGTTTCAATCATTTTTATCGATTAAGCGTCAATACTAACGTCCCTGCATCGGAGGTGGGTAAAGTTGTACGTGTAGGAGATGCGATCGCAATTATAGGAGTTAGCGAGAGCCAACTGAGCTAAATAGACTATTTTTGAAGTAAATCATGTTGCTTTTTGAGAACATTAGAGCAATAATGCGGTCTAGCAACTTTATTTAGTGACTTCGATCGCAAAAATATAGTTTAATCCGAAATTTGCGAATACTAAGCACAAATTTCATAAATAATCTCTAAACCATGAAAATTGCTAACAAACCGCAGCAATGGCAAGTTGGATCTATTTTAGGGATTGGCGTTTTAGCCGTTTCTACGGCTGCTATTTTCATTCGCTTGAGTACAGAAGCGGCGGGAGTACGAGGTGTTGAGTTTAGTCTTTTTCTAGCGGCTTCGCGTTTAATAATAGCAGCGATCGCGCTTCTGCCTGCCTGGAAACAATTAATACAAACTCAAGTCTTAAAAACTGCATATTACTATGCTACTGGTGCGGGATTGTGTTTGGCGGTGCATTTTGCTACCTGGATTTCTTCTCTTTCTTATACGTCCATTGCTGCCTCGACAACAATAGTAACGACTAATCCTATCTGGGTATCGCTGCTTTCTTGGATATGGTTTAAAGATAAACCTACTAAACTGACTGCATTGGGAATAGCAGTAGCGTTGGTGGGAGGGATTTTTATTACGGTGGCGGATAAAAATGTTGGGGGGAATAGTAGCAATCCGCTATTGGGAGATTTGCTTGCTTTATTTGGTGCTTGGATGGCAAGTTTATATTTAATCTTAGGTCGAGAGGCACAGCGAAGCGGTTTAAATATTAGTAGTTATATTACAGTTGCCTACAGTGTTGCTGCTATTGTATTGTTGCCCTTGCCTTGGCTATTTGGTACGGGATATATCGGCTATCCCAATTTAGTCTATGTCTATGTCTTTTTGATGGCAATTTTATCTCAGTTAATCGGTCATACTAGCTTTAATTGGGCAGTACGTTGGATTTCGCCGACCTTTGTAACTTTGGTACTTTTATTTGAGCCAATTAGTTCGAGTTTTTTGGGATTTGTTTTATTTAAAGAAGTTCCACCAGCGTTAGTTCTTTTGGGGGGAGTAATATTATTAGTTGGAGTTGCGATCGCGATTTTAGGTGCAAAAAATAAGCGTTTATAACCTGATGTACGACTAATAAATATTTTTTTCTTATAGAAGAAATAGCAAATAGTAATTTCAGAAAATGTTGGGTTTCGTGCCTCAAACCCAAACTACTAGCTTTTAATCTACAAGGACGGGCAAATTTGCCCGTCTTATGCCTTATAAAGCTTTATTGCTTCTTGATTTCGCGAGCCATCTGACGGAACATATCCATGCTACTGTCATTAGAACGACGCTCAGTTTGAGACTGCTTTGCTGGAGTCGCTGGTTTAGTTCCATTCGAGGAAACAGTAGTAGGGGCAATTCCATTACCATTAGATGAGTTTTTCTGCATCGAGGAGATCTCTTTAATAGATTCTCCTATTTTGGGAAAAGTTCTTCTAATCGTATTAGACTTACGCATGAACTCGATATTCCCATAGGATTTCGCTTCGTCTGCATTGAGATAATAAGCTTCGCCTTTCTGAGTAGGTTGATTTCTATCTTGTTCGGTTACTTCATCAAGATACTTAGACTTATTCCCAAATAATCCAAAAAATCCTGCCATAGATAGTTGCACTCCCGATCTCTTTATAATCTTATGTTAAAAATTATAAAGAATTGTGTGCAAAATTAACCAAAATCTAAAGATTCTGAATTTTTACAGCCATGCTCGCGCTTGTCGCAGGTTCTCTAAGTCTAATGCTAAATGCCGATAAGCCTTGTCAATTGCTCCTTTTCCCCTCAAAAACCCAGTTTTAGTGAGCCTTATGGCTTTTTAATCTCGCGTGCCATTTTACGAAACATATCCATGCTACTGTCAGTAGAAGGACGTTTAGTTTGAGATGGATTAGCTTGAGTAGCTGGTTTATTTACAGAGGAATTAGATCCACTAGGAGTTACTCCCTTATCTTTAATTTTTTTGCCAAGAGATTTTGACTCGTCAGAATCGAGAAAGTAAGCTTCGCCCTCTTGATTAGACCGATCGCGATCTTGTTCGGTTACTTCATCGATATACTTAGACTTACTGCCAAATAACCCAAAAAATCCTGCCATAGATAGTTGCACTCCCGATATTTTTATAACTTTATGTTAAAAATTATAAAAAATTAGATTGGCGAGCAACCAAATTAAAAAGTTTTGACCTTCTATAACCATGCTTGCGCTTGTCGCAGTTGGTCTAAGTCTAACGCCGCTAAATGCTGATAAGCCTTGTCAATCGTTCCTTTCCCCCTCAAAAACCCAGTATTTGCGCCAGGACAAATATATTGAAGGGTTTCATTATTAAAGCGATCGCGTAAAATCTTCACATTTTGTAACTGTCTGAACCAATGAAACGTTTTTGCCCCTCTCAATGGCACAATCGTTCCGGTTTGGTCGGGCAATAAATGCCGTCCGCAGAAAAGAACGCCGCCATGACGACCCCAGTAAAGGCAGGAAGAACCAGGAGAATGTCCTGGAGTCCAAATAGCAGAACAAGAAGAACTTAAGGCAAATTCTCGCTCAAATCGCGTAACGTTGACTTCGGGAAGCAAATAAGCTTCTTGTTCCTGAATTAAAACTTCACACCCAAAGAGGGATTGCATTTGCTTGACATTTTTGCCAATACCCCCTCGATGCGTTAAAAATAACCAGCGAACGCCTCCTTTTTCTAGCATAAATCGTTCGTACTCGCGATCGCGTAACGTGGGCAAAGCCCAATCGCCAGCCGGACAATCTATCAATATATTGCCAGCTTTTTCTACAATGAAATAAGCGGTTCCTCCTAATGTTTCTCTATTGGGAGGAAACGCAAAAAGTCCCTCTAATATATTTCGCAGAGATTTGGTCATTCTAGCGCCTGGTTAGAACATATCTGAAGACAGAGTAACATCCTCTTCCGCTCTCGCGATTGGGGATTTCTAGTTATCTCCATTCCTGGAGTTTCGTCACTGAATCTAGAACAGCAAAGATGACTTATTCCCCGACAGATAGACGGACACTCAAGAAACGCGACGCAGGTACTTCCCTTGGATGGTCTATGTCAACGCTGTTTGGTGTCCTCGTATGAAGATTTTATCAAGAATCCTATTACTATCCATACTCTTATGAGACGGCGATCTTGTCGTCGCACTGCAAAATTTCAGCCGCTGTCCCCTCTGCTTACACGGGAGACTTCCCGCGCAGAAGAGGTTAAAATTAGCTAAATATATTGCGTATTAGCAAATGCAATCGCGCGATCGCGCTTAGCCTTGCATCACAATTATCAAAACTCGTACAAATAAATTGTTTATTGCTCTTTTAGAAAAATTAGGCTTTATGAGATGGAACTTATACCAATCCTAATTGTACTAGGCTTAATTACATACTTTATCGTCAAGCGTAGCGTTGCCACGATCACGCGAACGCCGATATGGTTATTTTGGCTAGTAATGATGGCTCCCGCCTTAATTTGGAGTGCTTGGTTGCTCATTTTTGGAGGGGATAAACCCATTCCAATTTTCCTGGTCATCGGGCCGTTCATCATCGTTCCCTTTTTGTATTGGTGGTTGATACAGATTGGCAGACCAACCTCTGAAGCAAAGGAAACCGCTACGAATGGAACGACTACTACTAATCCCGAAACGGAAAAAGTCGCCGAAGGAACGCCACAAGTTCGTCCGATAACCGCAACCGAAGAAGCAACGTTGCGTAACTGTTTTCCCTGGAGTATCTATTATTTGCAACAAATAGATTATCGTCCGCAAGCTATTATCTGTCGGGGAAAACTCAGATCGATTCCAGAAGTCGCTTATCAAACAATTAAAGAGAATATTGAGAAAGCTTTTGAGGATCGCTTTTTGCTCGTTTTCCAGGAAAGTTTCCAAGGTCAACCTTTTTTCGCTTTAGTTCCCAATCCTTGGACGCAATCTCAACCAACAGCAGAAACTGAAAAACTAACTCGACCATTTTTTGCTTTGGCGTTGCTGGTAATTACGCTGTTTACAACAACTGTCATTGGGGTTGAGATAAGTGGGGTTTCAGTCGAACAATTAAATTCCGATTCGAGTTTATTACTCAACGGTCTTCCCTACAGTTTGGGATTAATCGCGATTTTAGGAATTCACGAATTAAGTCATTATTTAACGGCAGTTTACTATAAAATTCGCGCAACTTTGCCTTATTTTATTCCCGTTCCCTTCTTTTTAGGCACTTTTGGGGCATTTATCCAAATGCGATCGCCTGTTCCCCATCGAAAAGCACTTTTTGATGTTGCGATCGCGGGGCCGTTAGGTGGATTTATCATAACGCTACCGCTTCTATTCTGGGGACTTTCGCTTTCTAATATCGTTCCCATCCCAGCAAATAATAGCATTCTCAATTTTGAAGCACTCGATCCTAGATTTTCTTTCCTTTTTGCCGTTTTAGGAAAAATAGCGTTAGGGAGTAAACTAGTCGCGGGAATGGCGATCGATCTCCATCCGCTAGCTGTAGCGGGTTATATTGGTTTAATCGTGACAGCACTCAATCTTATGCCTGTCGGTCAATTGGATGGGGGACATATCGTTCATGCTATGTACGGACAGCGAACCGCCGCAACAATCGGTCAATTCACTCGCTTTGCTGTTTTGTTACTCGCCACAATTAGACCCGATTTTTTGTTATGGGCAATTTTACTATTTTTGATGCCAATTATCGATCGCCCCGCACTTAATGATGTAACAGAATTAGATAATAAACGCGATTTTTTAGGGTTACTTTCACTTCTGTTATTAGTTAGTATACTTTTACCGTTGCCTGGTGCGATCGCGGGTTGGTTGAATCTTTAGGAGTTATCGTTATAACTGGAGTTAGTCCAATTGAAAATTGCTTGTTAAGTGCTTTTATCTAATCTTCTAGGTCAATATCGTAGTTCTGGCGCAGAGTCTGAAGGGTTTTTCTTAAAGCTTCCAGTTTTTGTTTATCTTGCGTTAACAATAGAGATTGTTGGTATTCTAACTCGATAATCTGCTGTTGAACTCTAGCAATTTGAAAACCAATCGTTGCGGCATTAGTAGTCATTGTTAACCTTATCTCCTTTAAAACTTTAAAGTCTGTTTTCTAAATTTAGTGTTCCCAATTTCTAAGCAGAAAAATTATGTGACTGGGGAAAAATAAGTTTTTCAAGATTGCGATCGCAGATTTAAAATAGTCAAGCTACCGCCAAAGGAGATGGTGATGACAACTCATAAAGTTCGAGTAATTGGGGGAGGATTAGCAGGAACAGAAGCCGCTTGGCAGATTGCACAAGCGGGAGTAAGCGTAATATTATATGAAATGCGTCCGCAAAAGCTTTCTCCTGCCCATCACAGCGAAGAATTAGCCGAATTAGTTTGTAGCAATTCCTTTGGTGCAAGTCAAAGCGATCGCGCGGCGGGTTTACTCCACGAAGAATTGCGCCGTCTCGACTCCATTATCATCCATACCGCAGATAAACACTCGGTTCCCGCTGGCGGTGCTTTAGCTGTCGATAGAGGAGTATTTAGCTGCGAATTAACTGAAACCCTGGCAAATCATCCCTTAATCGAACTTCGTCGCCAAGAACTTACAGAAATCCCCCAAGATGGTATCGTCGTCCTCACGACAGGCCCCCTCACCAGTCCCGAACTTGCAGAAGACTTGCAGCAGTTTACTGGGATGGAATATATGAGCTTTTTTGATGCAGCCAGTCCGATTGTCGTGGGAGAATCAATTAATCGAGATGTCGCCTTTCTTGCGTCCCGTTACGACAAAGGAGAAGCCGCCTATCTCAACTGTCCCATGAGTCGAGAGCAATATCTTGACTTTTGGCAAGAATTATGCAAAGCAGAACAGGCAGAATTAAAAGATTTTGAGCGAGAAAATGCTAAATTCTTTGAAGGATGCCTCCCGATTGAAGAGTTAGCGCAACGGGGAGAAGATACCATGCGCTACGGCACTCTCAAACCCGTAGGACTATTTGACTCTCGCTTAGGTGATTTCCGCGACCCTGCCAATCAATCCAAACGTCCTTATGCTGTGGTGCAACTGCGCCAAGAAGATAAAGCAGGTCAATTGTGGAATATGGTCGGCTTTCAGACGAATTTGCGCTGGGGAGAACAGAAACGAGTTTTCCGGTTAATTCCTGGGTTAGAAAATGCAGAATTCGTTCGCATGGGAGTGATGCACCGCAATACTTTTATTAATTCTCCTCAATTACTTTCTTCTAGCTTGCAATTTAAAACCAGAGAAACCTTACTCGCCGCAGGTCAGTTAGTGGGAACCGAAGGCTACACCGCCGCCGCCGCTGGAGGATGGCTAGCAGGGACGAATGCCGCACGAATCGCTTTGGGGTTAGAACCCGTAACTATGCCGCCGACAACGATGATGGGAGCATTAATGGAGTTTATTAGTTCGGCTTCTGTAAAGCATTTTCAACCAATGCCGCCAAATTTTGGGATTTTACCCGAATTAAGCAAGCGAATTCGCAGCAAACAAGAGAGATACGGTGTTTATCGCGATCGCGCTTTAGCAGACTTAGAAAATTGGCGCGTTACACATAAATCACCACTACTAGTATAAAGATCGATGCAATTAATCTTATACAGCAAACCGGGTTGTCATTTGTGCGAAGGACTGCAAGAGAAGTTAGAACAAGTCCAAACGATAGAGTTTGAATTAGAAGTGCGGGATATTACTACTCGTTCCGATTGGTTTGAGGTATACCAATACGAAATACCCGTTTTGTGTCAAAAACTATCAACGGCTGAAAAACCGCTACCTCGCCTGTCTCCTCGCGCTTCTGTCGGACAATTGGAACAATTATTGCAGAAATATTTGACATTTTAAAAGGCAAAAGGGAAAAGCTTCGCTTGGGGAAAGGGGAAAGGGGAAAGGGAAAAACTTATACTTATCTTTTCCAATCCCCAGTCACCAGTATCCCAATCACCAATCACCTTAGATCGGCTATGATAAGTGAATCTGGAATAGATTAGGGAAAGTTTAGTGAAATTCTAACGCTGTGCCGCAACTGTAATTAGACTCGCAATTTCTATAAGCCAGAATGCCTATCTGTTCTATGTCTACCATACTTCCTGCGTAGCACGGGAAAAGGATTGAACTTGCTAGAAATTACTAATTCGATCGCAACACAAACCAGCACGAATATTTTTTCTCTACAATTACCATCATTACCGATCGCGCGACCTCTTTTAGCGATCGGTCATGGAACCAGAGATGCTGACGGAAGACAAACCTTTTTAGATTTTGTCAGTGCTTATCAAAGTTTAGATCCTTCTCGTCCGGTAATTCCTTGTTTTTTAGAACTGACAGAACCCTCTATTCAGCAAGGGATCGATCTTTGCGTAGAGAAAGGATATACCGAATTTTCAGCCTTACCCATTCTTCTGTTTGCAGCGCGTCACAACAAATTTGACGTAACTAACGAACTAGATAAAGCGCGATCGCGCCATCCTCAAATAAAATTTTACTACGGTCGTCATTTTGGGATTACTCCGAGTATTATCGAAATGTGGCGAGAGCGTTTAACAAGACTCGACGAACCCGCACAAAACCCCAACAACATTTCTCGTGCGGACACCGTTTTACTATTTGTCGGACGAGGTTCTAGCGACCCCGATGCTAATGGGGATGTCTATAAAATGGCACGAATTCTCTGGGAAGGAAGCGGCTATCAAACAGTCGAAACGTGTTTTATTGGCATTACTCATCCGCGTCTAGAAGAAGGTTTTCGTCGCGCTCGTTTATACGAACCAAAACGCATTATCGTTTTACCATACTTCTTGTTTACTGGGGCATTAGTCAAGAAAATCTTTGACATTACCGCCGCGCAGCAAGAACAATATCCCGATATTTCGATGACCTGCTTGCCAGAAATGGGGATTCAACCCCAACTACTGCAACTGCTGAGAGAACGAGAAATCGAAACCCAACTCGGTCAAGTTCAAATGAATTGCGAAATGTGTAAGTTTCGTCTAGCTGCAAAAGCAAGCGAACATAGCCACGGTCACAGTCACAGTCACGGACACGACCATCACCACCATCATCACGACAGTCCCGCACCCGATCCTTATGCCAATCTAAAACAGTATCATCAAAGAATATGGCAAACACCCTGAATAAAAGTCGAAAGTCGAAAGTCGTTGGCGTAGCCCGTCCCTTGGACGTAAGTCGAAAGTTAGGAGTTTAGTAGTAGAGACGCTGTATAATCGGTCTTTACAAAAGGAAAGTAGTAAATATTCTCCCTTGTCCTCCTTGTCCTCCTTGTCCTCCTTGTCCTCCTTGTCCTCCTTGTCCTCCTTGTCCTCCTTGTCCTCCTTGTCTCCCTTGTCTTCCGAAGGACGCTCACCAATGACCGAACAAGAAATTACTGTTGGCGCTAAAGTTAGATTAATTGCGCGACCGCCTTACTTGAAGACGGCGGAACCTATGCCGATGCTGCGACCTTCCGATATTCTAGAAATTGGCGAAGAAGGAACGGTTTTAGACCGCCGTCCTGGGGATTATTGGGGCGTTCGTTTTGATAGAGGCGCTTTCTTGATGGAAAGTCAGTATATCGAGTTGGTTTCACAGAATAACGATATTACAGCTTGATAGACTAGACAAAAGGGACAATAGAAAATATTAACTACTGAACTCCTCACTGATAACTGATTACTGATAACTGATTACTGAATTGGCAACCAAATTTTGAAAGTAGTGCGTCCTGGTTGACTGGCTAGTTCGATTTTTCCCTGATGTTTTTCGACAATTTGACGAACGATATCGAGTCCTAACCCACTTCCTTCACCAATCGGTTTAGTGGTAAAAAAAGGAGCGAAAATTTTGTCTCGAATTTCTTCTGGAATACCGCAACCAGAATCGGTAATGGCAACGACAACGTGTTGCTCATTCTCGAAAACATTAATATTTAAAAGTCCTTGGTAATTCATAGCCCCGATCGCGTTATGAATTAGATTAGTCCAGATTTGTATGAGTTCGTCGGGATAGCAAAGAATGTTTGGAACTTTTGCATAGGTTTTCGTCACCTCGATTCCTTTTTTCAGTAGATTTTGATAGAGGGTTAGCACGGTTTCGATTCCGTCGGGAATGGATGCGGGAACTTTTTTGAGATAAGATTGTTGACGACTGTAGCTTTTGAGGGCAAAAATCAGCTTAGAAAGGCGTTCTACTGCTAGCCGAATCGTTAGAGAACTGTTGTACGCGACAAATAGGGTATAAACCATCTCCAGAATCGATTGATTGTCAGGCGATCGCACTAAACTTGTAAAAGGCTTAAGATCTGAAGAAATTCCCATCTTACTAAGAGTATCGGCGATAAAAGCTACATTGGCGATACCTTGGCTTTCGAGAGTTTGTTTGAGAGAACGTTTGAGTTGGCGTTCTTCTCGCGAAGAAAGCGACGGTTTTGGCTGTTGGGCAATTTCTAATAAAGAAAAAAAGGCAGTTGCTTGTTCTGAGGTAAGTTTTTCTAAAAACTGAGGCAATTGTTGCAAAGATTTTTCAAGTGCCGCTGCTCCATTATCGCTAGCTGCTTTGATAGCGCCGAGGGGAGTGTTGATTTCGTGAGCAATTCCGGCAACTAGTTGACCGAGAGCAGACATTTTTTCTGCTTGGATAATTTGCTCTTGCGTGCGATGAAGTTCTTGTAAAAGTTCTTCAAGATGTGTATTTTTTTCTAATAATTTTTGATTGGTATCTTGTTGTTGTGCGAGAAGATATTTAACCGATCCAATTAGATAAGTGCAAGCATCGGCAAGAACCCCGATTTCGTCTTTTGTATTAATGGAAACTGTTAAGTCAAAATTTTCTTCTTCAATTGCTCGTCGAGCAGTATTGGTAAGAGTTTGTATGGGATTGGCGATCGCAATACTAATATAATTAGCTAATATAGACGCGATCGTCGCAGAAACTAACATACTCAGCAAGATAATTTTAAAACGCAATCGTTCTACATTACTTAACTCTTCTTCTGCATCATCATCTTCTTCCCTAGCAGCTTGAACCAATTCTAATAACTTCTTATGAATCATATCAAATTGAAGTGCTAAGTCACTTCTGTTAAACTCTACAAGCAATTGCTTTGCCTGCTGCCTTTTTTCTGGCGAACTATGTCGAACTTGCTCGAATTCTTGGACAAATTGCTCTAATTGTTGTAGATAAGTCTGGGTTGTTTCGCGGTAAGTTTGCAGAGAATATTGTATTTCTTGAGAAGATAATTTATCTGAGAAAATCGAGTTTTCTATTAAAGCTTCAGTTTCTGCCCAAGTTTTTTCTAAAGCAACTAAATGTTGTTCTTGAATAGAATTGTATTGTTCGGCAAAAGCTAGAGGGCGATCGACCAACCAAATTAACTTTTGCTGTTCGGTTTCTAAGTATAAAAGTTCAGTTTGTAATTGACGCAATGAATCGCTAGCTCGATCTGCTAATTCTTCTCTTTCTGTTGCCTGTTTCTGTACCAGATGACTTATGAAAATTCCTGCGGTGGTTCCAGTTATGGCGACGATTAATGCTATCCCATAACCAGTGCCAATTTTTTGTTTTAGAGACAATCGGCTCAGCCATTCCAACATTATGCGTCTCAACATCAATTTTCGTCCTTAATTCGCGTTGAGTTTGGCTATTCCCGATTCAATAGTTTTAACTAAAGTAGCTTCATCCCAAGGTTTAGAAAGGTAAGCATAAAGATTAGCATCTTGGCACGTCCGCGCGATCGCGTTTTCATCAGCTTGTCCGGTAAGCATTACCGTAATAATATCTGGAAATTTTTGATGAACTTGAATTAAGAATTCATCGCCTTTAATTCCAGGCATCATCCAATCGGAGATAATAATTAGAACTCTCACGCCATCATCGTAGAATTCTTCAATTACCTCCCACGCTTCTTCTACGCTTTCAGCCACTTCATACACATAGCGATCGCCAAAATTTCTCAGTATTTGATCCCGCAAGCTTGAAAGAACTAGCGGTTCGTCATCGACACATAAAATTGCACTTTTAGTCATAGGAAACGTCCTTCGGGAGACAAGGGAAAGTCGAAAGTCGAAAGTTGAAAGTCGAAAGTCGGAAGTACGGGACAAGGGAGACAAGGGAAAGTCGAAAGTCGAAAGTCGAAAGTCGGAAGTACGGGACAAGGGAG
>JALOOL010000439.1 GCA_025454425.1 Hydrococcus sp. Prado102 | reverse complement strand
TGAACGATATCGCTAAAGCGCCAAGTAACGCTCGCCCCTACTGAGTCGATACTAACTGCCGTATCTAGCGGTAAATCCCCTAAAACACCAGTAGAAGCCCCAGCAGTTCCTACCCCCAAAATATTGATTTGGTGATAGCTGTGAGCGTAGTTTAACCCGATATCGAGGCTATCTATCGGTTTGAGGGTTAACTGAGTCGCCGCCACATAACTCCCGTTAAAAATACCTGCTCCCAAAGGAGTAGCTAAGCCACCTTCATTTTCGGGAATAGCTGCGTTAACGCTTCCGTACAAGGCTCGAATATCAATTTCAGGAATGGGAGTAAAAATCACGCCACCAGCACTAGCAAGTCCCGTTCCTGAAGTTCCCCCAGAGACTCGTAGTACGGGGTTAATGGCTCCAAATCGCGAGATTGCCCCTTGTCCTTCACTAGCAAAAGGAATAATGGTTGGAAAAGCATCGGTTACTTCTGCCATCGGTGCGACAAACATACTGATGTTATCGGTGACAGGAAACAGATACAGAAGTTTGTAAAGACAGATGTCATTGTTTCCACAATTTTGATTTAGATTCTGTGGGTTGTAGCCAGCAAATTGCGGTTCGTAACTCAACTCCGTCATGCTGTCGCCCAGAATTGACCCATCGTTAGGAAAAAGTTCTTCGCCAAAGCTAGAACCGCCTCCCAAAGAACTACTAAAGTTGTAAGCTTGTAAGCCTGTAATTAACGCATCTTTCCCCGAAAAACTAGTGGTCAGATTTAGGCGTACTCGGTTGTTGAAAGTAATTTGAGGGTTGTCAGCATCGGGTTCTCCGCCTGTTGCTCCCGCTACAGAAAAGATGACTTCTCCACTCAGTTTGGTGGTAGTTGAAAACTGATGGTCTTCGAGAAAAGAAACTCTCGCTTCTAAATTATCGACTCGTCCGCCAAGTGCTGCGAGTTCGGCTTCAAATTCTTGTGCTAAGCGTTTGAGGGTATCGACATCTTCTTTAAGGACGGCAACGTTTTCTTGAATTAAACGCTCGATGGTATTCATACAAGCATTCAAACCTGCGGCAAATTCCCAACGGGTTAAAGCTCTGTTGCCTCGGAAGGTGCCATCGGGATAACCTACTATACATCCGTAACGCTCGACTAAGCTTTGCAGTGCCTCATAAGCCCATTCAGTCGGGGCAACATCTCGTAATTCCGAGACACTAGTGATTTGCTCCATTACATTCTCAGAAGAGATACTTGCTTCATTAGCAAGAACTTGTCCCGATACCAGAGATACACTACCAATAAATACTGACAAAAAAGCGAATCTATTGACACAAGCCAATCGATATTTTTTCACGACAATTCCTCACACAAGACGTAAAACTTTGAAAAGAATAACTTACCGACGAAAAAAAGTCATTATTGAATAAAATCTATCGAAAATATTCAAAAAAACGCATTATCAAGTTTATGCGGTAATTACTTTATCATTGAAACGTGTCAAAAATGTGACTATTCGTGTGAAGATTAAATTGAAGTTTGAGAGCCTCTGCTCAAACTCCGAATCAACATTTTTAATTGCCCTCTTAAATAATCGATATTCTGACTTTGTTCGCCGTAGCGCCAGCATACATAAGCCTGAGAAATTTCTTCAATAATTTCTGCTGCTGAAGGATTATGCTGGTAGGTAAGACGAGCGTATTCTAGTGGCGTTTGGGCGGGATGTTTGGGATAACCTTTTGCTTGCAAGGTTGTTAACATTTGCTGATATAGTCTTTCCATCGGCGGTAACTTAGCAAGGTGACGGCGAGATCTTAGCGATCGCATTCTCTCAAATCCTAACCATGTTAAGAAACCTAAAACAACTGCTAGAATTAACCCCACCAACACCCCGATTAAACTACCAGAAATAAATCGCCACAACCAACCCAACATTCTAAAGAATCCGCCTAAAATATCGCCCCAGAGAATGCTAAAGAAACTGACAACAGGAGAAGGTAACCAACTCGCTACCCAATTCCACAACTGTTTGAGAACGCTAAAGGTTTGGTCTTCTTCAAAGGATGGGGGAATTAGTTCGCGACCTGGAATCGGGTCGAACTTAAACCAACCGTAGTCGGCGAAATAAACTTCCGTCAAAGCGTAGGCATCGGTATTGCGAACGATGTAAAATCCCGTAAATGGATTGAATTGACCGGGAGCAAATCCCACCGTCAATCGCGCTGGAATGCCAAGAGAACGCAGCATGACGGTTAGAACGGTTGAAAAATGGTCGGCGTAGCCTCCTTGATAGCGGAAGAGAAAGGCTTCGACTAAATCCTCATTTTCTTCTAAAAAAGGTAACTCTGGTTGAATTTGGTAGTTTTGTTTGAGATATTGCGCTAAGAAAAGCGTTTGTTCGTAAACAGTAGTCAAGGGATTGGGCGATTTTGCCAGGATTTCTTCGGCTTTTTGTCGTACTTTATCTCGAATAGCTGGCGGAATTTCGAGGTAATAGTTAGCAATGCGTTTGGGATAGGTTTTCGAGGTTTTGTTTAAAAGAGTACGATCGCGATAAGGGACTTGAGAAATTACTGTATAAGTCAACCCCTCACTCAATCCTCCAGGCGATCGCAAACTGCCTTCAGGATCGACAGCAATCTCTTGAGTGGGAAAAAAGACGAATTTGGGGTACAAAAGGGCGGGAATAAGGTTAGGGAGTTCGGAAACTGCCGTGTAGCTTTGAATTACTTGCCTGGTTCTCCCTCTCGTTAGGGGCGACGAGATGAAAAATCGATACGACCAACGAGGACGCTGGATATCTTCGAGTTTGTCTTCGCGCGAGACTTCCCACCCTTGCCCCGTATAGCGATCGAATGACATGACTCGCCAAAATCCAGGCGCTTGAGAACGCACTCGCAAGACGATTTTTGGTTCCATCTCGCCGCGCAGATTTTGATTCATGCGACTGTTGAAACCATAATAAAAGGTGCGATCGACCTCGCCTGTACCCGTTCCCGTTTCTCCTCCTTCTCCGTCTGTGGCTTTTCCTTCTTTTACGTAACCTGGGTTGACAAGAGTACGGTTTTCTGAATCAAAATTCAAGTCTCGCATATCGGCCGGACTGTTAACGGGAAAGCTTTGTAGCTGGTAGCCAGGAAAGCGAGGCATAATAGCAAAAATCGCCAATCCCAGTACGATAATGGCTGATAGGATGAGAAAGAATCGTCTCGGAGAAAGCGGCGAGTAGGTAACGCGAAATTTTGCGTCTTTAGTAGCTGAAGGACGCGAAAAATTAATTGGTATGCTTTCCAAACCAAGACGCGAGCGATAATCTAAAACTAGCGTCGGTAGTGCGATCGCGAGAAACACTATCAAAGTCGGTGCAAACGCTAGCGTTTGAGAAACCGTTCCCGCCACTCCTAACAGGATTAAACCAATAACCATCGAATAACCCAAGTCCTTGCGTCGCGGTAAGTCAAAACTATGTAGGACTTGTAATTGAACGAGTAGATTGGCTAAAGCAAGTCGGCTATCGCCTAAATTGACTATTAAATTGCCTAAAAAAACGGCTAGCACGACTAACATCCCGATCGCAATCAAAAATTTAGCTTCTATATTGCGTTTTCGTCGGCGCTTCCAGCTAAAAGCAGCCCCAGCAATACTTAAAGGAATCGCCCACAAACTCGTTAGCGACTCGGCGGCGATGTCAGTAGCGATAATCCCGACGATAACTAATGCCTGTACCAGCACCCGCAGCAGAAGCGAATCTTCTGTTTCGGCTATCGGTATGGCTTCTTGACGTTGCTTGAAGGATTGGAAAACAGAGAATTGTTGCAGTTGGCGCATATAAGTGGCGATCGCGTCAAAGAAATTATGAAAAATAATTTTTAATTTTCTTATAGATTATAAAATGGATCGCCTGAAAATCACTGCTTACAATTCAGATCGTTATGTGATTTAGACAATTTAATAGTCTTAAACTATCATTTATGTTATTAGGATTATTTATGCAATTAAAATTTTTATTTCTGTCGTTACTATCTTAATTACCCATGTCGATTGGTTAAAATTTACTTTTTAATTGAGTTTAGGTTTGCAGAGTAATAAGCTGTTGCGCATTTAAACTGTTGCAATCTTTATCTATTCCATCGAACGTTATCGATAATGTTGTTCGTCTGATTTTAATAACTAAACATCATCAAGTTTCCGAACAAGATTATGATGGTCGAGTATTAGTTGATGCAGATTTAGCGATTTTGAGTAGCGATCGAAAAGAGTATTGGAAATATGTTCGCGCTATTCGTCAAGAGTACGCATGGGTGTCAGAAGAGCCTGACGGGGTGACGAACCAGTAGAAAACAAAGCACGTAGGGATTTAAGACAAATTATGGTAAAAAAGAATCGGTCTTTTTTTCTTAACAAGACCGATT
>JALOOL010000438.1 GCA_025454425.1 Hydrococcus sp. Prado102 | reverse complement strand
AAAGTACTGCACAGTGTTTATTACATATCGCCTTGAGTAAATGTCTCACAAGACGTTCTTTGAGCGCAGGTTAGGGTGTTTTGACAGCAGGGACGATATAAGTTTTTATTAACACGTAGATCGTCCGAAGTTAACCAAAAACTAACAAAAGACGATCGATAAAATCTTACCTTCAATTGTATTATACAGTCTAAATTGTATAAAAAAGCAAGTTTATTATAACAAGTAGATTGAAACACAAAAAAAATAAATTGCATTAATTTAAACAAAAAATCTAAATAGTATAAAGTTAAATATCAAGTAATAGGTGCATCGATTAAAAGTATCAACAGAAGCGGATGAGCGATCGCGTGGCAATGCAAACTCAAAAGCAAAAAAAACATTGATGCAAATTAAATAGCTAATTAATGAAATAAAGAATTATTAAACTCAGAAATTCGATAAGATAAAATAACTAGCAACAGATTGTCCCTTTTATCGATGGTTTCAAAAAAAAATTTACAATTGAGCAAACGTTGTTCGTAATGCGATCGCTAATAATTTGTCCTCTTTTAATGATTAATTAACCAATTGAGAATGTCTTCGAGCAAAGCTTTGTAGCCTTTGGCGTTAGGATAAAGACCATCCGAGCAAAGATGCGATCGCACCCAATCTTCTCCCCGTTTCATCCAGAGAGCGAAAATATCTAGGTAAGGAATCCGACGCACCTGGCAAGCTAGTCTTGCCGCCTCCTTATAGCAGTACTGGTCGGCGCGATTATAGTACAAACAGTCCGCGATCGCGCAATTGCTTGCACAGGGTAATCCCGTCTAGCTTGGGCAGCATGACATCTAGCACGATCGAATCGTAAGCAAAAGTCGATCCATAGCGCCAGCCTGCTTCGCCATCAGCAACCACATCAACAGCAAAATGCTGCTTTGCCAAACTATTTTTTAATAACTCGGCTAAGTATTCATCATCCTCTCTTATTACTCTGGTGATGTAGTAAAGCTAATTCAGGCAAACTCATGCGTTTTAATTAGCTTTATTCTTAAACTAAGAAAAGATTATGAGGATTTTGTGAAGATGGCAAATTAAAAAGATCGGGAATTGACGATCGCATTGCCTTCCTTGCTTCTGGGCTGCATAATGCTACATTACTCTACTTGCACAAAACTAGACAGCGATTGGTGTTTTTGCTTTTCTCCAAATCGACTGACCCGTAATCAATTCGACGACATCCATACCATTGCCAATTACTCCAGGTACGCTAGGATAACCCGCACTTGCTCCTACTAAGAAAAGGTTGGGTAATTCGGTAGTATATCCCAAACGATTCAATCCTACCTGTTTGGGTATAAGTTTAGCACCGTAAATATTCCCCTGTGGCTGTCCTAGATAATATTCGCTAGTGGTAGGCGTACCATACACTTTCATGCGTGCATAGTTATCGATATCTGGAATCAAATCTCGCACGCTTGCCATCATGTCTTGATAGACTTGACGTTTGTTCGCTTTATAAGCTTTTGGATCGCGATCTCGAAGTTGCTTAAAGGGTTCGTAGGAACAAACAGTGACAATTTCTAAAACGTGATGTCCTGCTGGTGCCATACCTAAAGAATCGGATTTCATCGTCGGACAGGAAACAAAAATCCAAGGATGCTTTAGATTTCCTTCCAGTTGTTGTTGATATTCCTGATTTAAATCTCCTGTGGGATAATACCAGATATTCCAGTTGCCAATTCCATAGCGTTGCGGGTCGAATCTACTATCTAAACCGAGGTAGAGGTTAAAGCTACTGGCTGAATATTCATAATTGGTTAAGCGGTGACGTTCGCGTTGACTGAATGCTTGGGAATTATCGATTAACTCAACTGTCAGTTTGGGATCGAGATCGCTAATGTAAGCTTTTTCAGCATGATAGGTAGTACCGCCAGCAATTACGCCTCGTACTTTGCCATCGTTAACGAGAATTTTTTCGACTGGAGTTGAATAGGCAATCTTGCCGCCACCTGCTGCGATCGCTTCAACAATGACATCGACAAATTGTTTGAAATGATGCTTGGGATAAAAAGCGCCTTCTGAATAGTCCCACACTAAAGATGTATGCGTCATCAAGGCGATTTCGTTGGGGGGCAAACCGTAATCGCCGCTTTGTCCTGCTAAGATTGTTTGGAGTTTGGGCGATAGTCCGGTGCGATCGTAAAGATCTTGCAGCGTCCAATTTCGTTTGGAAAACAGTTGCCAATACTTAGGAAAATTTAACCAATCAGTCCATTTTTGACGATACCATCGCATCTCCCTCACCAAATCGTGAATTTGTTGGTGAATTTGCTTAATTTCATCGCAATAGCGGTTAATCGCCTTAGCTTCTTCAGGGAAAGTTACTAGCAAGCGATCGCGAAACGTTTCCCATCCCAAAGGGATTTTAAAATCAATGTCTGGGGCAATGATGCGATCGATACAGTCGGGGTCAAGGCTGTTGAAAGGAACATCTCGTTCGATATAGTTAAGGAATTGACCGATCGCGCGATCGGATTGACACTGCGAAATATAGTGAACGTCAGCACAAAAACGGTATTCGCCATAGTCAAATGTATGACAGCATCCACCAGGCAAGTAGTGTTTTTCGAGAACAGCCACTCGGTTTCCTTGACGAGTCAAACAAGCAGCGGCTGATAGTCCTCCCAATCCTGCCCCTAAAATTACATAGTCAAAGTTTTCCATTTTAAAATCTCCTGCCCCGATTGGGCATAAGTTATTTAAGAAACCTAGGTTTTCGTTCCCCAGGGAAACCGAATGAAGATGAATCCCCGCAAATAAACCGTGTTGGGATTGATTACCGTCAAAAGCGTCTTACCGCTGGCGACAACGGTTCCTGGCTCCACACTGCGAGCAGTTACCGTGCCATTAATCGGACTGGTGACATTGAGATAGCCCATCTGAGCGAGAATCTGCTGGCGTGCTGCCTGAGCGTTTTTTGTTTCAGCTTGAGCGGCCCCAAGTTGATGACCGAGACAATTTTAGATTTTGGATGAAAGGATTTTGGATTTTATAAGCTGTCCTTTTGAGACGCGATCGCCTTCCCTGACGGCAACAAAATCTATGCGACCAGGGACTTTCGCTCCGATGTCGGTTTCGGATCCTTCTATGCGACCGCTCAATTCGAGGGTATTATCCGATGGCGGACGAGAAAGGAAATACCAAGTTGGCGTGGCAACGGCTGCGATCGCTGCTATCCTTGCTAACAAAAAAAGACGAATTTTCGGTTTAGGCTTGGGATGTTGAACCGTCGGCTGCTTTTGCTTTACTTCTTCTGGACGTGCAGGCTCAGTTACTTTGTTCTGAGGTTTTGGCAATAAATTAGTCATGAGAACATAGCCTCCGATCCGTCTTAGAAAAACGAGTGAGAAGCATTCGGCATCTTCTCTTCTCATTAAGCTAATCGAGAACTTGGCTCCCCAACATCTTTCTTTAGGAGCGCTACCTATCTTATGCTTTAATTTTAAGCAAACTGTTTGAGGAACTTGTGAGGAAGCAATTAGGCTATAGTTGCAGCAATTTCAGCGAAGATTAAGTTTTTCTATATTTGTCTTGGCTACAGCATCAAAATTGCGATCGCCCTCCCGCTTGCTTGGATTTTCTGGCTTGCACGCTATCGCCTGCTCTACACTGCCAATAAAGTTGTCTTTGGGGCTGGTTATACCGATGTTAACGTCCGGCTGTTCGCATACAAGGTCATGGCGCTTCTGGCGTTGGGGATCGCCCTAACATTTGCAATTTCGATTTGGCGGCGAAATTTTCTGCTTCCCCTGCGCGGATTGGGAATCTTTGCGATCGCCTGGATACTACTCGGCGTTATCTCCCCTTGGTTTGTCCAGCAATTTATCGTCAACCCCAACGAACTCGTCAAAGAAAAACCTTATATCGCACACCCAGGCACAGATGTATCTGTCCTATCACATGAGCAATCCAGAGGTATTTTACAATCGAGAAGACCTTTGGAATTTCCCCATGCAAATCTATGAGGGAAATCCCGTCCGCATGGAACCTTATTACGTTCTCGTGCGCCTGCCAGGACAGCAAGAAGCTGAATTCCTGCTCATTTTGCTCTTTACTCCTGCCAACAAAGATAACGCGATTGCATGGATGGCAGCGCGTTCTAACGGCAAGGACTACGGAAAACTACTGCTGTACGAATTTCCCAAGCACAAATTAGTTTATGGCCCCCGACAAATTGAAGCTCGCATCGACCAGGAACCGCAGATATCCCAGCAGTTCAGTCTCTGGAATCAAGCAGGCTCAAGGGTGATACCTCACAAGGGTAGGTTTTTTAGATTTAAGTAGAGAAAAGGACAAGGGGGACAAGGGGGACAAGGAGGAAAAAGCCGATGTTTTCGTTGTGATAACACGCTAATTTCTCATGA
>JALOOL010000437.1 GCA_025454425.1 Hydrococcus sp. Prado102 | reverse complement strand
CCCTTGTCCCCCTTGTCCCCCTTTCCCCAATCCCCTTCTCACCAATCCCCATTAACCAATTTATTCGGCATTCTCGATGCAGCAAAGCGAAGTATCATTGCTACGACTAACAAGATAACAAAAGGAGAATAAACAAATGGAGATTTAGAAAGCCTAAAACTGTATTCAAACAGCAAACCCAGCCATAAAAAGTGCATTCCCGTAACGTGCAAAATTTTCCAGCGCCGTTTACCTAACCAAGCCGCAGGGCGATCGAAAGACGTAACAGTCATAGCAATTAAAAGCATATAACCAAACGTGCCTAACGGTTCGATTTTGGGCGCTGCACCAGATGTAACTAACCATAAACCAAAAAGCGCGATCGCGTGATAAGTATGAGATACCGCCATTGAAACTCCCAAATAGCGGCGATTTTTTAGCAACCACGCCGAGAATGGCGTTGACCAAAGTTTTCGCAGCGAAGAAGCAACAAACGCACCTATAAATAATAAACATGACGAACGACCCGTAGCTCGAATTGCCATTCGCATTCCCAATTCGTCAATTCCATATAAGATCCAAAGGCAACTGACCATCGTCCCGACTACTAACGCACTAAAACCAACAATGTGCCATTTTTGTAAGGGAAATTGATTATCATTCATGCGATGTGACTCCAAAGCAGATAGATACTCAATTTAGCCGCGCTTACATCGCACTGTCTTATCTAATCTTCCAAAAAATGTCCTAATCTTCCCAATATTTCAATTCTGTATGCCTTCGGCGTAATTTGTGCGTGTTGGCGAAACACTCTAGTAAAGTGACTCTGATTTTCAAACCCGACTTGCTGACAGATTTCTACTAGGGTCAAATCTTGCTTCAGTAACAACTCTTTTGCCTTGTCGATGCGGCATTTCATGACATACTGATGCGGTGTCAATCCGGTAGATTGTTTGAATAAACTAGCAAAATAATGAGAACTCATTTGTACGGCATTACTTATATTAGCCAGCGTCAGTTTTTTATCTAAATGCTCGTTAATATAGTTAATTGCTTGTCTGAGTTTGTATGGGGGTAAGCCACCTCGATAATCTTTAATTTCCTTATTTAGAGAACAATAGCGTCTCAGTAAGTGTGCCGATAATGCCGTTGCCATCGACTCTGCATAAAATCGACTGTCTGCGCCTGCTGCTTCTAATTCTGCCTTTAAAGCAAATCCCATCTGTTCGATAAGAGGATCTCTGATTTGTAACTGTGGAATTAATTCGATACGTTTTGTATCTATTAAGTCTCCAGCAATACGTTCCAAACTAGCAGGATCGAGTAAAAGTTCGATAAGAGGAACATCTCTATCGACTTGCGTTCTCGGAAAGGTTTGATTTCCAGGAAAAATAGCAATATCGCCTTGAGTATAATCTGAATATTGCCAGCGACCATCTAACAAATAATGAGCGCGAAAATCCGCTAGCGCAATAACGATAAAATGCTGACCGAAGTAAGTTTCTGGCATTTCATTAGCAGCTTCTTCTAACTCGTAGATGAGATTTAAACCATCCCATCCCGCCTCAAAACTGGAGAGAAGATGTAAATGTTGGGGAGGTTCGTTATTGGACACGATGAGATATGCGATCGCCTTACACAATTATGGTTTAAGATCGACGCGATCGCTCCATTTGTCAAGATCTTGAGGTCGATAATTCGCCAGCAAATCGAGTAAACTATTTGGATCTGAAGCTTCTATTACCAAAGAACGATGAATCTGTTTTAAAAACTGTTCTGCAAGTGCATGGTCAAACAATCTCAAAAAAGGATCGTAATAACCTTCTATATTAAGCAAACCATGCGGCTTTTGGTGCAATCCCAACTGCGACCAAGTTAATACCTCGCAAAACTCTTCTAAAGTTCCATAACCTCCAGGCATAGCAATAAACCCATCAGATAATTCTGCCATCAAAGCCTTGCGATCGTGCATCGAACCGACAACATGAAGCTTGCTGAGTCCTGAATGAGCTATTTCTTTAGCAACGAGAAAATCTGGAATTACGCCAATCGCTTCGCCACCCGCCGCCAAAACTGCATCCGCAACAACGCCCATTAAACCTACATTACCACCCCCATAAACCAATCCTAATCCTCGTCTAGCTAAAGCTTCTCCCATCGCCTGTGCAGCTAGCTTATAGGCAGGACGCGAACCCATGCTAGACCCACAAAATACGCACACACGCTTCATTTTATCTTCCCCGTTTGAATGCTCTAGTTATTATCGGCGATCGCGATTCAGTTATCAGTTGTCAGTTTAATCAATTTTTTAGGTTTCAAAAGATGAATTTGACTAATGTATTATAAAAGAAAGTTATATTTTTCTAGTATTGTCATCGACTGAGATTATCAATAAAGTAGGAATAGTTAACTTAAACGACGTTTTAACGATCGCGCCTCGATTACTTAACCTATATGTCAACCTTCATCCTGAAAAATCGTAACCTATCTCTACTACAAGCTCTCAAACAATGTATCGACGAACTGGAGATTCAAGAAGAGCGCTTGGCACGTCGAATCATTAAGCTAATTCCCGCTCAATGTCCGTTTGCGCGTGAAGTACGCATATTCGGTCGAGTGATTCTTCGCATTCCTGCTTTGTGTAAGTTTAATCCACTCTACGAACAACTAATAGCCTTGCGTTTCCGCGCGCTTTGTTTTTTGGTCGAACAGTGCGGCGAAGATATAACTCCTTATTGTACCTAACCATTGGCGATCGCTCTCGATTCTACAAATACCAAACTTCTGAATGTCCGCGACGGCGACTCATAATTGCACCAGCAAAGCGGATTGCGTTCTCATCTCCCTCTACAACAACGAGAAATTTACCTTGTTGGAAGCGTTTGTAGAAAAACATTCGATCCCCCGGAGCAACATCCAACAATTGCTCTTCAAAACGATCGCTAACTTTTATCCCCGATAATAAATCGTAACGTCGATAATCCCGCGCGAGCGCAACAATCCACCCCATCGGAATCCCTGCATCTTGGAGTTGTGAGATCGCAACTTTGACATCTCGATGATGATGAAACACGCCAACGACGCAAGGTTGATTGCGAACTATTTTTGCTTGTACTAAAGGAACTTTTTGTTCTCGAACGCCAAGACTTCCTAAAACAAGACTCGCGATCGACCGTTTGATAGAAAGAGCTTCATTCATTAAAATCGAGTAAAACTTTTGGATGTTTTTAAATTAGCGATTTGATATGACATCGTTGTGACAGACATATGACGAGTGTTTGTCACAGCACGAGTTTGCTTGCAAAACAAAGTCATAACGAGTATGATTAAAAAGAAAGATCTTACATTTAAGTGAACCTAAGATGGTTACGATTAAAGAAATTCCTCTTTCTAAAATTCGCCGTCCCATACCCAGACAAACCAATTCCGAAAAAGTCACAATGCTGATGGAATCGATTGCTAAAGAAGGTTTGAGAGAACCGATAGACGTATTGGAAGTCGAGGGACAATACTACGGCTTTTCTGGCTGCCATCGCTATGAAGCTCACGAACGTTTGGGCAAAGAAACAATTCAATGTCGAGTACGCAGTGCTCCTCGCGCAGTGTTGCAAAAACATCTAGCATAATACTTATCTTCTTCTATCTATGTCTGCGGATCGAGCTATCTACCTCAAAAACCACCAAATACTTCATCAACTGATGGCTCAGGTAGGAATTTCCAGCTTGAGCGAATTGAGTCAACTTTCTGAGATTTCAGAATTACAATTAATACGACTGCAATACGGCTTGCTGCCGAAAATGCAAATAAACATTTCAATTAAACTCTCTCAAGTTTTGCAAATTTCAGTCGATAAATTGCTATCGCTATTTTGCTCGGAATATTCATCTATAGAAGAGAGCGAACCCCAAAAAGCCTCAACCGCCACAGACGCATTAGACACATTAAAACAAGAATATCAAAACTTGCAACAGCAACTAGAAAAACAGCGAGAAACGCTCGAAGAAGCATTTCAACAAGAAAGCTTGCAACGCTTAGAATCTTGGCTCCTGCAATGGCCGACTGCGGCAGCAGTTGCCCAGCAGAATCCCCAACTGCCAGCCATGAAATTGCTTCCCTTGATGAAACCCATTACAGATTTATTACAATCTTGGGGTGTAGAAGCGATCGCATCAGTTGGAGAGGCAGTTCCTTACGATCCTCAATGGCATCAACTCATGGAAGGAAATGCCGAAAGCGGCCAACTAGTAAAAATTCGCTATGTTGGCTATCGACAGGGAGAAAAGCTACTCTATCGCGCCAAAGTAAGCCCAATCTTAGTAACTCTGGGCGAACAGTGATTAGAAGTCGGAAGTCGGAAGTCGGAAGTCGGAAGTCGGAAGTCGAAAGTCGAAAGTCGAAAGTCGAAAGTAACTATACTTTCTTGTCTTC
>JALOOL010000004.1 GCA_025454425.1 Hydrococcus sp. Prado102 | reverse complement strand
CAGATAAATATTCTCTTGCTACTCTCATTCCCATTGCAACGCCTTATCAGTTTGAGTTTTTTGCAGTCGCGATCGCTCAAAAATACGTGTTGTCTCGCTTCGCCTATTGCCATCAAAATAACGAACAATTTGTCCTAGAATCTCCTTTATCTCGTGCCAAAGTTATTTTAAGAGACTGGCGCAGTGCGGCAATAGTGAACCTACTCGCTCAACCTCAAGATTGTCATAGTTTAACCGCCATTCCTGGGATATCGATAGATACGGCACAAATGTTTTTAAGTCTTCTCTTGAGTAGCAAAATGCTTTCTCAAATCGACGAAGATGGAAGGATACTAGAGGAAGAAAACGAAATTTTAACTCAATGGGAATTTCACGATCTCTTGTTTCATTCCAGAAGTCGCGCTGGCAGACATTCTCATTCCGTTGGCAAAACCTATCGTTTCCTCGACAAAATTAAGCCGCTTCCCGCTATTAAAAATACGGGAACAAAGGAAGTTATCGAGCTATATAAGCCCGATCTGCAAAAATTGTTAGAAACAGATGCTCCCTTAACCCAAATTTTAGAACAAAGGAAGTCTAAAAGAATTCATGGAGATAAGCCAATTTCGGAGCGACAATTAGGCGAATTTCTCTATCGTTGTGCAAGAGTCAAAGCGATCGCGTCACGGGAACATATCGAATGTAGCGATCGCCCTTATCCTTCTGGCGGCGCTTCCTACGAATTAGAACTCTATATTGCTGTCAATCTCTGCGAAAATATTCCTTCTGGACTTTATCATTATTGTCCTCAAGCTCATCAATTAGAGAAAATTTCAGACAGAAATAGCTATGTAGAAGCACTGTTAAAAAATGCTCAAAACGCTACTGGCGGATCGCGATCGCCACAAATTTTAATCGTATTTGCCGCTCGCTTTGCTAGAGTCAGTTGGGCATACGAATCTATTGCTTACAGCCTGATTTTAAAACACGTTGGAGTTCTTTGCCAAACGATGTATTTAGTAGCAACGGCGATGAAACTTGCTCCTTGTGCCCTTGGGAGTGGTAATTCCGATTTATTTGCAGCGGCGACAGGAATAGATTACTATACCGAATCCTCAGTTGGAGAGTTTATTTTAGGCAATAATTCAGATTGAACGAATGTGCTATTTTTTCCCACCCTCAGCATCGCTTTCATGACCGCGATCGCCAAATCATACTATTTTGCCAAAGTAATGAGAGACTTAATTTTAGCACTTAAAAGGTTAAAAGGGAAAGGTTAAAGAGGGCATGACAACCTTTTCCCTTTCCCCTTTCCCCGCAACTGCAAAATTCTGCTAAAGTTTTGCGAGAGGTCTTCGATAAACTGAAACTTTAAATATTGTTTATTGAATATTCTTTTTTGTTTTAACTAAAAAAACTCGTTGCACGTCGGGAACTTCGCGCGGAGGAAAAGACCAAGTGTAGCGATCGAAATTTGCTCCCTCTTCGCCGGGATGAGTTACTTCAACCTCCCATCCGTAGGGAGATAACAAGTCTTCTGGAACATCACTACCAAAGCGAAAGTAGCCTCGGTAGGGTTCGTATTCTAAACTTTTAATATTTACTAAATCGAGTCCAAAACTGCTACCAGGACAAGCTAAACGAGAGATAGAAGAAAGCAGCGAATGCACTTGTGCTTCTGACAAATACATCAGCAATCCTTCAACCAACCAAATTGAAGGTTCTGCGGGACAATATCCTACTGCCAGTAAATCGTCTTCCCAAGGCTGAGTCAAATCCGCACCGAGGAGATGATGTTCGGCGACTCGATGAGTTTGACCGAGATTAGTAGCTTTATATGCTAATACCTCTGGATAGTCGAGTTCGTAAAGCTTTACTCCTGAAGTTCAATTTTGGCGATTTATCTTATTTTCACAAATCAATAATAAAACTATCTCGGCGATGAAAGTCTGCCTGAGAACCCGTATGAGTTAACGCCCAGTAGCTAATATTTCCTTCTTGAGATTTAATAACGGTGGTAATGGCAACATCTAGTAATGTATCCACCGAAATGAACTTATCCAAATCGAGTTCTAAAATAAGCAGCAATGCCTCAGACTGATTCTGAACGCTAAATGGTAGCGACATCATCGCCATTTCCTCTTGCATTCCTTGGCGATAATCGTCGAAGCGATAAATATTCCAGTGTCCGGCGGGTGAAAGGTTAAATTCCCAATAACGAGTCAAATTCTTAATTCCCAAAAAAAACTCGAAACAGGTTTCCTCCCAAAGTTCGTGCTTGCGAATTGGTAAATTTACAGTTGCAGGAATGACAATTTTTGATAAATCGCCGAAAAGTGTATAAGAGACGAATAATGTATTCTCGTTACGAGAAATACTGCCATCGATCTTTAAATCTAACGGATGGATTGAGTCAAATGGTTGTAAAGAAAAATGGTCGTTCATCGCATATCCCGAATGATGGCACGAATAGCAGATTCTTGAGATTCTATACTTTCGGTAAGCTTAAATTGAACGATCGCCCTAGCTAAATTATGTTCTGCATATTTAGTCTTAAAATAAACGTTCCCTTCTAAATAATCGCTAAAAAATCGCAATCCCAACTCGAATGCAATGAGACGAATGGCATCGTATAAATATTCATAATCGCTATCGGTTAAAAAATCTTTGGCTACTGACAGATATCCTTGCAATACAGACTGACAAATATCCGTGTCAAAGCGAACCATCTCCCATTGTTCCGTTTCTTCTCCAAGCAGGTTACAGCCCGATCGCAAGCAATCTCCAATATCATAATGAATTAAACCTGGTTTAACAGTATCCAAGTCAATCATCCCGATCGCTTGTCCGGTCGCAGTATCAAACATCACGTTATTTACCTTTGGATCGCCATGAATGGGACGTAAATGCAGTTGTCCTCGTGTTTTGGCATTTTCGAGGACGTGCGCCCAGGTTTGGCGATCGCGCACGAACTGCAAACAATATTCTACTTCTTTCGCTTGACTTACAGATACGATGCGTTGCGTTTCTACTTTTTCGTAATGCCGAAGGTAGCTTGGCGTAATATGAAATCCTTTAAGCGTATCGGCGAGTTTTTCGGGAGGTAAATCGCTAATTAGGTTATGAAACATCCCTAGCGCATAGCCGACTTCATAGCCATGCTTGCTATCTGCGATCGTATCAAAAGACTGGGCTGCCTCAATAAAACTTATGGCACGCCAGAATGACCCATCTACATCAATCCAGCAATCTCGTGCATCTCGTGTCAAGAGGACGCGCGGAATTTCCCAACGGCGTTTACTAAGGGGAAAATGTTGTAAGCGATCGCGAACGTGTTTTGTTAGGATACTCATATTCTGCATGACGAGTTCTGGTTGACGAAATACCTGCGTATTGATGCGTTGCAGAATAAAATACTTTTCCGATTGAGAATCGAGAGTAACAAGAAAGGTGTTATTGATATTGCCGTTTCCAAATTCCTGAATATCGATAACTTTACCTTGTGGCTTAAATTGGTTTGCAATGTCGATAAGATTGTTCAAGAGTTTGCCTGTAGAATTCAAATACTATTCGTAGACTTGACGGTATATTTTGGCGATCGGGTTTCCAAATAAGGCGACTATAGCATCAGTAAGGATTATATTTATCAAAATGCCTATCCGGTAACTGTAAATGGTAAGCCTACTCTTAGATTTAGAGTAGTAAGAAATATTCTTTCATAAATCCGCAGTCCGCTCTTGTAATTAATTTCCACCGAACCAACATAAAAAGTCGATTTTAATCTATTAAAAGCTATTAAAACAGTCGGTTTAAATTGAGTTGCAGCAGTATCAATAAACCGCCCCTCGATTTAAATCGCTGCCTCATATATAGCGGTTCTCACGTTCGTGAGGTACAAGTCTTTCCCCTTTCAATGCTTAATGGTGTATTTCATCTAAAAGAGAATTGCTATATAAAGTCGTCTTCATACGACTGATTAAGTATTTCAGTATTAATAAAATGTAGGTTGGGTTGAGGGACGAAACCCAACCTACGAAGTATCTCATTACTTCGGGTAAAACCCCTAGTTTTTCGTCGAGCGATCTGGTTTCTCAAACCTTGTTGAGAATGGTGCAAGATCTCAGTTTAAACCGACTTCCTATATGAGCCAAGTAATTAATTCTTTGGCGGATTAATTGAGCCTGAAATAAGCTCGATCGCAAATCTTTTGTTCCATCATTTTCTACTTAATTCTATGATTTTCGCTTTTGAATAATTATTCTGAGAAAATATTGACGATATTTTTCTACTTTAGACGGGACTGACATCCAATTAACCAATTGAATAAGCTATTAGAAGAAATGCAATAGTAATCAAAAAGATGTCTAAATTAAACAGTTTAAAAGCCACAACTGCTCTATTTTTAACTCTCAGCCTCGGCAGCGGAACCATTATTCCTCTAGCTTTTCAAGCACCTGCTGTCGCACAAACCAATCGATTTGCTGACGTATCTCAAAACTATTGGGCAGCTAAATTTATTAACGATTTAGTAAGAAAAAATATTATTGCAGGTTTTCCCGATGGAACCTTTCAACCCGATGCGCCCGTAACTCGCGCACAATTCGCTGCAATGGTAACAAAAGCCTTCCAAAAAGCGGACGTTCGTAGCGAAGCAAGTTTTGTAGACGTTCCTGCTAATTATTGGGCAAATGGGGCGATTAGAGATGCTTATAGAACCGGATTTTTATCGGGCTATCCCGGTAGAGTATTTAGTCCTAACCAAAATATTCCGCGAGAGCAAGTTCTCGTTTCTCTTTCCAATGGATTGAGGTATAGGGCAAACGATAACGTAACTACCTTACTCGATCGCTACGACGATCGCGATCGCATTTCTAACTTTGCTCGCGCCCCCATCGCTGCTGCAACTTCAAGACAAATGGTAGTCAACTATCCTAACCTCTCGCAACTCAATCCCAATCGCAATGCAACCCGCGCCGACGTTGCTGCTTTCATCTATCAAGCGTTAGTTAGCGAAGGACAAGCGCCACGAATTCAATCTTCTTATATTGTTTCTAGCATAGACGATCGCCCAATTGATGAAGAACCCATTGACGAAACTGCCGTCATACCAGCAGGAACTAAAATTCCGGTTTCCTACGAAAAAGAAAAAATTCTCTTGATGAAAGATGAATCTCTCGACGTTACGCTAACTGTCGCCAGAAATATCGAGAAAGCTAACGGAACCGTGCTTATTCCGGCAGGGTCTAAAATTACCGGAGAATTACAACCCGCTAACGGCGGTACTCGATTTGTCGCCCAGGAGTTGATATTACCCGACGAAACAACTTTGGACATCAATGCGACTTCTGGGGTTGTTAGCGAGACAGAAACAGTCAGTCGAGGCATCGATGTCGGCAAACTTGCCAGAAATGCGGCTATTGGGACTGCGGCGGCGGCTGCCATTTCTGGGATTACGGGAGATAAAGCGATCGCAACTGAAGAACTTTTACTCGGCGCTGGTGCGGGTGTTTTAGCAACTCTGATTCCTCAGTTTCTCGGCGATAACAAAGCAGAACTAATCGTCGTCGAACCCGCAACCGATTTGAGATTAACCGTGAGAGAAGATTTGGTTATCGAGTAAATCAAACTTCTTACTCTTATTTGGGAAAGGGAATATAGTTCAAAGTTCAAAAAGTAAAAGGGAAAGGGAAATGGGGAAAGGGTAAAAAATAAAGGGTAAACTTTGCATAGATCTTTCTCCCTTGTCTACCTTGTCTCCCTTGTCCTCCTTGTCCTCCTTGTCCTCCTTGTCTACCTTGTCTTTCCCTTAATATCCCCCATAACGTTCTTCCTTCCAAGGGTCGCCGCGTCGATGATAGCCGTTGCGTTCCCAGAAACCAGGTTCGTCGCGATCGAGAAATTCTAAACCATTAATCCATTTGGCACTTTTCCAAGCATAAAGGTGGGGAACGACGGATCGCATCGGGCCGCCGTGGTCGGGTGGAAGCAGTTCGCCAAATAATTGATGAGCAAAGAAATTCTCTTCTCTTACAAAGTCTTCTAGCGGCAGATTAGTCGTATATCCGCCGTAGCAATGTTGGACAACATGAGTCGCTTTGGGATCGAGTTCGACTAGCTGCATGAAGTCGGTAACTTTGATTCCCGTCCATTGTACGTCCAGCTTCGACCAACGAGTGACGCAGTGAAAGTCTTTGGTAAATTCATGCTGGGGCATTTGCATAAAATCCGACCAGCTAAAAGTCTTTGGTTTAGCCAAACCCCAAACTCGAAACTGCCAGTTATCGGTACTAATTTGGGGCGTATCTCCGTAGGTTAAAACGGGAAAACCATTTGTTAGATATTGACCGGGGGGAGTGCGATCGCTTTCTGCTGCTTCTGGTTTTTTAAAGAATTTCCCTAGCATAACTCTTAAATAGTAAGCGGAACGAACAAAACTACTTTTAGGTCAACTGAATATGGTGACTGGGTAACAACTTCGTTTGGGGAAAGGGGAAAGGGAATAGGCAATAGGGAATAGGAAAACAAAACTTAATATATAACTTCTTCCTTGTCCTCAAGAGTCTCCCTTGTCTTATATTTCCGACTTTCGACTTTCGACTTTCGACTTTCGACTTCCCTAATGCCCAATCCCTAATTACTTTATTCGTTCTCCTCTTCTTCGTCTTCATCTTGAGGATAGACAAAGGTAGAACGTCCGGTCAAAATCGATTTGCCGAGGGAGAGTGCTTTTTGCGCTTCTTTAGCAGCTTGGTTTCTCCAGTGCGCTCTGCGCTGGTCGCGTTTTGATTTTGAGGTTTTCTTTTTAGGACATGCCATAGTTACTACTTTATATTTTTCAAATTGACAGCTTTATTATTTTAGGCGGTGTGGAGTGCGTTTGTCAGATGGAAAACTTTCAATGTATTGCTATCGGGATCGATCGCTATCATTTTCTTGCGCCTTTGCGTTACGCTGTCGCTGACGCGCAAGTTTTCGCTCGATTTTTAATAGAGGAGGCAAAAACTTCTTTTAGACAGTCTTTATTATTGACCGATACATCTCCTGGTTTAGACGACCTATCTACCTATCCCAATCGAGAAAATTTACTTGCTTGGTTAAAGAAGGAAAATACTCGCTCATCTTCTTCGCTTTGGTTTTTCTTTAGCGGTTACGGGATAAATTATCAAGGGGAAGATTTTTTGTTGCCTATCGATGGCAATCCTGACGATGTTGTGGGAACGGGAATTGCATTGCGATCGCTCTTTGAATTGCTACAAAAACAAACCACCGGACAAATAATCGTTTTTCTCGATCTCAATAAACTTACTCCAATGAGAATCGGACAACAAGCGATCGCCCTGGCAAAACAGATGAAAATTTCTTTAATTTTGTCGGTGCAATCCAAGCAAACCGAGCAAAGTATGTTTGCCGTTGCCCTCATCGAAGCTTTGCGTTACTATCGTCAAACTATTACTCTGAGCAAATTAGAACAATATTTGCGCGATCGCCTTTGGGAATCTAACCTTCTACAAGGACAATGCTCTCAAGTTCTTAGTGTTGTCAGTCCTGCTCCAGAAATTAGCCAACTACTTTTATTAAATCCTTCTCGTGCCAGTGTATCTGTATCGATCGGCAGTTCTGCTGTTAAGATTAGCGATCGCATAAAAACTGACTTAGATAGAGGCGATCGCACTACTATAGTTGCCCTGCCAAAAGTGCCGCTCCCTGTATCGCCTCCTACACCTGCAATTACTCCTCCTCAAAAACGCGCCAGTGAAAGGCAATCTCCTCCTGTACGCCAACTTCGTCCTTTTCAATGGTTTTTTTCGGGTTTGGGTTTTAGTCTGATCTTATCTTTCCTTCTCACCATCGCAATTTATAAACTTTTGCAAACGGATCGCCCAATTCCAACCGCTATCCCCAATCGTTCCCCAAAACTGTTGGAACCCGACACTTTGAAGCAAAAACCAAATCCCCTTTCATCCCCTTTACCCCTCTCTGTCCCCCCTTATGCAAGCGAGCAAGACATTTTAAATCGCGCCAGAATGGTACTTAAAAACAATCAAGCCTCGGATTTCAACAAAGCGATTGGAACCTCGCGCGAGTTAAAATTAAATACGCCTGCCTATCAAGACGCGCAAAAAGATATCGAGCGCTGGAGCCAGATTATTTTAGATATCGCCGAAGGACGGGCAAGAACGGGAGATTTTTCGGGTGCGATCGCAGCAGCACAATTAGTCCCTCGCGATCGCGCTATCCTTTATCAAACCGCTTTGCAAAAAATTCAACTCTGGGAAAACTTGCAAAAACAACAAAACGTCAACCAAGATGTAATTGCAACTGCGAAGAAATTAATCGATCCCGAACAAGCTTCATCCTACGCAAAAGCGATCGCACTAGTTCGTCAAATACATCCTTCTCAACCTAACTACATAGAAGCGCGTCAATTTATGAATAATTGGAACCAAAAAATTTATTTCCTCGCTATTTCTCGCGCCGCGCAACGGGAAATTCGGCAAGCGATCGCAACCGCTAAATTAATCGAACCAGACTCTTATTTATACAGAGACGCACAGAAAGCGATCGCGCAATGGCATTTAGAACTAGGCGAAAAAGACTGACCAGTGAACGATTCTAACTTCCAACTTCCTCCCTCTAATCTCTGCTCTCCCTCTTATAATGAAGTACATCTGTGGCTTGCTAATTTAGACGTACCCATAGAAAGAGTTAGAGAACTTGCCACAATTTTATCTCCCGACGAACGAGCCAGAGCAGAGCGATTTTATTTTGAGTTGCATCGCAATCGCTTTATTGTCAGTCGCGGCGGATTGCGAACGATTTTAGGACGCTATTTAAATATCAAACCCGATCGCGTAGAATTCGAGTACAGTAGTCGCGGCAAACCCAAATTAGCAGATAGTTGTGGTGCAGAGCAATTGCGATTTAACGTATCTCATTCACAAGATCTAGCTTTGTATGGGTTTAGTTGCGATCGCGCTATCGGTGTTGACTTAGAATATCTTCGCGCGATCGATGACGTGCAAAAGATTGCGCAGCGTTTTTTTTCAACTCAAGAATCGGCGATTATTGACTCTCTACCAGAGGACGAAAGAATCGCCGCCTTCTTTCGAGGTTGGACGGCAAAGGAGGCATATCTAAAAGCCACCGGAGACGGCTTGGCAGGCTCTTTAGAGGCTCCAGAAGTATCGTTAGAGCCGGGGGAACCAGTACGCCTACTCGCTCTCGATGGCGACTCTCAAGCAGCCGCTAGGTGGCACTTACATTCTTTTATCCCTGCTGTCGATTACATTGCTACTGTTGCGATCGAGGGAGATTTAAACTTAAAAATTAGCAATTACCAATCGATTCTCTAATTTTTAACTAAAATCTTCCCAGCCTTAACATTGGTTTAGAAGTAATGCGATCGCAAATCAATTTTACTAATAACCCACAAGTACGAGCTAAGTCCCACTAAGCGAAATATTATTAGTATTTTGCACCACTGCAATCAGTTCGTCTTGACCCGACGTTTTTAGAAAAATTGCCGTCCCTGCGGGTAATCCCTGTGGAACCGTTCCCAACCAGTAATTTGTTGTACTTCCCCAAACCTGTATGACATCTCCCGCAGAGCGATCGTAGTCTTGAATGAGAGCATAGTCTGCCTGTCCTAGTGTATTATCCCGACCGTCATTATAATAGGCGCGATCGCGATCGCCCAACCTAAAAGTATCAGCACCCGCACCGCCTACTAAAGTATCGATCTCGCCTTTACCCGATCCTTGTTGCGAGTCAGAAGAAACCCCTATAAGAAAATCTCGACCATCTCCACCCGTTAGCGTATCTTTCCCCGTACCGCCAAAAAGAGTGTCGTTGCCTGCGTCGCCGTAACCGCGATCGCTCCCCGAACCTCCAAAGATCTTATCGTTACCGCCTCCGCCTCGGAGAGTGTCATTTCCTGCGTAACCGTAAATGGTTTGATTGGAATCATTACCAGTGAGGTTGTTGTTTCCGCTTGTACCTTTGAGTTCTCCAGAAGAAGCGACAGGAGAATTAGACGAGGTTGTCTGCGCTACATAAGTCCCAGGATTGGAATCTCCCGCACCGAATACTTGAGTCCAGTAGTGTTGATAGTTGACGCTTCCGCTGTCACTAGCTAAATAAGAATATCCTACACCCAGATGAGTGAAGTTAGGATTGAGAATATTGGCACGATGACCCGAACTATTCATCCATCCCTGCATGACCGATTCTGGAGATGAATAACCTGCGGCAATGTTTTCTCCCCAAGTCTTCCACTGATAGTTATTTTTCTCGATTCGATTACCTGCACTCGAACCATCTTTGGGATCGGTATGACTGAAAAAATCGCCGCTTGCCATGCGATTTGAGTGACCGTCTGCGGCAGTATCTAACTCCTGAACGAGGATTAATGGTTTCAGATTTTGCTTGGATCTTTCTTGGTTGACAAGTTCGAGGATTCTTTGGTCAAATTTATCTGCATTTAATAGAGCCATTATTTCCTCCTTTTGCTAAAAATGAGCGATCGCGTTGCTAAGATACCTTAGAAAATGTCAAAAAAGAGATTAGCAAATATAAAATAGATTTATAAAGACACGAGATTGCTAATTGATAATTTACGCTAAATATAAATCGATCGCATCGATGTTTTTACGGAAAGAAAATTTAAAAGTCTCAAATTCTCGGTAAAATTACCGAGCAAGATTAAGTTAGTTGAAGCGATCGCGATCGTAAAATTGTCAAGCGAGTAAATCTTAAAATGAGCTTAAAAATTGTAGGATAAATTTTTAGCATACAAGCGATATATTAAGCAAGCGATTTAAAAACTATCGCTAAAAGATTAAGATTGCAGAGGCGATCGCACAATACCAAAGCTGAGAAATTAAGCTATTAATAATATGAAAAGTTTTGGACTTTTTATCGGTTTGTCAACCTTAGATTTAATTTATTTAACTAAAAATATTCCAGAACCCAACCAAAAAATAGTAGCCCTAGACCAAACGATCGCGGCTGGCGGCCCTGCAACTAATGCTGCTGTAACTTTTAGTCATCTGGGCGATCGCGCTACTTTATTAAGTGCGATCGGCATTCATCCAATGAGTCAAATTGTTCGCTCCGATTTAGAAACTTATGCAATTAAAATTATCGATTTAGCTCCCAATCGTTTTGAATTACCTTCTGTTTCTTCGATTATCGTTACTCAAGGCACAGGAGAAAGAGCAGTTATTTCTGTTAATGCCACTAAATTTCAAGCCACTCCCGAACAAATTCCATCAGATATCTTAGAGGAAGTTTCGATAATTTTAATTGACGGACATCAGATGCAAATTAGTTACCCGATCGCGAAGCGAGCAAAAGCAAAAAATATTCCCATAGTCATCGATGGCGGCAGTTGGAAAGAAGGATTTGAAAGTATTTTGCCTTATGTCGATTATGCAATTTGTTCGGACAATTTTTATCCTCCTAATTGCAAAAATCAAACAGATGTTGTTAGTTATCTTCAAGAAATCGGAATTCCTCACATTGCCATTACGCAAGGCGATCGCCCGATTCAATATCTGAGTCGGGGAGAAAAAGGAGAAATAGAAATTCCGGTTGTGAAAGCGGTCGATACTTTAGGCGCTGGAGATATTTTTCACGGGGCGTTTTGTCATTATATTCTTCACAATGATTTTGTGAAAGCGCTTACCTTATCTGCAAAAATCGCCTCTTTTTCCTGTCAATATTTTGGCACTCGTCAATGGATGAAAATCGTTTCCATCTTTCTTATTTGTGCTGCCTTGCGATAAACTAATCGGATAAGTATTTCGTTGTATATACGAGTTTTGTAGAGATCTCGGCTTAGAAAGTTAAAAAATTTGCGTTCTACTCGCACTATTCACAATTGATGGAGAAATGTTGAGGAGAAATGATGAAGCAACTGAACCGATTAGTAATTTTAATACCGTTTTATTTTATTGCTAATTTGACGGGTTGTAATGCGATCGCGCCAAACAATACAACCACAAGCCAATCTGACTTCACAACCGAACAAAAACCACCAGTCATTATTCAAGAACAACCAAGCGAATCATTGACTCAGAATAATACAAATGTCGCTACTCAAGAACAACCAAGCGAGTTATTGAGTCAGAATGATACAAATGTCGCCGCTGAAGCATATTATCAAGAATTACTGGCTCAATATGGGGAAAACTATCAAGAATGTTTGCAACCCGTAGAAGTTAAATTAAAACAAGCGCCAAAGCCTGGTGAAACTGGAGATTCTTCTACCTCATCGAAGCAATTAAACGTTTTAATCGCCTTAGACTCGTCTGGTTCGATGGCTGAGGCTGTTAAAGGGAGCAAAAAAAGCGAAGTTGCCAAGTCTGCGATCGCGCAGTTTGTTGATGGCTTACCGCAAAATACTAATATAGGGTTAACGGTTTTCGGTCACAAAGGTTCTAACTCGGCTGCCGATAAAGCCGCTTCCTGTGCGGGGATTGAAACGGTTTATCCGTTGGCGCAGTTAGATAAATCTCAATTTACCCAAGCCGTTCAATCTTTTAAACCAACTGGCTACACTCCCATAGCAGCAACCTTAAAGCAGTTAGAGTCGGAATTAGCAATTAAAGATGGCGAAACGAATCAAAATGTCGTCTATGTCGTTTCCGATGGCATAGAAACTTGCGATAGCGACCCCGTAGCGGCAGCGAGAAGGTTACGCGCTTCTAACGCCAAGGTAATTGTTAACGTCATTGGATTTGATGTCAATAACGAGGCTCAAAAACAATTAAAAGCAGTCGCCGATGCGGGTGGCGGCGAGTATTTTTCGGCGCGAAATGCTAGCGAACTACAAGAAATTTTCAAACAACGCAATCAAAGCTTGGCAGAATACAATCGGTATTGGATAAACAGTACGCAAAACCAAAACCGAGTTTGGATAACGCTAACTCAAGCCAGCAACGAACTCTGGATTTGCATCACCCAAAAAAGCAATCGAGAATGGATTAATATTACTCAAGCAATCAATAGCTTGAAGCTAGACGATCCTAAGTCTGAGTATAGAAGTTACATTAGCCAACGTCTGAGCGATCGCAAACAAAAAATTACTGCTTGGCGAGAACAACTGCAAGCCGATATTACTAATCGCCGCGATGTTACTATCGACAATTTAAAACAAGATTTGGAAGCAGTTACGCAAGAGTTTAAACAAAATCGATAAATTATGGCAGATTTCAACGGTACGATAATGCAGTATTTTCACTGGTACACTCCCGATAGTGGCACCCATTGGGACGAGGTGAAAAATAACGCTAAAGAATTGGCTGATGCAGGTTTTACGGCGATGTGGCTGCCACCAGCTTATAAGGGAACTGGGGGTAAAAGCGACGTTGGCTATGGCGTTTACGATCTCTTCGATTTAGGCGAATTCAACCAAAAAGGCTCGATTCGTACCAAATATGGAACCCGCCAGCAATATCTCGATGCGATCGCAGCCTTAAAAGCCGTTGGCATACAAACTTATGCAGATACGGTTCTCAACCACAAAATCGGTGGGGATGCCTCAGAAACCATGAAGGCTACACCTTTTCCTCAAGAAAACCGACTGCAAGCGAAGGGTGGTTTACAAAATATCAAAAGTTACACCCATTTTCACTTTCCCGAACGACAAGGCAAACATTCCTCTTTTAAATGGCATTGGTGGCACTTCGACGCATTAGATTATAACGAATACAACAAAGACGATCGCGGTACGGTTTATCTATTAGAAGGCAAACAATTTGATGACTATGTTGCTTTAGAAAAAGGTAACTTTGCCTATCTTATGGGATGCGATCTCGACCTCCAAAATCAAGAAGTGCGCGACGAGATAACACGTTGGGGTAAATGGTATCTCGAAACAACTAAGGTAGATGGGTTTCGCTTAGATGCCATTAAACATATTGCGGCTTGGTTTTTTCCGCAATGGTTGGACGAAATGGAACGATTTGTCGGCAAAGATCTGTTTGTCGTGGGGGAATATTGGGTTCCAGATCTCGCGTCGCTGCATTGGTATATCGATTTAGTCGGCGGAAGAATGTCTGTTTTTGATGTACCGTTGCATTACAACTTCCATTATGCGAGTCGGTCGGGTGGAAACTACGATATGCGGAACATATTAAACAATACATTTATGCAGCAACGACCGACTCATGCCGTTACATTTGTAGAAAATCACGATTCTCAACCGCTGCAAATGCTTGAATCGGTCGTCGAACCTTGGTTTAAACCTTTAGCTTACGCGATTATTCTGCTGCGACAGGAAGGCTATCCCTGCGTTTTCTATGCGGATTATTACGGCGCTGAATATGAAGATTGGGGACGAGATGGCAATCGCTACAAAATTTTTATGCCTTCTCATCGTTGGTTGCTTGACAAGTTACTTTATGCTCGCAAATACTACGCTTATGGGCCTCAGTATGACTATTTCGACCATTGGAGTACTATTGGTTGGACGCGACTAGGCGACGAACAACATCCGCAAGCGATGGCAGTTATAATGAGCGATGGCGCGGAAGGTTCTAAATGGATGGAAGTCGGTAAACCTAACGCCAAGTTCGTCGATCTGACCGAACATATTCGAGAACCTATCTATACTAATGATAAGGGTTGGGGCGAGTTCCGTTGCCAAGGCGGTTCAGTGTCGGTTTGGATTCAACAAGAAGGAAATTAGGGAGTACAGACGCGAAATTTCGCGTCTGTACGGGAGTAGGGAATAGAGAATGGTGAGAAACGAACTGTTAAGCGTTTTCGATCTTAATATCTATTCTTGTTAGGATCTAAAGTCCCCTGCCAAGTTGTGTTGGGTTGACATCTAAAAGCTATACGCTGTCTGTCTCGAATAGCTTATCCAATTTGAAAAAAGAATGTGACAGATGAATTTACAGAATCCAGAGTAAAGACGCGAAATTTCGCGTCTCTACGAAAGGGTTTCCCAATCCTTTCATCCTTTCATCCAAAATGGTATTAGACTCCTGGCTGCAATTATTGCAACAATATCGAGCGATCGCAATTATTCGTTCGTCTCAAATAGATTTGGGTTACTCAATGGCGAAAGCTGTTGCAGAAGGGGGAATGCGCTTAATTGAGATAACTTGGAATAGCGATCGCGCAGGCAATTTAATTAGTCAATTGCGATCGCAACTTCCTAACTGTACCATCGGTACTGGAACGATTTTAACCGTTGACCAACTCAAAGATGCGATTTCGGGCGGCATTCAATTTTGCTTTACGCCTCATGTGGATCGCAAATTAATTGAAACTGCGATCGCGTTTGATATTCCAATCGTTGCAGGTGCCTTAACCCCTACAGAAATTGTAACTGCATGGCAAGCAGGCGCAAGTTGCGTTAAAGTCTTTCCCGTCGATGCTGTAGGTGGAGTCAGTTATATCAAAAGCTTACAAGGCCCGCTCAAGGAGATTCCGTTAATTCCCACGGGAGGGGTCACTTTAGAAGATACTTCTCAGTATATCGCAGCAGGTGCGATCGCGGTTGGACTGGCAGGTCAATTATTTCCCAAACACCTTTTAGATGCGAGAAATTGGGATGCGATCGCCGATCGAGCAAAAACGCTTCAAGAAAAATTTGTTCGAGAGATCTAAGTCACAGATTGTTGTGATTTAGATTGTCTTCTAGAACGAGTAAAATCATAATTTCCTAGCATTCATCTCACAGGAGACTGAATAGATCTACACGAATATAGTAATTGAACAACTCACCATACTCGATCGCTATGAAAGTTAATTTAACGAACTCGCTAAAAAAACTTAGTTTAGATACCAACAATCCAAAAAGTTTTGACGAACTTCTTTCGGAACTTTATTGGTATGCCGACACGCAACTACAACGAGCAAAAGAACAACAGCAAACTGAAGCAATTATACAGTGGGAACATCGCGTAAAAGCATTAGATATGGCTTGTCAAACTTTAGACGATATTAATGAAGATGATAGTTATTGCTTGGTTTATTAAACCCATGCGATCGTACTACTAGTTTTTAGGGGAGGACAATCATAATTTATCGACCGCATAACTTTTAACAATCTTTATGTTTTAATTACACGAGTAATTGCTTAAGTATATACCAAACAGAGTCAAGTATTAAACTATGAATTACTCAGTATTACTTTGTTATATAAATGAGGACAAAGTATGACAGTCTTAAGAGTGCGATTCTAATTTTGCGCTTCAGCTTAAATTAAAAATCATAATGACTACAATAAAAGAAAAGGCGATTGTTGAAGTCGCGATCGCAATTCGCTATAATCGCTTACCTAATGTCAAACTCTGCTAACAAAAGAGAAAAACATTTGGCTACCAGACTCAGTAAACTAAATAGAAAATGCAATTTCGTTTGTCCGTAACCTAGTTAAAGATTGCCTTTTTGGAACGGTCTACAAGGTTTCAATCTATTAATCGTTATAAAAAGCTCACCTTATCTTACGCTGAGGAAAAACACTCATGTTAGAAACCTATCGCAAGCACGTTGATGAAAGAGCAGCACTAGGAATTCCCCCGTTACCATTAAACGCGCAGCAAACCTCCGAACTGTGCGAACTGCTCAAAAATCCGCCCCAAGAACTAAAAGAAGAACTTCTAATGCTGCTGCGGGACAGAATTCCCCCTGGCGTAGACGAAGCAGCTTATGTCAAAGCGGGATTTCTCACTGCTATTGCCAAAGAAGAAATTACCTCTCCCGTCATCTCTGCCCAAGGCGCAGTTAGCTTGTTGGGAACGATGATAGGAGGATATAACGTACAGTCTTTAGTAGAACTACTCCAGGCGAGAGATGCAAATATTGCCTCGACTGCGGCAGTGGCATTAAGCAAAATCTTATTAGTCTTTGATGTTTTCAACGAAGTTTTAGAATTATCCGAGACAAATTCTTACGCCAAACAAGTTATCGACTCTTGGGCGAATGGAGAATGGTTTATTGCCCGTCCCAAGCTGCCAGAAGAGATTACAGTAACCGTCTTTAAAGTCCCAGGCGAAACCAACACCGACGACTTATCTCCTGCGCCTCACGCGACCACTCGCCCCGATATTCCCCTTCACGCGACAGTCATGTTAGAGACGCGGCAACCTGGGTCGTTAGATACCATTGCCGAACTCAAGAAAAAAGGTCATCCCGTTGCATATATCGGCGATGTCGTTGGAACGGGTTCCTCGCGCAAATCTGCGATTAACTCGGTTCTCTGGCACATCGGCGAAGATATTCCCTTCATTCCCAACAAGCGGTCGGGTGGATACATATTAGGCGGAAAAATTGCCCCGATTTTCTTCAATACTGCCGAAGATTCTGGCGCGTTGCCTATCGAATGCGACGTAACCAAGATGAATACGGGAGACGTTATTACGATTTATCCCTACAAAGGCGAAATTACCAACGAAGCAGGAGAAATCATTTCGACCTTTACCCTCAAACCCGATACCATCCTCGATGAAGTTCGCGCTGGCGGACGCATCCCCTTACTTATCGGACGGGGATTGACTGACAAAACTTGCCAAGCGTTGGGACGAGAACCCAGTCCGCTATTTGCCCGTCCTAAAATGCCAGAAGATACGGGCAAAGGTTTTACTGCGGCACAGAAAATGGTGGGCAAAGCTTGTGGGTTGCCTGGAGTACGTCCTGGAACCTCTTGCGAACCGATTATGACTACAGTAGGGTCGCAAGATACGACAGGCCCGATGACGCGAGACGAACTCAAAGAACTCGCTTGTCTTGGGTTTAATGCAGACTTAACCATGCAGAGTTTCTGTCATACCGCCGCTTATCCCAAACCCGTCGATATCAAAACTCACCACGACTTGCCAGATTTCTTTTCTAATCGCGGTGGGGTTGCCTTGCGTCCAGGAGATGGAATCATTCACTCTTGGTTAAACCGGATGCTATTACCCGATACGGTTGGAACGGGTGGCGACTCGCATACTCGTTTCCCCTTGGGGATTTCTTTCCCTGCGGGTTCGGGTTTGGTCGCTTTTGCCGCAGCTTTAGGAGTCATGCCCTTAGATATGCCAGAATCGGTTCTGGTACGCTTTAGCGGGGAATTGCAACCTGGGGTAACGTTGCGAGATATCGTTAATGCGATTCCCTACGTTGCCATGCAACAAGGTAAGCTAACCGTCTCCAAACAAAACAAGAAAAATGTCTTCAACGGGCGCGTCATGGAGATGGAAGGACTGCCCGATTTGAAGGTAGAACAAGCATTTGAACTAACTGATGCAACCGCAGAAAGGTCTTGTGCGGGCAGTACGATTAAGCTGAGTACCGAGACAGTTTCTGAATATCTGCGTTCTAATGTGGCGCTAATGAAAAATATGGTAGCGCGCGGATATCAAGATGCCCGTACTATCATGCGCCGCGTCGCTAAGATGGAACAGTGGTTGGCAAATCCCGTTCTCATGGAAGCGGATGCCGATGCGGAATATGCTGATATTATCGAAGTCAATTTGAACGAGATTAAAGAACCTATCGTTGCTGCACCCAACGACCCCGATAATGTTAAATTGATGTCCGAATGTGCGGGAGACAAAATCGATGAAGTCTTTATCGGTTCTTGCATGACCAATATCGGTCACTATCGCGCGGCGGCGAAGATACTAGAAGGGGCAGGACAAACAAAAGTTCGTTTGTGGATTTGTCCGCCAACTCGCATGGACGAACACCAACTCAAAGAAGAAGGCGTTTATGGCATTTTTGGCGCTGCTGGGGCGCGAACGGAATTGCCAGGATGTTCGCTATGTATGGGCAACCAAGCGCGAGTTGAAGATGGCGCAACCGTCTTTTCAACCTCGACTCGCAACTTCAACAACCGCATGGGCAAAGATGCGCGAGTTTATCTCGGTTCGGCAGAATTAGCCGCTGTTTGTGCCTTGTTGGGTCGCATTCCTACAGTGGAAGAATATATGTCGATTGTGGTTGAGAAAATTAATCCCTTTGCAGGCGATTTGTATCGCTACCTCAACTTTGACCAAATTGCAGGGTTTGAAGACGAAGGTCGCGTAATTCCTCTCGAAGAAATGCCTAAGATTGAGGATATTTTGGGCATTCCAGCAGGAACGCTGAAATAGGGTTCTATCTTTCCCCCAACCCCTCTCCTACAAGGAGAGGGGAGTAAGATTGTCAGGTTTTAAAAACTCAATATTTATAGTTACTAATTTTGTAGACAAATATCTATTTAATTAGTTTTGTAAGGTTTAACTCTTACTGGGTGAACTACACACCTCAAAGAGAGAGTTTTGTTGATTAAACTTAGAATGTTATAAATCTACTTCTTTAGATAGATAGACAAATGAGATGCAATTGCCTTCAATAACTTTATAAAGTTTTTTCTTTACAAAATTAGTGAAGCAAATGACAAAAGACATTCAATACATCAACCCAGTTGGATTGAACGATCCATCTAATTATGGATTTTCTCATATCGCGATCGCGCCTGCCGATGCAAAACTCGTCTATATTGCAGGTCAATTTGGCGAAGATGAAAATGGCGATCCCATCTCTGATGATTTTGCTACCCAACTCAAACAAGCATTCTCAAATCTTCGCACGACTTTAACAGCAGTTGGAGCAACTCCCGAACAAGTCATAAAAATTACCATACTTTCAGTCGAACACGACGCACAGAAACAAAAATTAATATCAAACGAACGCAAAGCGATGTGGAAAAGCGATCGCAAACCCGCTAGCATGTTGATTCCAGTGCCAAGATTAGCATTGGATTGGATGCTATTTGAAATTGATGCTGTCGCAATAATCCCAAATCATTAAAATTATGTCGTTACCAATTATCCTACAACCAGAAGAGGGGCGTTCTGTCCAAATTCGCACGAGTACCTGCATTTTTAAAGTAACTGGCAAAGATACGCACGGTCATTTTGGATTATTCGAGTTTATTATGGAGCCAGGAAGCGAAGGAGCGAGTCCTCATATTCATAAAGAATTGACCGAAATCTTTTATGTCACAGAAGGCGAGGTTGAGTTGATGCTAGATAGCCGCAAAATTGCCGCTTCTGTTGGAACCTTAATGCTCGTTCCAGAAAATACGCCTCATGGCTTTGCTAATCCTGGAGAAACGCGCTCGAAACTGCTCATTATGTTTTGTCCCGCCGATTCGCGAGAGCAGTATTTTGAAGGGTTAGCCGAATTAACCAAGCACGGACGACAGCCGACACAAGAAGAGTTATTAGAATTGATGCAAGAGTTCGACCAATATCCCGCCTAAAAAATGACTTGCCCAAGAAGAAGTGTTACTATGATAGATTGCAATATTTATTGAGATTTACCCGAACCTTATGACTTTAACTCAACAGCGAAAACAAGAACTGATAACCGAATACCAAGCTCACGAAACCGATACGGGTTCTGCCGATTTACAAGTTGCTCTGTTAACCGAGCGCATCAATCAACTCAACGGACATCTTCAAGCTAATCCCAAAGATCATGCTTCTCGCCGGGGATTATTAAAGATGATCGGACATCGCAAAAGTCTGTTAGCCTATATACAAAACATCAGTCAAGAACGATACCAAACACTGATCGGTCGTTTGGGTATTCGTCGTTAAAATCCTATAAATAATCTTATGCCGTCAAAATCGTCGCGCGATCGCTTGGCGTTTGAACCCAATCAAAAAAAGAAAAAAACTCCCAAGCAACCCCCCATACAACCCCAAAAAGAATCGGTCAAGACTAAAAACACCGCTCGCAAAAAAGCGGCTGAGCGATCGATTCCAGAAAGCGTCAGCAAGCGAATGATACGTCGCATGGCTTTCTTTTCTGGCATTCCGACGGGATTGGCAATGTCATCCTTTTTTGTCTTCTATTGGATTGTCAGCCACGAATGGTTAGAAATCCCAGCATCGGCTGTAGGCGCTGTGACATTGGGGTTATTCGGGTTAGGAGTTTTGGGGTTAAGCTATGGCATTCTCTCGGCTTCCTGGGACGAAGACAGGGTTGGCGGTTGGATTGGCACTCAAGAGTTTAAGACAAACTTCTCACGAATGACGGCGGCTTGGAAAGAAGCAAAAGAAGCCGAAAAAACAACTAAAAAAAGCTAAAAGTTTGGGAAAGCGAGTTGTTTTTCTATCGCTTTCCAATCCTCTATTTTTTAACGCAGAATAATTAAACCAAGTAACCGAAAACCCAAAATAGCGATCGCAAAGGAAAACAAACATGATTGTAGTCATGAGAGTGGGTTCCCCAGAAGCAGAAATCGAGCGAATTAGCCAAGAATTAAGCGATTGGGGACTGACACCCGAAAAAATCATAGGCAAACACAAAGTTGTCATTGGTTTAGTCGGTGAAACCGCTGCACTAGATCCACTACGCATTCAAGAATTTAGTCCCTGGATCGAACAAGTCCTGCGAGTCGAACAACCATTCAAACGCGCTAGCTTAGAATTTCGTCACGGAGAACCTGGCGAAGTGATTGTTTCTACTCCTAGCGGGAAAGTGCCTTTTGGACGCAATCATCCCGTCGTTTTGATTGCTGGGCCTTGTTCGGTAGAAAATGAAGAAATGATTGTCGAAACCGCTAGGCGAGTTAAGGCGGCAGGCGCTCAATTTTTGCGAGGTGGCGCTTACAAACCTCGGACTTCTCCCTACGCTTTCCAAGGACACGGAGAAAGTGCTTTGGGATTGCTTGCAGCAGCCAAGGAAGCTTCTGGTTTGGGAATTATTACAGAAGTGATGGACGCTGAAGATTTAGAAAAAATCGCAGAAGTTGCCGATGTGATTCAAGTCGGCGCAAGAAATATGCAGAATTTCTCGCTGCTCAAAAAAGTGGGGGCACAAGATAAACCCGTATTATTAAAGCGGGGTATGTCAGCAACTATCGAAGAATGGCTGATGGCAGCGGAATATATTCTAGCGGCTGGCAATCCGAACGTCATTATGTGCGAGCGAGGCATTCGCACCTTCGATCGCGATTACGCTCGCAATACGTTAGATCTAGCCGTATTACCTATCCTACACTCTTTAACTCACCTACCTGTCACCATCGATCCGAGTCATGGAACGGGTAAATCGGAATACGTCCCGGCAATGTCAATGGCTGCGATCGCAGCGGGAACCGATGCACTGATGATCGAAGTTCATCCCAACCCAGCAAAAGCTCTCTCAGACGGGCCGCAATCGCTCACGCCGGAACGATTCGATCGCCTCGTACAAGAAATGTCAGTCATCGGTAATGCGGTGGGTCGCTGGCCCAAACAGCTATCAGCTATTACTTGAGTTTAGTGATTAGCGCCCGAACGATGCGATCGCATCCCATTCTTCCACCCGACAGGTTGCGAGCGACTGGCCCGATTTGCAATGCTGCTAATCCGCCCAGAATATAAAACGCACTGCCAGGAAAGCGTAAATGTTCGTCTAATACAGGCAATCCCTTGACAATTTGCGTCGGATGTGTATTTGAAATATCGCCTAAAAGCGGATGTTGAGTTGCATCGAATCTGGTTCCGGTTGCCAACCATAAGCGATCGCATTGCAAAACTTCTCCATTAACGCATCTCACTTGCCAATGGTTTTCTTGCCAAGTCGCATCGATGATTTCGCAGCGTTCGTTAAGCGTTACTTTGCCATCTCTGGTGGCGCGTCTTAACTGTAGCATCATGGCAGGAGTCATCGATCCGCCGTTACGCGCCTGTTGAATTAGTTGCGATCGCGTTTCCCAATCGCTTTCTTCAGCAAATCCTTTGAGATATTTTGGCCCCAACCAACCAGGATCGGCATCGAATAGCTTTTCTTGCAACTCCCGTCGCGACATGAGTATAACTTTAGCGCCTCGGTTAATTGCACCGATCGCCAGATGTCCGCTAGTGAGTCCGCCACCAATAATTAAAATTGTTTCTCCTGCTATTTGTAGCGTTCTGAGATCTACTTTTTGCGAATGACACAATCTTTCTGGAGGATAGAGATCGCGAATCTTATTTACCCAATCGGGAAATTGTAAAACGCCGCTTCCAGTTGCTAAAACCACTCGACGAGCAATTATCGAACGTCCGTCGGCTAACATAAGTTGAAAGCGAGGACGCAAATTGTGATGAATTGGTAGAATGCGATCGATTTTTGCTTGGCAAACGCAATCCTGTAAGTTCCAGCGACGAATTAACTCGGCACAAAAATCCTCAAATAATTTTGTTCCTGGCAGATCGTAAGGCGGAAACAACTCGTCGGGTCGATTTTCGGCAAATGCCCTCAATGCGTAGGGATTGGGGTCGGGATGGTGAACCGCAGGCGATCGCAGGTGAGGAATTTCTTGCGCGGCAAACTGGTGTCGCCACTGACTCAACCAAATTCCATTGGGGTCAAATACCAAAAACCGATGCCGAAATTTAGCGCGTTTTTGCAGTAGATGAGTTGCTAGCGTTAATGCTTGCGGCCCCGCACCCACAATTGCTAAATCGATGTAGGCGGGTAACGATGTATCCTTCATAAAAATCTTTAGTTACTTTTTTTTCTTCGCCTGACTTATCAATCCCAAAACGCCTAGCAACCCCAAACCTAACAAGGTAGAAGATTCTGGAACCGATCGCGATCGCACTTGAAAGTCCACAGCGAAAGTTCCCGATGGCGCTAAAAGCGTGCGATTATTAGCGGTATTGACATCTACTAATCTAAATTCGGCAGAATATTGTCCTGCTGACGCAGATTGTGAGGTATAGAAGACTGGTGTAAAAGAAAAATCGTCCCCTTGACCGATGACGTAGCGATCGCCTACAAAATCAAATAAATCCCTTCCCGTCGAATCGGCAATCCCCAATCCAGGCGCGATTGAAACTAGTTCTAGGGCAATTTCTGCATTCCCTAACGATCCTTGCCAACCTCCCTCAGAACTGTTATATAAATACTCGGCAGCGCGATCGTCAGGATAGTTTAGGAGAGACTGTACGGGCGCGATCGTCCAGTTAGTATATTCATCATCAGTTTTCTGAGTGATGAGTTGGTTGGCGAATACTCCCGTCCCAGGTAGAAGTTCAATCGGAGACAATTCTGTCCAATATTCGGGAATGCGATTGTTCGTACTGGTTGAAATGACAGTAGGATTATCTAGCGAACCTGTATAACTATAAGCACCGATCGCGTGAAAATGGTTAGTGGTTGGATCGGGTTCTAAATGGGGAGCAAGAAAGGATAGGCGATTGTAGTTAGGATTAGCTAAACCTGCATAGGTGCCATGAGTTAGGAACTCTCGCCCATCTAACCCAATATAGTAATGTTCGTAATCGGGACTTGCTGATGTTGTTTCGGCGAAGCTTTTTTGAACTGGCGCAAGGACACTCAGAAGAGTTAAAGAAAGTCCAAATCCTAGTTTAGAAATGGGATTAACCATAAATTCTGTTTTGCGATAACGATAACGAGTTTCTATTTTATATTAAAATGATAATCATTATCATAAAAATGAACGAGATGATTACTGCCGTTACGGGTTTGCCTGGTTCGGGGAAAACCCATTGGATTCGGGAACAGATTGCTAAAACAAAAGCACCTGTTTTATATTTCAGTCCTCAAACGGAGTTTGTTCCCATTGATGCCACTTACTTACAAAGCGAGTTTCCTAATCTCTCGGTTTTAGCTGCCTCAGAAGAAGATAAGTTATTTAACGTCTCCAAGGAATCAAAAGTTTATCTAGAATTGCCTTGGTATTTAGATTTATCTGCGATCGAACCTTTGCTACAACAACTCGACTGCCATCGAGTGGCGGTGATGCCTCTGGGATTACAAAATACAGGTTTTCATGCCTGGGCAGATGAAGTGATTCCAGGCAATAATATTGAGACAGATAAATTAGATAAACAAATCCAGATTCATCGCGGCGTACTGACGGGAGAAATTCTGGATTTTGCTAGTTTAGCAGTATTTTGGTACGAGCTAATTGGTGGTGCTTACGGGGAAATTCTTCGCGTCAAAGGAATTTTCGAGATTGCTGACGGACAGTGTATCTATGGCGAAGTTCTTAGAGGGATTCCTCCCCAAGAATTTGAGGCATTAAATTTACCTGTTTGGTTAGAAGGAAGACCGCAACGTTTTAGCGGGTTTGAAATCGTGGGTTGCAATTTAGAGAAAGAAGCGATTTCTCAAACGCTTCAAGATTGCTCGATCCCAGAAGCTGCAATTTCACATTACCAACAACAAGTTAAAGAATCCCTAGAAGAGGTAACGGCATGAAAATTGCAGTGATGTCTTGCATTCATGGAAATTTTACTGCCTTAGAAGCGGTTTTAGACGATTGCGATCGCAATTCCTGCGAAAAAATTTACTGTCTCGGCGATTTAGTCGGATACGGCCCCCATCCCAATGCCGTGGTAGAGACGATTCGTTCTCTCGATATCCCTACGGTACAAGGATGTTGGGATGAAGATATCGTTGAAGGGTTAAATGCTTGCGAATGCAGCTATCCTTCACTCTTAGCAGAAAAACGAGGAAAATTAGCACATGAATGGACGAATAAAAAAGTCTATCCCGAAACGCGCGAATATTTAGCTCAATTGCCTCATACGATGAAAGAAGGAAATCTTTGTTTCGTGCATGGCAGTCCCCACAGCAACCACGAATATTTGTTGCCAGAAATGGATGCTTTTACTGCCTTGGAGAGGGTTTTAGCTGCTGATGCAGACGTACTTTTTTGCGGTCACACGCATATCCCTTATATCCGTACCTTGGATGCAGGAGAGTTGCAAGTAAAAGTCCGTCAACCAAATACCCAACAAGAAGAATATTTAACTCTCACTGCACCTATCAAACGCATTATCAATGTCGGTTCGGTTGGCGAACCCCGTCACGGTCGTCCTAATGCAACCTACGTCATATATGACACCGACACAGAAGCAGTGACGCTACGAGAAGTCGAGTATAACTATCAAGCAACCTGTATGGCAATTCTAGAGGCAGGTTTGCCGCCTATTTTTGCATGGCGTTTGGCAAGGGGTTTGGAATTTGCAGAAAAAGCAGATGACCCTACTCATGTTTGTGTGAGATAGATTGTCAATCTCTAAAACACTATTTGTTTTGGATAAGCGAAAACTCTGATGCTATTCTTGGCGGATTAGTCTTATCTCGAACTAACATTAATATGAATTTTGTGTCCTCTAAAAAGATTTCTTAATGATGGATCGAGAAAATCTCTTTGACTTCGACAAAAACAAGTCTTTGCCAGTCAATGATTATGATATTAAAGCAAGACAACTCGTTCCTGGTTATGAGGCGATTTTTAATATCGTACTTGCATTTTTACGTCAAAGATTGCCAGAGCAAGCTAATCTGTTAATAGTTGGAGCAGGAGGCGGAACAGAACTCAGCGTATTCGGTCGTAGCTCTCAATGGCAGATGACTGGGGTCGATCCGTCCGCCGAAATGTTGAGTGCGGCATCTAGTAAGTTAGAAGCACTCGATCTATCAGAACGAGTTCGCTTGATTCAAGGGACTGTGGATGATGTGCCATCAGCCACTTCTTTCAATGCAGCAACTTCGATTTTGGTAATGCACTTTCTCCCAGATGATGGAAGCAAATTATCTTTTTTAAAATCAATTCATAAAAGGTTAGAAAGCAGATCTCCATTGTTTTTAGTGGATTTTTGCAGCGAGAGAAACCCCGAACAATTCAATCGGATTTTCTCAGCTTGGAAATCCCATGCTATCCATGCGGGAGTTCCTGTAGAGTTCATAGAAGAACAATCAGAGAAAATATTGCCACATCTTCCGTTTGTGACGGAAAAACGAACTACTGAACTGCTAAACGAAGCAGGTTTTGCTGAGATCGTGCAATTTTACAAAGCGCTGACTTATGTAGGATGGATGGCAATTAAATCTTGAGTCGGCGCTACAGTATAACAAGTCGCCGCTCCTTAAATTTATATCTATTTTTTTAAATGTTACTTATACTTGTACCTAATAGGTATAGGTAAAATATAGGTACAGTTAAAATTTTGCGAAAATCCAGAAAAAAATGTTTACAGTTCGCCTCAAAAATGGAGACACTGTTCGAGTTCCTTTGGAGCAACTAGAAGAGTTTCTGGAAAAAAACAGAGAGCAGATACAAGTACAGCAACAAGAAATGGGGAAACGTCGTTCTGCATCTGTATCTGCGACGACTGACTATCAATAAATAATTACTGTTGTATCGAGCATTTGAAAAATATATTTCCGCATTGCTAGCTATTGTCTTAGCATAGGAAGAACAATCTTGATTTAATAAATAAATCAAAAACTGAGAGCATCAGGAACCATGACACAGGCACTCGAACAACGAATTTATACACCTGATGAATATTTAGAATTTGAAGTTACCTCCGAGGAACGTCATGAATATGTGAATGGAGAAATTAGACTCATGACTGGAGGTACGCCTAACCACAATGAGATTGCCAGTAACCTTTTGCTTGCTCTCAAACTACTATTAAAAGGAAAGCCTTATCGAATCTTCATCACTGACCAACGACTTTGGATTGGCGATCGCAATCTCTACACTTATCCCGATGTCATGGTCGTCGAAAAACCTCTACAATTGCAAACAGGACGCACCGACACGATCGTCAATCCTTGCTTTATTGCTGAAGTTCTTTCTAAATCGACACAAGATTATGACCGTGGCGAAAAGTTTGCTGCTTACCGTACTATTGAAAGTTTCCGCGAATATCTAATCGTTGACCTATACAGCATTCACGTAGAGCATTATGTCAAAACTGCTGTTAATCAATGGTTGCTCTCAGAATACGACGATCCTAATGTCACATTATCCTTGAGTACTTTTGAGGCTCAGATCCAGATTGCCGATCTCTATGAAAACATCGATTTCGATAGACTTTAATCCTCTCGCTAGATTGCTAGCGGAAATGAAGAAGAATAATTCTTTTTGGGTGTTGTTAGAATATAGTCTACAGGCTCGATGCTGAAGGAAGTAGCTGTATGGCGATTGTTGTAACCCTTAGCCCAGAATTAGAAGCGCTACTTTATGATAGGGCGGCTCGGCAAGGTCAAGATGTTAATCTTGTTGCATCCGAGTTATTAGCTAGTGTCTTAGCGTGGGAAGAACAAGATTTAGAAGAATCCATTAAGGGCATTCAACAAGGGTTAGATGATTTTGAGGCAGGTCGGTTTCGTCTTTTTGAGAACTTTGCCCAAGAGCAACGCCGCAAATATAATTTACCTGCCGATTCGTGACATATCGCATTGAAATTTCGAGTGTAGCAGAGGCTGAAGCAGATAATGCCTTCTTACATTTGTCCCAAGTTACTTCCCCTACAATAGCAAGTAAATGGTATTCAGGTTTGCTGCAAGCGATCGCATCTTTGTCTCAAATGCCGAAACGCTGTTCGTTAGCGCGAGAAAATGAGTATTTTAGCCAGGAGATTCGGCAACTACTTTACGGCAAAGGGCGCAACTCATACCGCATTCTCTTTACTATTTTAGAAGGGCAAGAAGTCTCTACGGTTCGCATTCTGCACATCCGACATAGTAGACAGCAAACTCTTGGCGAAGACCCAGAAGAACCTAATACCCCTTAACAAACGCGATCGCTTTTAAAATTTAATTTGATTAACACTGCGAATACGCACTCTACAAAACTTCATCTTTTGTGAGAACGATTATCATTACAATATAGATTGTCCCGCTCGCTCTCTACAGAAATATTGATGTCTTCATCTAACCTTCCCTCTCTCCTACATCGTCCGCGTCGCCTGCGTCGCACTGAAGCGATACGTCGCATGGTGAGAGAAACCCAACTGACCGTTAACGACCTCATCTATCCCGTCTTTGTCATGGAAGGGGAAAATATTAAACAAGAAATTCCCTCCATGCCAGACTGTTATCGTTATTCTCTCGATCTACTGCTCAAAGAAGTGGCAGATGCTTATAATTTAGGAATTAATGCGATCGCGCTTTTTCCCCTCATTGCAGAAGAAAAGAAAGATAATGCAGGCACGGAAAGCTATAATCCCGATGGTTTAGTGCAGCAAACCGTTAAGGCAATTAAAAAAGAAATCCCCAATCTCGTCGTCATTACCGATGTTGCCCTCGATCCCTTTTCTTCCTACGGTCATGACGGTATTGTCGAAGATGGGAAAATCCTCAATGATGAAACCGTAGAAGTTTTAGTGAAAAGTGCCCTTTCCCATGCAGAAGCAGGAGCCGATTTTGTTGCGCCTTCCGATATGATGGATGGGAGAATAGGAGCCATTCGCAAAGCATTAGATGCCCAAGGCTATATTAATGTCGGGATTCTTGCTTATTCTTCTAAATACGCCTCAGCTTATTATGGCCCCTTTCGTGATGCTTTAGAATCTGCTCCCAAGTTTGGCGATAAAAAAACTTATCAAATGGATCTCGCCAATGCTAGGGAAGCGATTAAAGAAGTTGCTCTCGATATTGCTGAAGGTGCAGATATCGTCATGGTTAAACCTGCTGTAGCATATCTTGATATCATTTGTCAAATTAAAAACTACACTAATTTACCCGTTGCTGCTTATAACGTGAGTGGCGAGTACGCTATGGTGAAAGCAGCCGCTCAAAATGGATGGATTGATGAGAAAAAGGTAATTTTAGAAACGCTTACCAGTATGAAACGTGCGGGAGCGGATTTAATTTTGACTTATTTTGCGAAAGAAGTAGCTTTGATGTTACGTTGAATAATTCCACTCAAAAAGTGGTTATTTTTGTTGAAATCAATCATAAATTGAACGCTGCAAATTGATTCTTGATAATAATTTACGAAGCCACAAATTTTTATTAAAAAATAATATTTTTGTGGCTTTATTCTAAAAATAAAATCTAAAAATAAGCTTAATTAATTTGATTTTTAAAGTTAATATGCCCCCTCAGAGGATTGATATTAAATTGCAACAATATATCATGATTTTTAGTGTTAAAAACTTAAAAAAATGCTCGACCAAACCTTGAAAAAACTAAGTCTAACAGTAGCTTTTTTGCCACTAATACTTAGTCAACCAGCATTAGCTCATGTTATTTGGTTTGATTATAATGATGGAAATTACGAAGTCTTATTCGGTCATCCAGAAGAGGAAGCAGAAGAACCTTTAATTCCAAGTAATTTTAGAGAAGCTACAGCTTACGATTTAAGTAAAGGAATTGTTCCTAGTAACACTTCTGTAGAAGGCGGTAACTTCTTCGTAGTTCCAGAAAGAGAAGTTGCTGCCTTAACAGCAACTTATGACAACGGTTTTTGGATAGAATATCCCGACGGCAGCTATGAAAACCTGTCGCCAGAAGAGGCCCAGGCAATTAATTACGAAAATGTCACCAATTATCTCAAGTCAACGAAAGCACTTTATAGCTGGTCTGATGAAGTGGCAACGCCTTTCGGTCTTCCGCTTGAGATTATGCCTCTAGAAAATCCTTTTGCAGTGGGAGTAGGAGATAGCTTATCCATTCAAGTTTTATATCAAGGAAATGCGATCGCCGATCCAACCGTAGAATACCTCGGACAAGAACTTGCTGTCGATGCCAACGGGATTGCTTCGGTTCTCATCGGTGAGGGAGGGTTGCAAGTCATTGAAGCGAGTTATGACGACCCAACAGCAAACAATCCTGGCATTTCCTATGCCACTACCTTAACCGCACAAACTATAACGGCACAATCTACCTCCGTACCCGAACCTTCTTTTTTGTTAGCTTTTGGCGTAATAGGTGCAACCACTTTGGCATTAAAGCGTAACAGAAGCTAATTTAACCGCCGATAAAACCCACTCGTCCTCTTTCAGTAGTGGCGAGAGGTTTCTTGACTTTTATAATTGGGTTGTGCCAAAGATGTAACGTTAATATTACAGTTAAAGTTTCTAGTTAATATTTTGTTGACACCATGAGTATAGACAAAATGATAATTTTTTCCATCAAAAGTTAATTGTCCAATGGGAAACCAATGACGGCTTTTTGAACCTTGCCATGCTAAAAATAGTTTTTTCATGATAATTCTTTGCTAAACTCTAATAATTTATTTTGATTAATTTCTAAGATTTTACAAGCAAATTCAATGGCAGTTGAAGAGATGCGATCGCGCTTGTATACGCTCAAACAATTCTAAAATATTATTAGCTGATATCTTTGCCAGACTATCCAGCCGTATATTCGCTGCTTTAGGATACAGTTTTGCTGCTTCACAAAAGGCTTCAAAAGTCTTTAAAGGTTTCTTATCTCCAACTTTAGCATATAAGCAGGACTTGCAGTTTTTAGTATAAGCTTCTACGGAAAAACCAACATCTGTTGTTTTGAGTCTTCTTTCGCGTCGCTCATCCGACTCGTTTCGCCCTAAACTAGAAGCATGGTCATAGGTTGGCGCTAAATAACTTTTTCCTTCGAGATCGATAAATGCCCAATTTTCATGATGGCGATCGCTATTACCAATCCAAGCATCTAAAAGTAAATAACCAATAAAAGTATCTATTCCTGTTTCTATCCCCTCTAATGGTTGCCAATCTCTTGGTAGATCGACTGAAGAGGTAGTAAAAACACAAAAGATATTATTGAGAGTATGTTGAGATATGTCCTTAATATCTTCTGGATAATTTAAAAATATTTTTGCTAAAATTTCATTGCCAGGACTAAGACGGCTGTTTTCTGGAAGAACCGATGGAGAAATCGTTCCTTTTTCATTATTAAATATTGCTAATTCATATTGAGCATGAGGTAATTTTATAAGCTTACGTAATTCAGATGCAATTTTTTCTGACCAATCTTCACCTGTATTTTGTCTAGCTTTTTTGTAAAGATATAAACCTAACTCTTGGTGATTAAACCAAAATTTTTCTTTAGTTCCCATCGTTTCTTCAGATTCAGGAGCCTCTGGAGAAATTTCAAATATTGGAAATTTTTCAATCACATTGAATCTTTTCTCTTAATTTCCAAGCTTTTTTAGAAATTATACTTGAGAGTGACTATATAGTCTGGATATTATACAAATCGATTTTTTATAATAATGATAATCATTATTCGAGATCGAGGTTTAAAACCTTACCAAAAAAAGACCAAAATCATGTCTGTAAACGTTAATACTTAAAATATTTCAACCAATGTGGGCAATTTTAAGCGGAATTGAAGGGAATATCGAAGCATACGAAGCGGTACTAACCGATCTCAAACGCCAGCAATCTGTAGAGGAATTGTATATCCTTGGCGACTTAATAAGTACTAGACCAGAAAGCGAAAAAGTCGTCCAGCGCGTTCGCTATCCTCGTTCGGGAGAATTACAACCCCAAGTTTGTATCGGTTGGTGGGAAGAACAGTGTTTTAACTTACATGGGTTGGGAACGACTGCTGAGGCGACAGAGTTGCTGAATCGTTACGGTGGCGATGCCGTTCAATTGCTTTGGCAATCGGTATCTCGCGAAACGGTTCAATGGTTGCGAGGTTTGGATTTCGGTTTTTTTGAACTCGATTGCTTGCTGATTCATGGAAGTAGCATTAGTGTCAGCGACGAACTCACCCCCCAAACTCCGCCTTGGCAAGTATTAGATCGACTTCAGCGTTTTGGCGCAAATAATCTTTTTTGTGGTCGTTCCGGTCGAGTGTTTGAATATCAACTCCAAGGCGGTTCCGTTACGACATCGGTAACGACCTTGGATGCTAAGCAACCCGTTCAAACCATAACTGCACCACAGAGGCGAGTGATTGGGGTAGGGAATGTGGGTAGGGAACCCGGACAAGCAACTTATACTCTCTACAATCCCAATACCAATAAAATAGAGTTTAAAACCGTTTTCTATAGTCGCAAAAAGGGATTCGGTGCAACTTGAATTTAAAACCATATCTCATTAGAATGATTATAATTCTCAAAAAAGTTGAGTGGTAGAATTATGGTCTTGGCAGAAACTACAAGTACAGTTCCCGTCACCGTCCTAACGGGTTATCTCGGTGCAGGTAAAACTACACTCCTCAATCGCATCCTCACCTACGAACACGGAAAAAAAGTTGCAGTCATCGTCAACGAGTTTGGAGAAGTAGGAATCGACAACCAACTCATCATCGATGCCGATGAAGAAATCTTTGAAATGAATAACGGTTGTATCTGCTGTACTGTCAGAGGCGACTTAATCCGTATTATCGGTAACTTGATGAAACGACGCAACAAATTCGACCATTTAGTTATCGAAACCACCGGACTTGCAGACCCCGCACCCGTCATTCAAACCTTCTTCGTCGATGAAGATATGCGATCGCAAATTCTTTTAGATGCAGTCGTCACGGTAGTGGATGCCAAGCATATTCAGCAGCATTGGGACGCAGATGAGGCACAAGAACAGATTGCTTTTGCCGATGTTATCTTACTCAACAAAACCGATTTGGTGACGACCGAACAACTCGACGAGTTAGAGAAGCGCATCCATAGCATGAATGCCATGGCGAAAATTTATCGCACTCAAAATTCTGAATTAGAAATGGATGCCTTATTGGGAGTCAAAGCATTTGACCTCAACCATGCGTTAGAAATTGACCCTCAATTCCTCAACGAAAACGCACACGAACACGATGAAACCGTCACTTCTGTTGCTATTGTCGAATCGGGTGCCGTGGATGGATCGAAGTTAAATAACTGGTTAGGAGATCTCTTACGTAACAAAGGGGTCGATATCTTTCGTATGAAAGGGATTTTAAATATTGCTGGCGAAGACCAGAGGTTTGTTTTTCAAGGAGTGCATATGCTGTTTGATGGCAAACCCGACCGTCCTTGGAAACCCAGCGAAACTCGCAAGAATGAATTAGTTTTCATCGGTCGTAATTTAGACGAAGCAGAATTGAAAGGAAATTTTAAAGCGTGTCTAGTTTGAGATTGACCAGCAAACCGCTTTTCGATCGCCGATGGAGTGGAATGCTTAGCGAATATGTCACCGCGATCGCGTGGTCTTCTAAAGAGATCTTAGCGGTTAGTTCTGCAGCTGGGGAAGTGGTTTTATGGCAAGACGATTCTCTGGTGACTCTTTTACCCAGCAACGAAGAGTCGCAATCAATCGATTGTCTTGCCTTTTCTCATGACGGACAATTTTTGGCAGCGGGGGGACAGGATGGCAAAGTTAGAATTTGGCGCATTCGAGAACAACCCGAACTAATTACCACCCTAGAAAATGCTCCCAAATGGGTCGATAAAATTAAATGGAGTCCCAAGCGTAACCTACTTGCCTTCAGTTTAGGGCGTTACGTCCAAATTTGGGATGCCGAAGTGCAAAATATTGTTACAACGCTTGCTTTTGAAGCCTCTTCTGTGCTGGGAATGGCTTGGCGACCGAATGGAGAACATTTAGCGATCGCGGGAAACCAAGGTGCTAAAGTTTGGAGTAGCGATAACTGGGACGAAGATCCCTATGTTATCCACATGGAGGCTGCTAGTATCGCGATCGCTTGGTCTGGGGACAGCAAGTATATTGCTTCTGGTAACTTAGATTATACGATTACCGTTATGGAGTGGAATAGTCCTTTTCCTTGGGTGATGCGGGGGTTTCCTGGCAAAATTCGCAACCTCACTTGGTCAACTCCCAAACAAGGAACAGCACCGCTATTAGCCGCTTCTAGCGTCGAAGGAATTGCGGTTTGGAGAAAAGCCAAAGACGATAACGAAGGTTGGAATGCTCAGATTTTAGATCTTCACGATGGAGTCGTACAAGACTTAGCCTTTCAACCCAATAGCCTTTTGCTAGCTTCGGCGGCGGATGATGGTTGGTTGTGTCTGTGGCAAAAAGCCAAACAAGTCGGACAAATTTTAGAGGGTGCCGATAAGGGATTTTCTTGTTTGGCATGGCATCCCAACGCGCATTTACTTGCCGCAGGCGGAAAAGATGGAGAATTAATTATTTGGTCGGAATCTTCTCGCGGCAAAGGTTTTGGGTAGGGAAGATGAAATATTAATTGCTTAACGATCCATAAAATAAATTTATAGTTTTTCTGTTAGTTAACCAATGAATAAGGGATTACTAAGAGTATGACAATGCAGATTTAAATTGGTAAGCAATATGGACTTCATCGATCAAATTAAGGCTATTTCTCAACAAGTTCTAAAGTTAAAAGATCAAATTCAGAATGAGCAAGCTACTAAGGCTGCGTTTATTATGCCTTTTCTTCAAACATTAGGCTATAACGTTTTTAATCCAATGGAAGTAGCTCACGAATTTACAGCCGATGTACCTGGATTAAAAGGGGAAAAGGTAGACTATGCGATTCTTATGGAAGATAAGCCTGTAATTTTGATTGAATGTAAATCTTGTAATGAAAACCTCGAACATCCAAAACATAACTCGCAATTACATAGATATTTTCATGTAACAGCAGCTAAATTTGGAATTTTAACGAATGGCATTCTATATCGCTTTTACACCGATATAGAAAAAAGTAATGTCATGGATACTAAGCCATTTTTTGAGTTCAATTTATTAAATTTTGAAGAATTAGCTGTTAACGAACTTAAGAGATTTACTAAAACAAGCTTCAACCCGAATGAGCTAGAAGGGGTTGCTAAGAATTTACTTTATGCCAAAGAAATTAAACGCATAATGGCAGAACAATTAACTAATCCTTCTCCAGAGTTTGTTAAATTTTTTGCTAGTCAAGTCTATTCTGGAAGAATGATGACAACTGTAGTAGATAAATTTACAGAAATTACTAAAAAATCTTTGAAAGAATTTATTAATGAGAGCATTACAGATAAATTAAAATCTGTTATTGATAGTACTCAAACAACTTCATCAGTAAAAAACAACAGTGATGAAACAGTCGAAATCATCGAGCTAAACATCAAAGAAAATGAAATTGTTACTACAGAAGAAGAACTAGAAGGCTTCTATGTCGTTAAATCAATTTTAAGAGAGGTAATCGACACGCATCGCATTCAATATAAAGATACTAAAGCTTATTTTGGAATTAATTTAGACGGAAAAGTAACAAAAACAATTTGTCGTCTTTATTTTAATCAAAGCAAAAAAGTAATTGGAATCATTGATGCGGAAGGCAAAGAAGCCAAAACAAATATTTCTAACATAGATGAGATTTATGGCTTGGCTGCTATTTTAAAAGATAGAGCTAAATCTTTGAGTAAAGAAAATTTACTTCCTAATCCAACTTCAACTGATTTGTAAGTTTTTGTTATTACTTTTACCAAGCTTGTCACTGTTACATCACTTAAGTAAGTGAGTCAAATAAAACTGATAACCTATGACGATGGATTATGTTACGCTAATTCATCGTCTAGTTTTTTATGTTTTATTTTGTGCGATCGATAGAATTTAGTTTTAGCTTCAAAAATTTTTGGCGGTATGAGTCATCGTATCGAACTCAAAACGTTGAGAATAGTGTGTGATTCCATAAAGATTGAATGAGATTGTCGGTTCGCAACCTAAAGGCTCGACGCTGTGAATAGCATTGGGTAAAAAGCAAATAATATCTCCAGGCACAAAAACACTTTCGCTAACCAACTCGATCCGATCGGGATATCCTAGAGTAGGCGATCGCCGCCAAAATTGATGCTTTTCCTCTCCATTAACGATCGCAACAACTCCCCAAGTGGCGTGGTTGTGAATCGGCGAAATATTTCCTGGAAGCCAAGCGACCATTTGTACTGTCAGGGGAAAGTCGCAATCTTGATAAAGAAAATGTACCGACCAACCAGGATCGATGGGTGGATCGACGAACTCCATTTGCAGCCAGTAAGAGCTAGTGAGGAGTTTTCGTACTCTAGGCGCGATCGCGCGGATGCGATCGCGATCGTCTGCTACAGTATCGAGAATGTCTTCTAATTCTGTAAGAAATCGGTACAAACGATAGGGTTGTTGGGGCAATTCTAGTTCGTCGCCAGGAAGCGCAAGGCAGTCGCCATCTCCATTTACCAACCAATCTTGACTTTTTTCTTCGTTCATATTGGCGAACTCTTCATCACGATAGGCCCTGTAGGACGAGAAGAATTCGGATCTTTTTCGAGCGTTACGATTAACCCTCTAAACTGGGGATGATAAAATTCTGCGTACATTTGAGCAGTAAATGGAAGTTGAGAAGTAAAATCTCCCCAAGAATAAGGTTTAACCTCTCCACAGGGAAGCTTTCTACTGTCGATTACCGTCCAGAGTAGATAAACGTATCCTGGAGGAGGAGCGGGTAAATTGCGGACAACCATGACCGCTTTTTCGCGATCGGGATTCATCATAATACTTCCCGAAGCTGCATTGGTTGCATTAACTCCCCTAAAGGTAAACAAACGAGTTCCCGATTCTTGAAGCAAAGTATTGACAGCTTGAGACTGGCTGAGTTCTTGGCGCAAACGCTGATTATCTGCCGTGAGAAAGCCCAAATTCTGACGCAGGCGATAATAATCGAACCCTAAAACGGCAACGAACAAAGCTGCAAAACTACCAGCGATTCTTCCCCAACGAACCCCAGACCGTTTTACTGCAATAGGTTGATTTAAATTGCTTTCAGCCTTGGCAAGGATAGCGGGCAATAGATTTGGCGGTGCTTCCACCTCAGTAAAACCATCGAGAACTTGTCGCAAGACTTCTTGCAAATCATCAACTTCCTTGACGAGTTCGGGATGATTGGCAAGTAATTGTCGAAACTCTTCCGCTTCTTCAGGGGTGAGGTCATCGACGACAAAACCTGCCGCGAGAGATTTTATGCGATCGCGATCTGGAGATTCATTCATGGGTCACTGCACCAGAATCTAAGAGAATTTGTTTGAGCTTCAGCAAACCCTGACGGGTGCAAGTTTTGACCGTTCCTAGAGGAATATCGAGTTTTTTGGCGATTTGGGACTGAGTGAGTCCTCCGTCGTAAGCCATCTCGATCGCCTGACGCTGCTTTTGGGGGAGTTGCGAGAGAGCATCGCGAATGCGTTTTTGACGCTCTGCTAGGGTAGCTTGTTCGACTGGTGTGGGAGAGGGTGTTTCTAAAGTCATGGTTTGTCCCCATCGTTCGAGGAGTTTTAGCTGTCGGTTGCGAGAACGGAGTTTATCGAGCGATCGCGATCGGGTCATACTAACGAGATAGCGCACGAAATAGCGACAATCGGGATATCGAGACGCATTGCGCCACAATGCTAGAAAAATATCTTGGGTCAAGTCTTCTGCTTCTTGAGAGTTTTCTAGGATTTTGAGCGCCATTCCATAGACGAGCCGACCGTAACGATTAAAGAGAACCTTTAGTGCATAAGAATCTCCCTTTTTGAGCGCATCAAACAACGCTTCATCTGTTAAAGACGAAGGTTCTGCGGGATTGGATTTAGGTAGATGAGGCTCCATGCTTTCTCAAGAAGCCGATAATTTCCAACTTAGCAAGAAATTTTGTTCCATAACTTTCTTTATGTGCATCGAGCGTTACTACCTATATGACGCTTGACGCAGCAAATTGGATTGGAGCTTGCCAAACAACTATACTCTTTTTAAAATAGGGTACTTATTTTTAGTTTCGTTTGCGAAATCTATGTCTAGTGAATACCTCTCCGTCAAAGAAACCTCTGAAATACTTGGTTATTCTGAGCAGTACGTTCGCAAGTTGCTCAAGCGTGGAGATTTGAGTGGAGAGACGATTGGTAATCGCTGGATAGTTGCTTCAGAATCAGCTAATGAATACCACTGCAAAAAGCATATCCAAGATTCACTTGTTCGCGATCGCGCAAGAACCACTTCAAATCAACCTACCCTAAAAGCTTTAAGCTTCTTCTCTGGTTGTATGGGACTCGATTTAGGGCTTGAACGCGAAGGAATAGAGGTGTTGCTTGCCTGTGAGGTAGATACCGCAGCCCGAAAAACGATAGAGACAAATAGACCGGATATTGCTCTCATCGGCGATCTTAGAAACTACTCTGCCAACGAGATTCGAGAAAAAGCAGGGTTGAGCGAAAAAGAAGATATTGACGTAATTGTCGGCGGTCCACCATGTCAAGCTTTTAGCAGTGCGGGCAAACGCCAGGGGTTTAATGATGAACGGGGAAATGTATTTTTAACTTTTATCGATCTAATTATTGAACTTAGACCTAAATTTGCTGTTCTCGAAAATGTCCGTGGATTATTATCTGCTCCCTTGACGCATCGACCCCACGAAATGAGAGGAGGTAACTATCCACCACTATCCCAAGCAGAACAAAGAGGAGGGGCACTTCTCTACATTACTCGCCAACTGAAGGAAGCAGGCTATAGTGTTTCTTTTAACTTATATAATGCAGCTAATTTTGGTTCCCCTCAACAGCGCGAACGGGTTGTCATCATTTGTAGTCGCGATGGAAAAAAGCTTCCCTATCTCATACCTACACACTCGCAGAAAGGTTTGTACGAACTCCCAAAGTGGCGAACGTTACAAGAGGCATTAGAAGGACTTCCAAAAGACGGACATCGCTTCGTTAAATTTCCCCAAAAGCGTCTTAAATACTACCGATTACTAAAACCCGGACAATATTGGCGAGACTTGCCTGTGGAGTTGCATCAAGAGGCATTGGGAGCTTCTTATCATGCCGGAGGTGGAAAAACTGGTTTCTATCGGAGATTAGCTTGGGATAGACCTTCTCCCACTCTAGTTACTCATCCAGCGATGCCTGCTACGGATTTAGCACACCCAGAAGAGGATAGACCTCTGAGTATTCAGGAATATAAGCGAATACAGGAATTTCCAGATAATTGGATAATTGAGGGCAGTTTGCTAGACCAATATCGTCAAGTCGGAAATGCCGTGCCCTGCTCTCTTGGCAGAGCAATCGGTAGATTGTTAGTAAATCACTTAAACGGCATAGAGCCAAAAGTTTTTAAAGATTTTCCCTATTCTCGATACTTAAAGACTGATGATATTAGTTGGGAGTTAGATGTCTTAGAAAAGTCTGACTCTATCAGTGTGAAGCAACTCTGTTTATTTTAAATGGGAGGTTTTTGTTGAAGTGCGATGTAAGCAGATTGGATTTTGAGAATCGTTTGCTTGACATGAGACTTCAACAATTCATAATCAAGTCCAACCATAGTCCAAAATTCAGCCCCGCAAACACGAGGAATATTTGCGCTTGAAAATGTCCAACTGCCACCTGTACAAAAGGCTGCTGCAAAAAGTCGGTGTTGGTGAATCTCTAATTCGCGCCTCGATCTATGTGCTTGACTTCCTGTAAGCGTGTTGCGCTGTGTCTTGATTTGCACAAATATAGGTTCTCCTTGTCCACCAGATAAAATAATCGAGTCGATACCAGTAATCTTAAGTCCAAAATCTCTCTCTGGGCTTACTGCGTAGGGACTGATATTAACAATTCTTTCCCAAAGCTCGCCCATTTTTGTACTCAGATTCCTTGAGATTGAATTGCTTTCAACAAATACTGCTGCTCCACACATTTCATAGAGATTGCGCGGACTAGATTCCATCTGTGTTGGCGATCGCACTAATTTTGGCATTACAGCAATGAAACGATCTGCAAACTGATTGCACTCAGTTTCTATAACTAGAGACTGGCGATCGCTCTCTAAAACAGATCCCCGAGCAATGTCTTCTTGAATTTGGTGCCCGATAAAATCAGGTAAGGCTGGCGTAAGTACAGTTGCAATCTGGTAGGCATGATGTAACTCAGAGTTAATCTCCGCAGGCACATCGATCGAAATTGCATATTCTTTAAGCAATTTCGATCTTGCTGTAATTGAGAGCGGTATAAGTTGAACCGCTTGAATCGATCGCATAAAACTCAATTCTTTTTTACATAAATTTAGTACTTCTAGGCTGCATTTTTTTAGGGAACTTTGCGATTTAATATACAAATTTTGGCTTTTTTACTACAAAAAATATCGCTTTTAAACGAAAAATCTGCAAGCTCCAAAATTTCATTAACACTCATCTTAATTTAAATCCAAAACCCTTTGGCGATCGTCATGAATGTGTAGATGCTAAAAAACAAGGACATTGCTATGCACAGACTTTCCAATTTATTACTCAAGCTTTGCTTAAGTAGTCTCGTCTTTTCTATATCGCTCGTTGCGATCGCCTCGCTTAAACCTTCTGCCACTGCGATCGCATCATCTAAAATTGAAGTCACTCAAGCTAATCCCTGCGCTTCGGCTAATCCCTGTGCTTCAGCCAATCCCTGCGCCTCCGCCAACCCCTGCGCTGCTAAACTCGGTTCCGTCGGAGGAGCGCTAGCGAGCGAACTACAAGGAAAACCCGTGGTAGTTGATATCTATGCTAGTTGGTGTGCGGCTTGCAAGAATATCGCACCCACTCTATCGCAACTGAAACAACAATATGGCGATCGCGTTCATTTTGTCGTCCTCGATGTAAGCGATAAATCTGCTTCTCAGACATCGGAAAGTAAAGCTGGACAGTTAGGACTCGGTGAGTTTTTCGCAGCTAACAAATCCAAAACAGGCACAGTGACGATTATCGATCCAGCTACAGGCAACATCTTAGCGCAACACAAAAACAATCCCGATTTGTCCGCTTACACCAGCGTCCTCAATACCGAACTTGCTAAAAAGTAGTTTTTAATACGCGATCGCAACAATCTCCATCGGGGTCGGCATCGAGCAGACTAGTCGGCTGACTCTGGTTTAAATATCGCTTGCCTGGGAGCAGCATTTCTAAAAACGCAGTATTTCCGAACAATTTGGAGAATATTAATGAAAATCGTCCGCAAACCCGACGAAAAAATTTCTCATGGCAAAATTGCTCAGCAACAAAAACAGTGGTTGTTTTTTGGTGGTTTTGTACTGCTGGGATTGGCGATCGCTCTAATCTTTGCCGAACCTATCTCCAAGAAAATCGAATACTCTATCTCGGTAGTGGAAAACAGCTATCAGCAATGGCTGAACAAACAGGATACAACTAATCCGCTAGTGCTTTTCCCCCTAGCATTTATTGGCGGTTTGATTGCCAGTATTTCCCCTTGTATCTTGGCAATGCTACCCATTAACTTAAGCTACATCGGCACGCGCAATATCGAATCTCGTCGAGATGCCTTTGTTAAAGCAAGTTTATTTGTCCTCGGTGCAATAACTATCCTCAGTCTCTTTGGGTTGGTTTCCTCTTTTGCTGGAGTTGTAATGGTCGAATACCGAGGCTACATCAACCTTGTCGTCGGCGCGATCGTTCTGGTAATGGGTTTAAGCTTATTGGGAATAGTCAAGCTGCCTCTACCTCAAGTCAATGTCAATGCCTCTGGCTTGGGGCCTTATGGAGTCGGCGTAACCTTTGCGCTGGTGAGTTCTCCTTGTGCCAGTCCGGTTCTGTTTGCAGTTCTAGCGGCGGCGGCGGCTACTGGCTCTCAGGTCGTGGGAGTGCTAACAATGGTCAGTTACGCTCTCGGCTACACGATTGTCATTTTCCTCACTAGCCTAATGGCGGGACTGGCGAAGCAAACTAAACTTTTGCTCAATTACTCGGAGTGGATTGTCCGCATTGGAAGCATCGCTTTACTTTTTGCTGGGGGATATTATCTGGTCGTCGGGATGCTTTGGTTTCTCTAAATTAATTCAAATTTCATTGCCTTTTTAGGAGATACAAAATGCAAGAAACTTATTACTTAAATGAAACCTTTTATGTTGGCAAAGCAGCTTGGCAGATATTGATGCAGAGTTCGGACAAGCTGATTATCGTCAAGTTTGTTGCGCCGCACTGCGGTTCCTGTATTACTCTCAAACCCGTGTTGGAAGAGTTGGTGAGGGAATATGGCGATCGCCTGCACCTAGTTGAAATCGATCTAGTTGAAGAAACCAAAATGGCGATCGCGCTAGGAATTAGAAATGCTCCAACGGTAGTTTTGTTTAAACAGCAGCAAGAAATCGCTCGAATTGCAGGACTAAAGCCGAAAAAGCAATACTTGGAAATGTTGCAGCAGGCACTTTAAAAAACATTTGACTTTTTTTAAGGGGGAAGTTTCGTGTTATTCCCCCTCTTGTACTAGGTTGTTCGACTGGATTTGAGATTCAAAGTCTTGACAATTAATTGAAATTTATTATCATTAAGACAGATAAGTAAATTTCCAAAAGCAGATTGGCTCTTGGTAAAGCCACTCTAAAAATAAGAACGATTATCAAGAAATAGATTCAGATTAAACAGAGATTATTGTTGAGACAATCTGTAGTTAATCTATCATTAACGAGAATAACTTATAGTTAATAATTAGTAAATATTGAGAAAAGCGACTGGAGATTTTTCTAGAAAAGCAACAATCACTTAAACCTTTAATCTCGATCGCGCTTGAGGAGAATATTATGTCATTGATTCATTGGGATAAATCCGTACTTTCGTTTCACCTCAAAGAAATTATCGAAGATGGTCATGGGAATAATCCTGTTGCCTTAGCAGGACTAAGCGCGATCGCAGTTAGTTCTTTACTTGTGCCTGCGGTGACAAAATTAGGCAGACCTTTTCTTAAAGCAGCGATTAAGAATGGTCTATCACTTTATCAAGAAAGCACGGCGCTACCCGTTAACGCTTCAAAGGCTGAATTAACTAAAATTTGGCAACAAGCAGCGATCGCGACTGAAAAGTCAAAAGTTAGAAATTAAAACAACCGATTCAATTATCTTGACTATCTGAATTTGTGGTATTCGAGGCAGCCATTAAACCTGCTGCGAGACTTGCTTTTTTAGCTTGTTCGGCTGCTGCTTCGGCTTTAGCTTCGGCAACAATATCGCCGATTACTTCGCCTGTTTCCGCGATCGCGCCTTTCGTTTTTTCGTAGAAGCTGACACTACTCTTGAGTGCTGCTTTGGCAAGGGGTTTAACTAAAGGTAAGACCGTAGGCGCTAAAACTGCTACTCCCAGTCCAATCGCCAAAACCTGAACGGGGTTATTCCTGTAAGCATTTTTAACTTGGTTGAGGATGGTATTGTTGGCGGGTTGCATATTTTGCATCATGTTAGTTTCTCCTGAAAGCGTGCGAGTTTGCGGGAAATGCTAATAATTTTGTTCTTCCAACTGATGTTGTACCAGAGGACGAAGACTGTTCAGTCCGGCGGCGATCGCCGAACCGTTATGAACGACTGTAGCGATTAGGGGATTTAAGCCGACTGTAGCCGCTAAACCCAAAGCCATTAAATTAGGAGCAACCACCAGCAGCGTATTTTGCTCGATCAGTTTTTTGGTTTCCTGGGCGATATTGAGTGCTTGAATTAAGCTAGTCAGATCGTTGTTCATCAGCACCACATCAGCTATTTCTCTGGCAATGTCCGACCCATTAGCAAAAGATACCGAGACATCCGCGTAGGCTAAGGCTACCGAATCATTCAAGCCATCGCCGACAAAAGCAACGGTTTTACCAGCCAGCTTTAAATCGCGAACGATCGCAGCTTTTTGTTCGGGAAAAGCTTGGGCATGGACTTGAGCGAGGGAAATATTTAGCTCCTCTGCTACTATTTTAGCTCTTTGCTGGTTATCTCCCGTTAATAAATGAATCTCTCGACCCAAAGCTTGAAGAGATTTTATTAAAGCAGGACTTTCTTTGCGTAGGGGATCGGCATATTGAATAACCCCTTGTAACTCGCCATTGCAAGCGACATAGATTGAGGATAACCAGGCTGAAGTAACAGATTTTTGTTCGCGATCGCAGGCGTGGCGTAAAGGAAATGTCTCAGTTTCTAGACATTCTAAATCGATTCCCTCTTGAATTAAAAAGCGATCGCTTCCGACTAAAACCTCTGTGTCTTCTACCACCGCACGAATCCCTAACCCGACTTCATAGTTCCACTGTCCGCGACAGGGAATATCGATATTTTGGCTTTGGGCATAATAGCTAATTGCCTCTGCTACGGGATGAGAAATCCGCTGTTCGGCAGCAGCAGCAAAGGTTAACACTTGTTCGGCAGACATTCTGCCCGGTATGGTTTGAATGCCGACTACCGTTAATTGACCTTGGGTTAACGTTCCCGTTTTATCAAAAACAACGGTATCCACTTCTGCTAATTGTTCGATAGTGCGTCCGCTGCGGACTAAAATCCCGTGGCGCGTGGTGTGGTTTAATGCGCCTAAAAAGGCTGTGGGCATAGAAACGCGAATCCCCGTCACAAAATCCAAGGTTAGGATTGAAGCTGTCCTAGTAGGGTCTTTAGTAACGGCTAAAATAATGCTGGCTAAAACTAAGGACGGTAAAATTAACTTATCTGCTACTTGTGCCGCATAGTTTGCCATGCGGGTATCGCGCACGGGAGCATTTTGCAGAAGTTCGATACTAGCGGCGGCGCGAGTTTGTTTTCCTATCCGATCGGCACGGATGTAAATTTGCCCAGAACGAACTAGAGTTGAGGCATAAACCACCGTTCCTATGTCGGCGACTATGGGCATCGATTCCCCAGTTAGTTGCTGTTGGTCAACGGTAGCCAACCCTTTGAGGACTTCTCCATCTACCGGAATTTGTTCGCCTGGATAGACGATTACTGTCTCTCCTAGTTCGACGCGATCGCTTTTAATTTGAGTGGGTTTTCCTTCTCTTACTACCCAAGCAAAATGCCCGATCGCATCGAGAAGATCGGCTGTTTGGGTTGCTGTAGAACGGGCAGTGCGATCGCGAATCAGATCCCCTAGTTTGTGCAAAGTAATGACTAAAGCTGGAGTCGCTAGCTTTCCTTGTCCGTAACTCAACCCCAACGCCAGTAAATCTAAGCAATCGATGTTAATTTTGCGATCGCGCCACAGACTTTGACTGGCTTTTTTTACAATGGGCAAGGTTACTGCTGCTAGACTAGCAAGGGCGATCGGTCGCAACCCAACAAATCTGCTTTGATTGCTCAACCAACTAACAATCGTAGTAAAAACGGGTAAGGTTAAACTCGACCAATTTTCGGTTTCTGAAGTTTGATTTTTGGTTGATTTACTTGGAGTGAAAGTTACTTGTTGAATTAAACTCGTTAACTTCGAGGTGATTTCTGTTAGTGGAGATCCCGTATAGCGATAATGAATCGCGATCGAAGCGGCTGCTCGATTTATCCTAACGCGATCGATTCCAGGTTGAGCCAGCAAGAATTCTTTGAGATTGGCTGCATAGTCCGAGTCATCTTGTAAGCGGTAAAGGCAAAATCTAACTCTCCCTGGAACATGATGGATCGAATAAGGCAGAGAACGGTAAGCTTCAATCTTTTGTCCGTCAATTACAGAGAAGGTATTTGTCAAATAGTTATAAGCTGTCACGCTTTTATATTACTTATTACGATGAGGGAACAGGAAACAAGCAATCTTATTTGAGATAGATGTAGATAATTTAAGAATAAAACGTTTAAATGCGTCTTATTTTACTCCTCGTTCTTTTTTCTTTCTTCCCATTCACTCACACAGAAACTTGATGTTCTTGTCGAACGGTATTAATAATATTCATCAAACGCAAACCTAACTCCCAATCCGACAATCCTTGATTATTATAATTAATGGCGATCGAAGCGGCTGCGCGATTAATCCGAACTTGCTTGACATAATCGTCTGCATCTAATGCCTGCTGCAAGCGATGGGAAAAATCGGCATCAATGGCTAGCTGAGGCATCCGCAAACGAACTCGTCCGGGAAGCGCATGAGCGATCGCATATCCTTGAAGATTGGGTTCTGATTCTGCATTCTCTACGACAGTTGAATTAGAATTATTGCTGTCGGTTACTACTGATGGTTGTTCTTGTTTGAAGTTGATAAAGATTTGACGGGTTAAACTTGCTACTAATAAGTTAACCAATAAAGCGTTTGCACCTCGCAATTGAAATCGACTGGTTACAAATACGCCAATTATTACTGGGAGAATCATTTCTATCTCCCCATGTTCTTTTAAAAATGCGCCTATTTGCCCTGTTACTTCTTCGGTGGAGAGGTGGCTGAGGTTATTGGTAGAAGTTGTCGCGCTCATAAATATAAGTTACTCCTAAAATTAGATTTATTAAAGATTTGTAGTTTTTTAAGCTCGTTAATAAAACCTATTAAATGAGAATTACTATGAATAGTTTAACCGACCATAATCTCAATAAAACCGCTTAAACTAAAATTATTTTGCTTGTGAGATGCTATCGTGGCGATCGCGCTTTTCATCTCCTCAAAACCTCGATTTGCTGCTGCTAACACTAGCACTACACGCAGTCTCAATTCTAGTTCTAAAGCTTTTGGTTGTAACTCTAATCCCAAACGGTCAGCTTCATTCATCATGTTTGCCGCAGCTTTAATTTTAGGATAATCTTATCTTGCTTTTTTAGGACTTTTATCTAAATTAATAAAAACTTTTCTTAATTATCTTTCATTGTGTGCGATCGCTGGTGCTAAAAATCTGTTGCTGCTGTCCTCCTGATCGCTTCTCAATCTATCGATTACTTAACTGACACTGGTAGTTGACAGCGAGATGTTGGACTTCAAGCATCATAAACTTGTGTGATAATGATTATCATTATACAAAAAGGAAATGCGATCGTGTTGATGGAAAAATCTTTTAAAAACCTCATCGGGGTTGCCCTATTGATAGGATTATCTAGTTGCGGTACTCAACAGCCAACCTCAACCTCACAGGAAGCGACAGATACCGTTGCTACCGAAGATCGTCCTTTAGTTGTGGCGACGACTAGCGTTTTGTGCGACCTCACCCAACAAATTGCTAAGGAAACCGTTGACCTCAAATGCTTAGTCGGTGCAGGAGTCGATCCCCACGTCTACCAACCGACACCAGAAGACCGCAAAGCGATCGATAGTGCTAAATTAATCTTATATGGGGGTTATAATTTTGACCCTGGTTTAGTTAAATTAGTCAAAGCAACGAGCAACCCATCGCCGAAAGTTGCCGTCCATGAAATCGCCGTACCCAAACCTTTAATGGGAGAAGAACACGATCGCGGACATGAAGGCGAAGAACATACCCACGAACACGAAGAAGGACACGCAGAGGGAGAAAAAGCTCCCGATCCCCATGTCTGGCATAATGCCCAGAATGGAATAGCAATGGTAAAAGTCATTGCTGGAGAACTCGAAAGATTAGAACCCAATAATGCTTCGCAATACCAAAATAATGCTAAAGAAATTACAGAAGAATTAACTCAAATTGATAGTTGGATTAAATCGGAAATTGCTACAATTCCCGCCGATAAACGCCAATTAGTCACCACCCACGATGCATTGGGTTACTATGCCGATGCCTATGGACTGATTGTGGAAGGCGCTTTACAAGGGATAAGTACTGATGAAGCACCAACTGCTACAAGAGTCAGCAACCTGGTTAAAGATATCACTAAAACTAAAGTTCCGACAATTTTTGCAGAAACAACCGTTAATCCTAAGTTAATTGAGACAGTGGCAAAAGAATCTAAAGTTCAGGTTTCAGATCGAGAATTGTACGCCGATGGCATCGGAGAAAAAGGAACGGATGGAGACACCTATCAGAAGATGTTAATTGCTAATACACAAAGTATTGTTGAAGGGTTAGGGGGTAAATATACGCCATTTCAACCGAAATAAAATTACTGTAATTCGGGAGCAAATTCAATGAATGAATTACTAATTTCAAAACAGCTAAAACGAGGAATGCCTGTTACAATTATTACTGGTTTTCTGGGCAGCGGTAAAACTACATTACTCAATCAAATTCTTGAAAATAAAC
>JALOOL010000115.1 GCA_025454425.1 Hydrococcus sp. Prado102 | reverse complement strand
TCGACGGGAAACGGAGGCAGTGCGGTCTTGGGGTCTCCCCAAGTGGAGCAACTGCCGTCCAAGACTCGAACTGCCTCACAAAATCCAAAATCCAAAATTCAATGACTGATTACTGATTACTGAAATGTTAAGTCGAGTTGCTGATTCTATTTACTGGCTAAATCGTTATATCGAACGGGCTGAAAATGTGGCTCGTTTTGTCGATGTCAATCTCAATTTAATGCTGGATGTTCCTGCGGCGATGATGACACAGCAATGGGAACCGATAGTACTAACGACTGGAGATTTAAAACTCTTTAAAGAACGCTACGGCGAAGCGACCGCAGAGAATGTCATTCAGTTCCTTACCTTTGATGCGGATTATCATAACTCGATTTTGTCTTGCGTTTGTATGGCAAGAGAAAACGCCCGTTCGGTTAGAGAGATTATTTCGTCTGAAATGTGGGAAGAAGTTAATTCTTTCTATTATATGGTTAAAGAAGCTGCTCAGAAAACGCCACAAGCCACTTTGCCTAACTTTTTTACGCAAGTTAAACTTGCCAGCCATCGCTTTGCAGGCGTGATGGATGCTACGATGACGCACAATGAAGGCTGGCATTTCGGACACATCGGCAGATTGCTAGAACGTGCGGATAAGACGGCTCGAATTTTAGACGTAAAATACTTTTATCTGTTACCATCCGCGCAGTGGGTGGGAACGCCTTTAGACCAAATCCAGTGGATTTCTTTACTGCGATCGGCGAGTGCTTACGAAATGTATCGCAAGTGCGAACATCGGATTACGCCGAGTAGCGTAGCTGAATTTCTCATTTTAAATCGTCAATTTCCTCGTTCGATCTATTTCTGTTTGTGGCGAGTCCAGCGATCGCTCCACGAGATTACTAGTACCCCCAGAGGGGATTGGTTTAATGGGTCAGAACGCACTCTAGGTCAAGCTTGTGCCCAATTAGGATATCTTACTATTGAAGATATTATCGAGACGGGATTGCATGAATTTTTAGATCGAATGCAGATCCAAATCAATACAATCGGAAACAAACTCGGCACGAACTTTTTCGGGATCGAACCCATATTAGTTGCCAGCAAACAGTTACAAACGAGTAGCTAATAAATCCTTCTCACGCGAGCAAGATGTTCGCATTGCAATGTTAATAATTTTTTTAGAATTATAAATGTAGGGGCGAACGGTTGTTCGCCCCTACGAATAACCTATCGCTGCAAATGCTGTACCATATTTCCCACAAAACCATCTACACCTATAACCAGCTAGTCTTTTTAAAACCTCACCTATTAGGACTGCGCCCCCGTTGCGATGGATGGCAAAAACTACTCGATTTTTCTCTATCTGTCGAACCTCAACCAACTGGTATTTCTCAAATCGTCGATCTCGATGGCAATAGCATTATTCAACTATGGTTTACTCAACCAACCGAGCAATTGTCACTAGAGGTTAAGTCTACGGTAGAAACTTACGTAGATAATCCTTTTAGCTATTTATTAGAGTCTTGGGCGCTGAAATTACCAATTGATTATTCTAGTTCTCTATTAACTCAACTGCAACCCTATTTACAACCTTATGGCACAACCTACGATCCGATCGCGTTTCAGTTGGGACATGAAATTGCTAGTGAAGTTAATGGAGAAATTAACGCTTTTCTCAATACGTTAAACCAACGAATTTATAAAAGCTGCGAATATCTCGTTCGCGAGACGGGCAATCCCTGGCAACCCGGACTGACTTGGAACTTAAAAAAAGGTTCTTGTCGCGATTTTAGCGTGTTGTTTATGGAAGTTTGTCGGGCAGTTGGTTTAGGGGCAAGGTTTGTAAGCGGCTATCAAGAAGGCGATCTCGATAAAGAAGAGCTAGATTTACACGCCTGGGTAGAGGTTTACTTGCCTGGTGGGGGATGGCGAGGATACGATCCGACCCACGGACTCGCGATCGCAGATCGTCATATTGCCTTAGTCGCTAGTGCCAATCCCGCTTATGCCGCTCCGGTTGTTGGTGCGGTGACTCCCGTTCGTTCGGTTATCGAAACTGGCAAACCGTCTAAGTCCCAGATGGAAGCTCACATATCCATTAAACGAGAAGATTGATTAAGCTGTCACGTTCAATTACTTATTAAGGCGAGGGAAAATGTATCGACGCGCATACTCTCTTAGAGATCTAGCGCAGCCAAGAGATTAAGCTAGATTTAGCTAATCTAAGAAATTGAAGATTAAATGCGTCACTTCAACAATAAACCAAGGGATAAAATATTTAGAGCAGCGAGAACCAAAGTTAAACCCAAAATAAACCTAGAGAGAAAATTCTCTTTTTTTTCTAAGGTATATAAATGCTGATTGATTGTATCGAGTTTAAAGTCTATTTTAGAGTCTTGGCTTAATAAAGTTCTATTTTCTTTAAGAATTTTTCCTAAATCTTTATCAATAACTTGCTCTATTTTTATTTTTATTTCTCTCAATTCATTGCTGAATCTTTTTAGCTCTTTTTCATTTAAATCGAATCTTTTATTTAGCTGATAAATCTCATCTGAATTAGACGATAACTTAACCACTTTATAAATATACTTCTCAATTAAATCCAGTCCAAGCTGAAAATATCCCTGATAGACGTATCGCATGGCATTTATCAGTTCTTTAGCTGGAGTAGACTTGAGAAAATAGCCTCTGGCTCCTACTTGTAACGCTCTGTTAAGATAGTCATCATCATCCTGAATGGTAAAAATTAATACTTTTGTTGCGGGAAATCGTTCGGAAATTATTTTGGTAGCTGTCAACCCATCCATGATTGGCATATCGAGATCCATAAGGACTAGATCGGGCTTGAGTTCTTCTACTTGTTGAAGGGCCGCCTGACCGTCAAGAGCTAATCCAACTATCTTTAAATCTGCTTCAGTCTCTAAATAACTTTTCAAAACTTCATGAATAGTTTTTTGATCGTCAACGATAAGAATGCGAATCATACAGCACAAACCCCAGCCAGTAATGAAAGCTCAGCAGACAACCTCAAACTTATTTGTTTCAAAAATGTAAAATTTCAGAACATTTAGTTATACATTAATTGAAATTAAACTGACAGAAAGAAAAAAAATATACAGATTGAAGACGAGCAATCTAAAAACCTGTAATTTCAGTCGATCGAGGTTATTAAACTCAATAAGTTCCCTAACAGATAAAGAACTTTGACATCTCTATAAATCGATGCAATCGCTTTAATCTTATTCAAACCTGATTGTTTAAATCTTAGCAATTTCTCTATTTTAAATTAATTATTAGCAAAATTTTTTTATCTGCCAATTATAATTTGCAATAGCTTAATCCAACTTCAAAAAAAAGTCAAAACAAAAATCCCACGGGATTTAGCCGTGGGATTTCTCAATGTCTTAACCTTGTAGATTAGTCAAGGTCAGGCATCGCTAATGCTGGTTCGGATTCGCGATCGATTCCTTTCTCGAATCCAGCCGCCGCCGCACGAGCGCGACCAGCATGCCATAAGTGACCGACTAGGAAGAAGAATCCTAGAACGAAGTGAGAGGTTGATAGCCAAGCGCGAGGAGACACATAGTTAAACGAGTTAACGTCAGTGATAACTCCACCTACAGAGTTTAAAGAACCTAGAGGTGCGTGAGTCATGTACTCAGCCGCACGACGAACTTGCCAAGGCTGAACGTCATTTCTAAGCTTGTCTAAATCTAGACCGTTGGGGCCGCGCATTGGCTCTAACCAAGGGCCGCGGAAATCCCAGAAGCGCATGGTTTCACCACCGAAGATGATTTCGCCAGTAGGAGAACGCATTAAGTATTTACCTAGACCAGTAGGGCCTTGAGCAGATGCGATATTAGCACCTAAACGTTGGTCGCGAACTAGGAAGGTAAACGCTTGAGATTGAGAAGCTTCCATGCCAGTCGGGCCATAAAATTCACTGGGGTAAGCAGTGTTATTAAACCAAACATAGACAGAAGCAATAAAGCCCATTAAAGACAAAGCGCCCAAGCTGTAGGAAAGATAAGCTTCCCCAGACCAGATGAAAGCGCGACGCGCCCAACCGAAAGGCTTGGTCAAAATGTGCCAGATACCGCCAGCGATACAAATCAGACCAACCCAAATATGACCGCCAATGATATCTTCCATGTTATCGACGCTGATAATCCAGCCTTCGCCACCGAAAGGAGCTTTGGTTAGATAGCCGAAGATAACAGCAGGATTGAGCGTAGGATTGGTAATGACGCGAACGTCGCCGCCGCCTGGTGCCCAAGTATCGTATACGCCGCCAAAGAACATGGCTTTAAATACCAACAGCAGCGCACCACAACCGAGAAGGATTAGGTGATAACCAATGATGTTGGTCATTTGGTTCTTATCCTTCCAGTCGTAACCGAAGAAGCTAGAGTATTCTTCTAAAACTTCTGGGCCGCGAAGAGCGTGATAAATGCCGCCAAAACCGAGAACGGCAGAAGAAATTAGGTGAAGTACCCCGACTACAAAATAAGGGAAAGTATTAATAACTTCACCGCCAGGGCCAACGCCCCAACCAAGGGTAGCGATGTGAGGTAAAAGAATTAAGCCCTGTTCGTACATGGGCTTGTCTGGGGTAAAGTGCGCAGTCTCAAATAGAGTCATTGCACCAGCCCAGAAGACGATTAAGCCAGCGTGAGCGACGTGAGCGCCCAAAAGCTTACCAGAAAGATTGATCAAACGGGCATTACCAGCCCACCAAGCAAATCCGGTCGAATCTAGGTCGCGACCGCCGCCTGCATATGAAGGATTAGAGAGTCTGGGAAAGTGAAATTCTCGTGAGGTTGATCCTGCGGAGCCATCCAAGCTCGCAGACCCTCGTTGAGTAGAATATTTTTGGTGTAGAATGTCTCGAATTCTGGGTCTTCTGCCGCTCTCAATTCTTGAGATACGAAGTCATACGCCCGCAGGTTTAACGCAATTCCGACAATCCCGATGCTTGCCATCCATAGTCCGGTGACAGGCACGAATAACATGAAGAAGTGCAACCAACGCTTGTTCGAGAAGGCAATCCCGAATATCTGCGACCAGAAACGGTTCGCCGTTACCATACTGTAAGTTTCTTCTGCCTGGGTTGGCTGGAAGGCTCTGAAGGTGTTGGCTTGTTCGCTATCTTGGAACAAGGTGTTTTCTACTGTCGCTCCGTGTATGGCACACAGTAAGGCTCCACCCAAGACTCCCGCTACTCCCATCATGTGGAAGGGGTTGAGCGTGAAGTTGTGGAATCCTTGTACGAACAGGATGAAGCGGAAGATTCCCGCTACTCCAAAGCTGGGGGCGAAGAACCAGCTTGATTGTCCGAGTGGATACATGAGGAAGACGCTGACAAATACTGCGATTGGCGCAGAAAATGCGATCGCGTTGTAGGGTCTAATTCCAACAAGACGCGAGATTTCAAATTGGCGCAGCATGAAGCCAATCAGACCAAATGCTCCGTGTAGGGCTACAAATGGCCATAATCCTCCGATTTGACACCAACGTGTGAAGTCTCCTTGGGCTTCCGGTCCCCACAGGAACAGTAATGAATGCCCAAAGGCATCGGCTGGGGTCGATACGGCTACCGTTAGGAAGTTACATCCTTCTAAGTAGGAACTGGCTAGTCCGTGGGTGTACCACGAGCTTACGAAGGTGGTTCCGGTCATCCATCCGCCTAGTGCTAGAAACGCACAGGGGAATAGTAGTAACCCAGACCAGCCGATGAAGACGAAGCGATCGCGCTTTAGCCAGTCGTCGAGGACATCGAACCATCCTCTTTGTGCTGACGCGCGTCCCATTGCTATGGTCATTGCGCAAATCTCCTATTTGTTTATGAGTACAGGGGGTTTTGTGTCTTTTTGTTTCGCTCTACTTCTATGAATATGCAGAATGTTCGGCGAAATGTGATAAATGTTTACTTTTCTTAACTTCTCCTATAATAATAGAAACATTCTGAGTTTGCTAGTGCGATCGTTAACAAAAACTAAAATTTGTTTTTTATCTCCGATTGGGCGATCGACGAACTTGTACAAGATAATCAGATATGGAGAGAAATTTTCATTTCGAGGACGCGCTCAATTATGTATACCATCGATTTAACTCTGAAATTTACGCCTATTCCCGTTTCCGTCCAGCGCAAAGAAGCTGCTGATGCAGAAGCACTCTATCAAAAGATTACCTCGGCGATGCGAGCTACAACACCCGAACTCATTGAATTAACCTGCGAAAAGCAGCCAGAAAAAAAAGTCGCGCTTTTGAGCGACCAAATTAGCGCGGTCATTGTCTCTGAGAAAGATAGTGCCGCTGCCGCCGGAAGAGTTCCTGGCTTTTTCGCTCTCTCTGACAGCTAAAATAGCGACTAGGTAAAAGCACCAATTGCTTAGAGGCTTTGAAAAATTTTTCGGCAAAAATACTGAGGCTAGAATCGTCGAGCAACTTTAGGCTGGTAATTAGCAACTTAGGTTTGAAGTCTTTTCTGTAAACCTTTGTAAAGCTTGAAGTAAACTTTATCTTTCAAAGAAAACACTATGCTAACTGTTGCACAAACGCGACCTAGCGAAAGAGCCAAATTTATTCAGCAAACTTATACACATCTTGCCGGAGCAGTTGGTGCTTTTATCGTTATAGAATTTCTGCTTTTCCAAACAGGAATTGCCGCCGCCTTGACTAGTTTTGTACTGTCGAGTCGGTTTAGTTGGTTGGCAATTTTGGGCGGTTTTGCTGTCCTCGGTTGGTTGGCAAGAAAGTTAACCGCCAAAGCAGATTCGGTAGAAACTCAGTATATCGGACTCGGAATTTATGTCATTGGCGAAGCGCTAATTTTTGCGCCGCTACTTTTCGTTGCTGCTTTTTACTCAGATCCTAGCGTCATTCCCACAGCAGGAATTTTGACTCTCTTACTCTTTGGAGGACTAACAACAATTGCCTTCACAACCCGAAAAGATTTTACCTTTTTAGGCGGAATCTTAACGATTGGGGGCTTTGTGGCTTTGGGTCTAATTATTTGCAGTATTATCTTTGGTTTTACGCTGGGTCTTGTCTTCTCGGTAGCAATGGTTATCTTTGCGTCGGCAGCGATTTTGTACGATACTTCAAAGGTAATGAATCATTTCGCGCCCCATCAATACGTGGCGGCTTCGTTAGAACTATTTGCTTCGGTTGCTTTACTATTCTGGTACGTGCTACGCATCGTAATGGCACTATCGGATCGTCGTTAGTTAAATAATAGTTAATGATAGTTTAATGCCTCTCGCTCTAGACCAGATTGAGAGGATTTTATTTTTTAGAGCGAAAAATATAGATGGACTCCACACAATCTGCTATTCGAGTTAGAGATTTAAACTTCAGTTGGAATCAAGATGACCCCGTATTGCAATCTTGTTCTCTAGAAGTTCCCAAGGGAGAATTTTGGATGTTGTTGGGGACGAATGGAAGCGGCAAATCGACTCTGCTAAGACTTTTGGCTGGCATATTAACGCCTCAAAGTGGAGAAATTGAAATTACTCAACCCGTTGGTTTTGTTTTTCAAAATCCCGACCATCAGTTAGTCATGCCTACAGTCGGCGCAGATGTGGCATTTGGGTTAGTCAAAGAAAACCTTTCGCCGATTGAAGTCCGCTTTAGAGTTAAAGAAGCGTTAAATGCCGTGAATTTGCTTGATTTCGAGAGAAGACCGATATATGCGCTTAGTGGCGGACAGAAGCAGCGGATTGCTATTGCTGGCGAGATAGCACGTCATTGCGAGGTGCTATTACTAGACGAGCCGACGGCTCTGCTCGATGCCGACACTCAATTAGAATTAGTAGCACAGGTACAGAATCTCGTCAAAAGTAGAGGCTTGACGGCACTTTGGGTAACTCATCGCTTAGATGAATTAAATTATTGCGACGGCGCTTTTCTGCTAGAGGCTGGAAAGGTCGTTGCTCGCGGAGAGTCGCAAGCACTCAAAGAAAGACTTTTGCAATCTAAAGAGTAAAAAGCATAAATTTTTGTTAAGATCTGGGAAGCTTAATATTACATAATATGAACAGAGCTTTTCCTAACAAAAATGACTGCTACAACTTCTGGTTCTTTATTACTCGTTGATGGTTATAATATCATCGGCGCTTGGTCTTCTCTTAAGAAGACTCGCGATCGCAATGGATTGGAAGCAGCACGTCAAGAATTAGTTGAAGCGCTCGTCAATTATACTTCTGTTGAAGGACTGACAACACAAGTTGTTTTTGATTCTCACTACCAGAAAACGCCAGCATATCAAGAAGACTATACGCCTTCTCTATCGGTTTACTTTACAGCTTTTGCTCAAACGGCTGATACTTACATAGAACAAATTTGCGCTTCCTACAACCGTCAGAATTCGGCAATAAATTCTCGCTTAATCGTAGCCACCTCAGATCGAGCGCAATGTCTGACAGCGCTTGGATATGGCGCAGAATGGTTATCGGCGCAACGTCTCGCTTCAGAAGTCGAGATAGTGTCAGTTCGCATTAAAAGACAAAATCGACCCAGTAAGCACGCCAAGGGTCGTTTTTTATTCAACTCGCTCGATCCTCAAGCTCAACAACGCCTATCGCAATGGCGGCGAGGAATTCATTAATTATAGTTGACAATTTTTTAAAGATTCGCTAAATTAATAAAGGTGTGAATAACAAGCCCCCATCGTCTAGTGGCCTAGGACACCTCCCTTTCACGGAGGCGACAGGGATTCGAATTCCCTTGGGGGTATTAAAAAGAAATTATTTAAAGCAAAAGTCTATAAACCTTTGCTTTATTTTTACATATTTAGCGATCGGGAGCGCAAAGAACCTGCGCCCCCAAATTCTCCTTGTCTATCTTAAGACGGTTGCCAGTTAGCCCAATCTTGAGGCTTGAGGAAAGTATTATACAACTCTGCTTCTGGCGTATTGGGTTCGGGTTGGTAGCAATACTCCCAACGAACCAACGGCGGTAAAGACATCAAAATCGATTCGGTGCGTCCATTGGTCTGCAATCCAAATATCGTACCGCGATCGTAGACTAAATTAAATTCTACATAACGACCGCGACGATAAAGCTGAAATTGACGTTCCCTATCGCCGTATTCAATTCCTCGCCGTTTCTCTACAATTGGCACATAAGCTGGTAAAAACGACCGTCCGCAATCGCTGATAAAAGCAAACAACTCTTCCCAATTACGAGGGGTTTGTGCGGGAAGCTGACTGCTATAGACTGCGGCAGCTTTGTCGGGGTGAGATCCTCTATAGAGAGGATCTCGACCATCTTGATAATCAAAAAAGAGTCCCCCAATTCCTCGCATTTCTTGGCGATGATTGAGATAAAAATATTCATCGCACCACCGTTTAAAGACGGAATAATATTCGGGATGGTGTTTATCGCAAGTTTGCTTAAAAGTTTGGTGGAAATGCGCTGCATCCTCAGCAAAAGGATAATAAGGCGTTAAATCTGCTCCCCCGCCAAACCACCAAACCGGGCCAGCTTCAAAATAGCGATAATTGAGATGTACGGTGGGAATATAGGGATTGCGCGGGTGCAATACCATTGAAGTTCCCGTCGCATAAAATCCATGTCCCTCTGCTTCGGGACATTGCTTTAAAATAGAAGGCGGCAATTCTTTTCCCCAAACTTCCGAGAAATTAACTCCTCCTTGTTCGAGAACTCCACCATCTCGAAGAACTCTCGAACGTCCGCCGCCGCCTTCTTCTCGTTCCCAGCTATCTTCTTTAAATTGGCTAACACCGTCTACTTTTTCTAAAGTCTGACAGATTTCATCTTGCAATTCTTTCATAAACTGGCTGACTCTTGTTTTCGCATCAGCCGGAGGCGTGGCAGTATTAGAAGAGGTAGTTACATCTGTTTGTAAAGCGGTCATAATGTCAGTTATCGTTCGTTAATATTATTAGCGCTTGACCTTGCCGCCGCACGAAAGGCGATCTCGCGTCGTCTGCGCGCAAACGTTACCAGGGGCAAACCCGCAGCGTCCTTAAAAAGCAGGTCACTCTTAATCAATCTAAAACTTGTTGGGGAGTTAAACTAGAGATCTCTAAACATCTTAATAAAAACACAACATTTTCTTTGCCTATCTTCTACAATAAAAAATCTGCCTAAGCGTTGTTGCAGGGGACGTATCGTGATTCTCAATTTCTCCTTCAAACTGATTGCTGCTAGAGGAAGACTATTTTGTAAGTTTTCCTTGTTTAAAACCTACCGCGTCGTTAGTACGGCTCCAGTAGATGTTTTGTGGCAAAAATTAGTTAATCTTGCTGATGTATCTTGGCATCCTCTGTTTTCGAGTACGAATGCGCCGAATGGGTTAATTGCTAAACCTGGTTTAATTTATCAGGTAGTGACGCGCCTGACTCCGATTCCGATTCGACTTTTCGTAGAAAACGTTCGTCCGAGAGAATTATTAAGCCTTCGCGTTTTAGCGATTCCAGGAATGGAACAAAAAATTACCTATCAGGTAGAATCTACTGTTTGCGGAACCTATGTTTCTTATTCCATCACTTTAAAAGGTTGGTTGTCTCCGTTGGTATGGTTGTGGATTAAACCTTATGCCGATCGCGTAGCGTTAGAATTAGCTCATGCAGCCGAAGAACGGATAGCTTAGGGAAACTTTGGTGCAAGATCCTATGTAAACTCAGCCGTGAATGGTGATGGGGGAGTGGAAAACCTACATGGCTCTTTTCCCCATTCCCCTTTACCCTAAAAATTTTAAAGAAGAGCAAGAGGTCTATTTTTTTGTTCTGATGCCTTTAGTTAAATACGCTAGGATGAATGCACTCAAACCAGCCATTCCCCACTCAAAAAAATGGATAGTTGCCACGGCTACAATGACGAATAGCAGACCGAACAAGTAAGATTGAAAAGATTGAGTCTTGGGAAGCATAGCGATCGCAAAATCTTTACTTATTCTTTAGAGTAGCAACTCTTTTAACTTTAAGATAACTGCGTGAAAAATTCCTCAAGCAACAAATTAACTAAAACCCCGTTATCTTGGCTGCGTTCCCTACTACTAAGTACCATTATCGTTCCCCTCGCTGCAATGGGAGCCGAAGCAGCCGAACGCATTTATTTTAACTATGGGCCTTTAGGATTCTCAGTTTCAATTAGTTCCCTAGAACAATTTGCCAAGGACGGAACTGTTAACAAAGAATTAGCCTTTTATTTGGAAAGAGTGACCCCTCAGCAACGCGAACAGTTTCGTCAAGCGTTACTCGAACGTTCCAATCTCGATCCCGTCCAACTCTATCGCTTTTTTAAAACGCCAATGGGAGAAGACATTCTCGAAGGCATTGGCGATTTAATTCAAATTCAAGGCGGTCTTAATGGAAAATACCCGCTCAGAGGAGCGATTTTTCAAGCGGCTACCGATGCTGAAGGGTTAACATTACTTAACTTTCTCAAAAAATTTCCTACTAATATTCAACTCAATACCGAGGAAATTTTTGCAGTTGCCGAAAAAGTAGAAGCGGCGATCGCGCTTACTAATTCTACAATCGAAACAGTCGCCGGGCTATCGGCAAAGGAAGTAAAAACAGAAAGAGTTGTCGATTTTGCGACCCTACCCGATTTGAGAGAACCAGGATCTTTGGGTTTCAGAGAACAAAAGCTGATACTTAAAGATGAAAAACGCGATCGCGAGTTTGTTGTCTATCTTTACACGCCCCAACAGTGGCGACCCGGAAAAACGCCTGTCATTATTTTTTCACACGGACTGGCTTCTCGACCAGAAGACTTTGGCAAAAGGGGCGAATACTTAGCTTCTCATGGCTATGTCGTCGCCTTCCCCCAACATCCGGGCAGCGATTTGATTTATCTCCAAGAAACATTAGAAGGTTATTCGAGCGATATTTTCGATGTTAACGAATTTATCGATCGCCCCAAAGATATCAGTTTCGTCATCGACGAATTAGAAAGACGCAATCAATCGGAATTTGAGGGAAGGTTAGATCTCCAACAGGTAGGCGTTGCCGGACATTCTTTTGGCGGTTACACCGCACTTGCCGTAGCAGGCGCTCGCATCGATTTTGAAAACTTACAGACAGCTTGCAATAGCGGCGATTGGGATCCTAATTTATCGCTTCTCTTACAGTGTCGCGCCTTGGTATTGCCTCGTAAAAACTATAATTTTCGAGACGAACGAGTTAAAGCTGTCCTTGCTATCAATCCCGTCAACAGCAGCGTTTTTGGTTCTCAAGGGTTAAGTCAAATTAAAATCCCCGTTTTTATTGTAGCGGGGAGTTACGATCCCGCTACTCCTGCTGTTTACGAGCAACTTCGCTCTTTTCCTTGGCTAACCACTCCCAATAAATACCTTGTGCTATCCGAAGGACAGGCACACGTTGATTTTTCTGCTTTGGATGCAGGCGCATCCCAATTACTCAATTCTTTACCCAATTTAACCCTCCCCGATCCCGTTCTTTTGAATAGTTATGCTAATGCGATGACTTTGGCATTTTTTGAAACCTACATTGCCAACAATTCTAGGTTTCGTCCCTACCTACAAGCGTCTTACGCCAATTATTTAAGTCGTCAAGAGCCTTTCAGGATCTATTTAATCGACGCTTCATCAGCGTCTCAACTCGCTCAAGCATTAGATAAATTCAATCTTAACTATTAGGAAATCTGCAACTATCAAATTTACAATAGAAACAATAAGGAAAATAACTAACCGATATGCCACATTTGAATCGGAGTGATGCCCAAAGCGAAGCTACAAAAGTAGGATTAGCGTTGGTTTCCAATACGCCTCGCGAACTCAACGAATGGAACGATCTCGCTTCACAAGAAAAACCCCATCTAGATTTAGACGCAATTAACCCACAACTTGCCAACGCCACAGCCGAGCAAGCGATTGAATGGGCGAGTCAAACCTTTGGAGACGGCTTGGTTATGAGTACCAGTTTTGGTATCCAAGCTGCCGTTATGCTCCATCTCGCCACCCAAATCGTGCCCGATATACCCGTTATTTGGGTGGATACGGGCTATTTACCAGCCGAAACCTATCAGTTTGCAGAACAGTTGAGCGAACGGCTCAAGCTGAATATTAAAGTCTATCAGTCTCCCATTAGTCCCGCTCGTATGGAAGCTATATATGGTAGGCTTTGGGCGCAAAATGATTTAGAATCTCTCAACCGCTACGACAAAATTCGTAAAGTCGAACCCATGCAACGCGCGCTCAAAGAGCTTAAGGCAACGGCTTGGCTAGCAGGATTGCGCAGCGATCAAACCGACCATCGTAAGACGTTACGACGGCTCGACGTACAGGGCGATCGCTACAAAATTCTACCGATTTTGGATTGGAATGCCAAGGACGTGTACGAATACTTAACTGCTCGCGATCTTCCCTATCATCCTTTCTTCGATCTAGGTTATGTCTCGGTCGGCGATTGGCATTCGAGCCGACCGCTAATGGCTGACGATACTGACGAACGAGATACTCGTTTCCACGGACTCAAGCAAGAGTGTGGATTGCATTTGCCTCTTACTCCAGCCGAGGCACAAAGTCTCGATTCAAGTACGCTTTAATTCAGTTATCAGTAAACAGTAAACAGTTATCAGTGAGGATGGCTCTTAATTAAAGATATTAAGCCCCCTAAGTCAGTCATCAGTTATTAAATGCTAAATTTTACTGATAACTGATTACTGATAACTGATTACTGTTATTGTGCGACGACTTGAAATTCTACTTCGGCGGTAACTTCGGGGTGAAGTTTGACTTGGGCTTTGTAGATTCCAGTTTGATTGATTTCTGGTACGGTAATGCCACGGCGATCCACTTCTTGACCCGTTCCTGCTTTAATAGCATCGGCAACGTCTTGAGTCGTAACCGTTCCAAAAATTGCTTCTTTTTCGCCGACTGGCTTGCTAATTGTTAAGCGTCCAATCGTTTGTAGGGCGGTTTTGCGAGATTCTGCCTCTTGTTTTTCTGCTAGTAGGCGCTGTCTTTCTTTTTCTCTTCTTTGCTCGACTTGTTTAAGAAGGCTCGGCGTTGCTATTACGCCGATTTTTCTAGGAAGCAGATAATTTCGAGCGTAGCCCGGTGCAACTTCTACTAAATCTCCTGTTTTTCCCAGTTTGTTGACATTTTCATTCAATACAACTTGTAATCGTTTCGCCATTGCCTCTCCTTTAAGTTAGCTTTATTTTCGTTCTTAGAAAAATTTAAAATAACTCAGAACTATTCATAATACTATTTTTAGTTAGCTTAAAGCAACTGCGATCGCCCAAGGATAGCGGCAAAGCCGATCGCACTGATGGGGCTAATTAGACTTTTTGCTTTAGAACGGGGAAAGGGCTTTTTTTCCTTTAAAATCAAAAAAATATAAAATCCAAAATGGTATTACTTGTCGGTTTTCCACTCAACGGATGAATCTGCCGCTTTGGGTGTTGTCGCAGAATCGTTTGGCGAGTAGATTAATGATAGTTGTCGGGATTTGTTATCGCGTTTATCATCGTTTCCTCGCCTGCGTTCTGAAGTTCTTTCGTCGCTAGTATCTTCTGTAATCACTTCGTAGAGAACTGCTAATTTGTTGCGATCGCTTCCCTTCCTTAAGACTCTACCCAATCGTTGCACGTATTCCCTCGTCGAACCCGTTCCCGATAATATAATAGCGATACGTGCATCGGGTACGTCAACGCCTTCGTTGAGGACGTGAGAAGTTACTAAGGTTTTATAATCGCCTTCCCGAAAGCGAGTCAAAATCTCGTGGCGTTCTTTGACGGGTGTTTGATGAGTAATCGCAGGAATGAGAAATTCTTGAGAAATGCGGTAAACCGTTGCATTATCGTTCGTAAAAATCAGGATTGATTCGGGATAATGTTCGTAAATTAACTCGGTTAACACTCGCAATTTTGCATCGGTTCCCGCCGCAATTTCTTTTGCTTCCCGATGCGATAGCATTGCCCGTCTTCCGCCATTCGTTCTCGCACTCGCTTGTACAAAAAGTTGCCAACCATTTAGACTGCTAAGAGAAATATTCGATTGACGCAAGAAATCATTGCGAATTTTTATGGCTTTATCGTATCTTTCGCGTTCTTTTTGCGATAATTTAACTTTAATCTGGACGATCTTGTGTTCTGCTAAAGCGCCGCCAGAAAGATCTTCTGGCGTTTTGCGATAGACGACAGGCCCGATAAGCGAATCTAAATCTGCATGAGTGCCATCGGTTCGATCTGGAGTTGCCGTTAGTCCTAAACGATAAGGCGCGATCGCATCTTCTGCAATTCTACGAAAAAAATCTGTCGGTAAATGATGGCATTCATCAAAGATTAACAGTGCATAGCGATCGCCCAACGCTTCCGAATGAATTGCCGCGCTATTATAAGTAGCAATTAAGATTGGCGCGCGATCGTGCGATCCTCCTCCCAACAATCCCACCTCAATATCGGGAAACGCCGCCTTAATTTGAGCGTACCATTGGTGCATCAAATCTAATGTAGGAACCAAGACTAGGGTCGTGCGAGGAGTTGCTTGCATGGCGAGTTGCGCCAAATACGTTTTTCCCGCCGCCGTTGGAAGAACGACAACCCCTTTTCTTCCCGCTTGTTTCCATGCGTCTAGCGCTTCCTGTTGATGGGGATAAGGTTCTCTTTCAAAGCTAACAGCGAGTTCGAGAGGCAAAAATTCTTTGGCTTCGTCGAGAAATTCTATCCCCGTTGCTTGTAACATTTCTATCAAAGGACGATAGTGAATTGCCCTGACGCGAAATTTTTCAATGCGATCGTCCCAAGTCGCAAAATCGAGCCACTCTTTCCCTTTTGGGGGTGGATGTAGGATTAAAGTACCGCGATCGTATTTTAATTTGGGGATTCGTGCCATAAGAGAAAGTCGGAAGTCGGAAGTCGTTGGCGTAGCCCGTCCCTTGGACGTAAGTCGAAAGTGGGAAGACAATAGGGACAAGAATAAATAACAGAGTGCCCAATATTATCGATAACAAAAGAACTGAGGTAAAAAGATTTTAGTAGTAATCTGCGGTGCAACCGCCACGGGAAAATCGGGTTTAGCCTTGCAATTAGCCCAAAGATTGAATTCAATAATTATTAGCGCCGATTCTCGTCAAGTTTATCGAGAATTTGACATCGGTACGGCAAAACCATCGATCGCAGAGCAAAAATTAATCCCTCATTATCTTATCGATATCTGCGAACCAACTGAAACTCTCACCCTGGCACAGTATCAAGAAAAAGCAAAAACAATAATTAGGAGTTCAGGAGTTCGGGAGTTCAGTAGTTCAAAGTTCAGATTGCTACGTCCAAGGGACGGGCTACGCCAACGTTCCTCGCAACGCTACGCGGTTCAAAGTTCAAAAAAACTTCCGACTTTCGTTATTACGCGATATATCGCGTCTCTACACCGACTTTCGACTTTAAAAACGCTCCCCGACTCCCCAACTCCACTTTTAGTTGGCGGAACGGGATTGTATATTAAGTCTATTGTTAAGGGGTTAAAAATTCCGAGGGTGTCGCCGCAACCCGAATTGCGATCGCAATTACAATTTCTCGGACAAAGACAACTGTATGCGATGTTGTGTCAAGTCGATGCGATCGCATCTCAAAAAATTCATCCCAACGATGAAGTTAGAACCCTTAGAGCCTTAGAAGTATTTTACGTCACCGGAAAACCTATTTCCGAGCAACAAGGCGAAAATCCTCCCGATTATCCAATTCTACAAATTGGTTTAGATGGCGAGACAGACGCGATCGACCGACGAATTGAACGACGAACCGAAAAAATGATAGAAGCGGGATTAGTCGAAGAAGTTGCCAGATTGGGACAAAAATATGGTTGGGATTTGCCACTTTTAGAAACCTTGGGCTATCAAGAAATCAAACAACATCTTGCAGGAACTATCTCTTTGTCGCAAGCAAAAGATTTAATCGTTTTACATACCCGTCAATTTGCCAAACGCCAGCGAACCTGGTTTCGCGCTTATCCCGAAATTGAATGGTTTAACCTCGATTCTCCCGATTTATTGGAGAAAGTTTGGCAACGGCTGCAAGAATTCCCGAACTCGTGCGGAAAATAACCCCTTACACCGAGCGGAGATTGCCAGAAAAGATAGTACACTGAGTAAATAGAAGTAGTTGTAAATATCTATCTAAAAACCTCAAGCCTTCTTAACATCTTTTCAATGACCGCAACCTTACCGACTCTGCCAACGCAATACGAACCCAAAGCAACAGAAGCCAAATGGCAGCAATTCTGGGAAGAACGTCAAGTTTTTAAAGCTAATCCCGATCTAGGGGGCGAAACTTATTGTATCGTCATTCCGCCGCCAAACGTCACGGGAAGCCTCCACATGGGACACGCTTTTGAGAGTGCCCTAATTGATACGTTAATCCGCTACCACAGAATGCTCGGAAAAAATACGCTTTGGTTGCCAGGAACCGATCATGCTAGTATTGCGGTCAGTACGATTCTCGACAATCAACTCAAAGCAGAAGGTAAAAGCCGCTACGATTTAGGACGAGAAAAATATCTCGATCGCGCTTGGCAATGGAAAGCAGAATCTGGAGGTACTATTGTTAACCAACTACGACGACTAGGGGTTTCAGTAGATTGGTCGCGCGAACGATTTACGATGGATGAAGGCTTATCTAAAGCAGTGCGAGAAGCCTTTGTTCGACTCTATGAAGAAGGATTGATTTATCGAGGCAATTATTTAGTTAATTGGTGTCCCGAATCGCAATCGGCGGTATCGGATTTAGAAGTAGAAAAGAAAGAAGTAGACGGAAATCTGTGGCATTTTCGCTATCCCCTCACCGATGGGACGGGTTATGTCGAAGTAGCGACGACGCGCCCCGAAACGATGCTAGGAGATACCGCAGTAGCCGTCAATCCCAACGATACGCGCTATCAAAGTTTTATTGGCAAAACGGTAACGCTGCCGATTATGGGGCGAGAAATTCCCATTATTGCAGACGAATTGGTCGATCGCGAATTTGGAACGGGTTGCGTCAAGGTAACGCCCGCACACGATCTCAATGACTTTGAAATGGGCAACCGTCATAACTTGCCGTTTATCAATATTATGAACAAAGACGGCACTCTCAACGAAAATGCAGGGGATTTTGCCGGACAAGACCGCTTCGTCGCCCGCAAAAATGTCGTTAAGCGGTTAGAAGAAGAAGGATATTTAGTCAAGATAGAATCTTATCGCCATACCGTCCCTTATAGCGATCGCGGCAAGGTTCCCGTCGAACCCCTCCTATCAACTCAATGGTTCGTCAAAATCGAACCCCTCGCCCAAAAAGCGCTACAATCCCTCGACCAACAAAACTCGCCGCAATTCGTCCCCGAACGCTGGACGAAAGTTTATCGCGATTGGTTAGTTAAACTAAAAGACTGGTGCATCTCCCGTCAGTTATGGTGGGGGCATCAAATTCCTGCTTGGTACGTCATCAGCGAAACTAATGGCGCAATTGCAGACAACACGCCTTTTATAGTCGCTTATACCGAGGAAGAAGCGCAGGAAAAAGGCAAGCAACAATACGGAGAAAATATCCAGCTAGAACGAGATCCCGACGTTTTAGATACGTGGTTCTCTTCGGGATTGTGGCCTTTCTCGACGATGGGATGGCCCGAAGAAACGACCGATTTAAAAACCTACTATCCTACCAGCGTCCTAGTTACGGGGTTTGACATCATCTTTTTCTGGGTGGCGCGAATGACCATGATGGCGGGTCATTTTACCAACCAAATGCCGTTTAAGGATGTTTATATTCACGGGTTGGTTTTGGATGAAAACGGTCAAAAGCAATCCAAATCTAAAGGGAATGGAATCGATCCTTTATTAATGATCGAAAAATACGGAACCGATGCCCTACGTTACACCTTGATTAGTAAAGTAGTAGGCGCGGGACAAGATATTACCTTCGATTACAATCGCGCTAACGATACCTCAGAGTCGGTAGAAGCTTCGCGAAACTTTGCGAATAAGCTTTGGAATGCCGCCCGTTTTGCGATGATGAACTTGGACGGCAAAACGCCACAAAAGTTAGGGAAACCCGCACCAGAGGCGCTAGAATTGTGCGATCGCTGGATTCTCTCGCGCTTCCATCAAGTCGTCCGACAAACTAGAGAACGAATCCAAACCTACGGGTTAGGAGAAGCAGCACAAGGACTCTACGAGTTTATCTGGGGCGATTTTTGCGATTGGTACATCGAACTCGTCAAAACGCGACTTTGGCAAGACGCGCAATCTAGTTCTCGTCTGGTCGCCCAACAAACCCTAGCTTATGTCCTCGATGGCATACTCAAGCTTCTGCATCCGTTTATGCCGCACATCACCGAAGAAATTTGGCAGACGCTAACCCAAGCAACCGACGAAGTACTTGCCTTACAATTATATCCAGAAGTCGATGCTAGCGCGATCGCCCTCGATTTAGAGCGAGCTTTTGAACTGCTATTCGGTACGATTCGCACCATTCGCAACTTGCGAGCGACCCTAGAAATTAAACAAGGCGCTAAAGTTTCAGTAATTCTTCAAACTGAAAGCGAAGAAGAACGTTCTATTCTAGAATCAAGTAAAACTTATCTTCAAACTCTTCCTAAAGTCGAACACTTAACAATTACATCGGCGCTAACTGAAGACATCGGGCAAGTTATTGCTGGCGTTTTTGGCACGGTTCAAATCTTAATTCCCCTAACCGGAATTGTTGACATAGAAGCGCTTCAAACTAAACTAGAAAAAAACTTAAGTAAAGTAGAAGGAGAAATAAAAACGCTAAGCGATCGTTTAGACAATCCAAGCTTTGTTAACAGAGCGCGCCCTGAAGTAGTTGAGGGAGCAAGAGAAGCTTTAGCAGAAGCTCAAAAACAAGCTGAAATTCTGCGAGAGCGCTTGCAACATCTGAAAGGACTTTAATGTCATACTTGTCAGTTGTCCGTTGTTTTTCATTAATTAGGCGTAAATTTTTACGTCTTTTCATGACTCCTGACCAATAGGTTATGTTATACCTAGCTCAAGTCAATAAAAATATAACATCAGGTGCAATCGAACTTCAGGTATTGGCTCGCCAGCGATCGGATAATTGTTGGGAGATCGATACTTCGGAAGTATTACCTATTGGCAAAGAAAATGGTTTGTGTGAGGATTTATTGGTGTTAGTCGAACTAGATGAAAATAGGCAAATTGTTGAGGTTAAAAATGCAAAAGATTGGGTAATTAATTTACTTCAACAATATTTAAGTGTTAGTTCGATTACGCCAGAATTCGTTCGAGAAGAACAAGCTAGGATCGAGGAGTGGCGGCAGGAAATAACGGCTCAAAGTTTAGATTTAACTCGTCGATATTTAGAAGTAGAAACTCAGCGAGAACAAATTCAAGAATTAGAAGCTTCTCTCAAATTAGAAAAAGAAAAACTTGAAATTCGTTGGCAAGAAATTCAAGAGATAGAAAAAGCTCTTAAACAAGACAGAAATCAGAATAATTTTATGGGCTGATATTTTCAGTAACCAAGTTATCAATAGACCTATGGGCATAAATATAAAATTCCTGGGCATAAATATAAAATTCCTCAATCCAAAATCCTTTCATCCAAAATCCTTTCATTCTTAAGCGTCAATTCTTAAGACTTTTGCCCATAGGTCTAATAAGCTTTAGCTATCTCCTTCAACTTCACCAAATTGAAATAACCAATCGAGGGAGTTGTGGGAATCGGCAATAAATCCATCTAAACTAGTTGCGGTATAGTACTGAGTTTTCATTACAGCTAAGTAACAACTACTTGAAGCATTTCTTCGGGGGTAAGATAGGGATGTACGACTTGTCCGTCGCGGCACCAAATAATACGCTGACAATGCCTCGCGACTTCGTGTTCGTGAGTAACCATGACAATTGTGATGCCGCTGGTATGAAGTTCGTCAAAAATATTTAAAACTTCGCGAGTTGTTTGAGAGTCCAGCGCCCCCGTGGGTTCGTCTGCTAGTAATAAAAGAGGATTATTAACAATTGCACGCGCGATCGCGACTCTTTGTTGCTGTCCGCCAGAGAGTTGATTGGGTTTATTGTTGAGGCGATTTTCTAACCCAACTCGCGTTAAAGCTTCAACTGCGCGATCGCGTCTTTGGATTTGGGAGATTCCTGCATAAACCATTGGCAGCATAACATTTTCTAATGCCGTCATCTGAGGCAATAAATGAAATTGCTGAAAGACAAAGCCAATTTTGCGATTGCGAATCGTGGCTAACTCAGTATCTGGAAGCTTTGAGACATCTAAGTTATCGAGATAGTAGCGTCCTGAAGTAGGGCGATCGAGACAGCCGATAATGTTCATCATGGTTGATTTACCCGACCCTGATGCTCCCATAATCGCGCAGTATTCTCCTTTCTCGATAATTAAATTTACCTCAGAAAGGGCGCGAACTTCCGTTTCCCCAGCCCCGTAAATTTTAAACACTTCTTCTAAGCGAATAATGACGGGATGGTAATCGTGGGGAGTTGTTTGAGATAGACTCTCGACACTCATTATTAACTCGATCTAAATGGTTTCTTTACCATTGTAGATTAACGGAGAGGGTGGGATTTGAACCCACGGAACCTTTCGGTTCACTCGATTTCAAGTCGAGCGCGATCGACCACTCTGCCACCTCTCCCAGTAGCACGAACTCTATTTTAACAAAGCTTGTGCCATCGATCCTACGCACTTTTAAGAACCGAGCGATCGCGATGGTAAAGCAAACGATCGCTAACCACAGAAAAGTCTCGTCCTACCCAAATTAAAGAAATTTGTTCGACAGCGCCATCTCGTAAAGAAACCACTGAAAAATTACGCAAGCGTTCCTTGTCTTCAGCACGTTCGATAATGCGAGGGACGCTAGCTGCATTTAAATAAACAATTCCCTGTGGGGAAGTCGTCACTGCCGTCCGCAATTGCGATCGCGTATGACGGAGTTGATGGTGCATATGACCGAAGGTGACGAGAGGAATCGTTTTACCAGAATCTAGTACTCGTTCGATCGCATCGGCAAAATCTGGATCGCCGTGGTCGCCTCCCAACGGTTCCCAATCTCGACCGCATATATCTTCTGGGGCTTCTCCCAAACCAACCGGGCCGTTATGAGCGAGGAAAATGACGGTATCGAAGGCTGTTTGAGTAGCAGCCGCAACAATTTTAGCAGTAGATTCTTCAAAGTTATTCACGCCGTAGCGATCGCGTAAAAAAGTTCTATTTTTCCACTCATCGCCGCCCCAACTAAAAGGACGACTGCCTGCGATCGATAATTGCAACTCAGGGAAGTCTAATTTATTGTAGCCAACGTGTGCATCGCCGAGTAGATCGAGTTGTTGTTGTACCCGATCCTCTCGTTCGCGATTGTAGGGACACTGCTTGCGTCCCCAAGCTGAGGCGCTATACCAAGCATCGTGATTGCCCATGATGGCAGCTTTAGGAATCTCAAGGGCAGCAATGCGGCGAACCACTTCTACAGATTCATTGCCAAAATCCCCTACAAACAAGGCTAAATCGACTCCTAAATGTTGTAGGGCTAGATTATCTTCTTCTTCCCAGCGATCGTGTATGTCGCCAACTACAGCTATTTTGATTAAACGTTCCGAACGATCGCTCATGCCAAATCCCAACTTACTCCTTTTACCAGGATAGACGGGCGAGGCTGACTCCAGCAAGGAAAAAGCAGGTTCTACAATTGATCGCTCGTCATTTTGGTTAGATGAAGAAACTAAAGAATGGCTCGAAGAATATTAAGAGGTTCAATTTAGCTCAAATAAAGATGAAAAACAATCTAATTGAAGAACTCAAAAAAATCCCAGATTTTAGAACAGCAGAAGGAAAAACCTACAATTATTGTTATAAGCTATATTTATCCTGAATAAGTTTTAATTGCTTTATTGCTTCTTGCGCATTTTCTGCTAAATTAGCAAACTCAATAAAACGCTTCAATTCTTTTCGTAAAAGATTGCGCTCGACTTCCCAAATTTCGCGTTCTAAATCGGGTGGCATAACAATTGTATCGAATAAGGTCGCGTGTGTTTTACCAGGATGCGGACGCAATATTCTCCCCCGACGCTGAATAAATTGACGAGGATTTCCAGTACTAGCTAAAATCACAGCATTTTGAATAGCTGGTATATCGACTCCTTCATCTAAACAACGAATAGAAACTAATCCTTGCAACTCACCTTTTTCAAATTGTTGTCGAATTTTTTCTCTATCTGCAAGCGACGTTTCAAAAGTATAAGTATTAACTCGATAGCCTAATTCAGTACCTAGAATTCTCGTAACTGCTTCTAATTGACGGGAATAAATAGAATCATTCTCTACATATCCATCGCCACAATAGAAAAGTGTATAATGGGTATGCAAGCGTTTGCTCATGATATTTCGCAAAGCATCTAATTTATTAGCTGCGGCTCCAATCAATCGCGATCGCTGCATTAATAACGACGTTAATGTATCGTTATTCGCCCAAACCTTATTATCGTTTAATGCCCAACCGATTCGTTGCGTTAATTTAGCATAAGTAAAAGCTTCAGAAGCGGTTAATTCTACCAAAACAGGATAATAATAATAACGAACTAATGCTCCTCGCTCGATGGCATCAGCTAAGGTAAATTCAGGCTGTAAAATTTCTCCAAAATAGCTTAATAATGCTTCGGTTCCCTCTTCATCAAAATGTCTTTCTGGCGTAGCTGATAGCGCTAGCCTCAATCCAATCTTTCTTGGTAAACTTTCTTCTAGACGAGCCGAACCGAGATGATGCGCTTCATCGCCTACAATAAAGGTGCGATCGCCAAAAAATTTGAGTTGCGATTGAAATCCCTCTCCAATTAAAGTGGAATTAGTAGTTATAATCGTTAAAAATTTTTGATTGCCAGAACGAAGATTATAAAGCTGAGTCGATAGTTGGCTTTGCCAATTGCGAACGTTCTCAAAAGCGAGAAGAGGATTTAAATTAAATTTTTCGCATTCTTTTGCCCATTGCGTTACTAAATGGCAATAAGGACAAACGACTAAAAGAATTTGTAAATTAATTTTTTGATAAAGTTCGGTTGCGATCGCGAGTGCGACAATAGTTTTACCGCTTCCCGTCGCCATTTTGAGCGTTCCTCGTCCTTTATTGCGCAACCAACTAAGTACCGCAGTTTGTTGATAGTCGCGCAGTCGAACAGAAGCAGGAATTTTAGGTTCTCCTGTTAATTTAGATTGATAATATCCCCCCGATTCTGCAACTTTATTAGAGCGAAAAGAAGTGATATATTCCTGGGCTAATTGTTCCCAGTCGATTGAAGATAGATCGAAGAAATTATAAGATTCATCAGATTGAAACATTAATGAAAATGCAAATTAAAATGAGGAGTGAAAATTGAGCGCGATCGCCACAAAAAAAATCAATAATTTATTATATTCGCTATATTAGCTTTTACTGAACTTCTGACTCCCGAATTCTACCCACTGATAACTGATGTACAGACGCGATATATCGCGTCTCTATCACTGATTACTGTTAAAGCCAATTTCCTACTAAAACATAAGAAGCCCAAAAAAAGGGAACTTGCCAATCTTGAGCAGTATTTTTCCAGAGTTCGAGTTGTGCTTGTCGTAGGGCTTCTGCTTTTGCGATCGCGGGATCGCTCAACTTTTGATAAAATAAACTCATTAGCGCAGCAGTAGATTCATCGTTAACTTGCCACAAAGTCGCTAAAGTACTGCGTGCGCCCGTTCGCACCGCAACCCCAGCCAATCCCAAAGACGCTCGTTTATCTCCTGCGGCTGTTTCGCAAGCACTTAACACGAGCAAATCTACAATCTCCGGCTCCAGACGGTTTCTAGGTCGCAGTAAGTTATCCAACTCTCTAACGTTGAGAACGCGATCCCACAGTAAAAGAAAAGTCCCTTCAGGATCGGAACTAAATTGACCGTGAGTAGCGATGTGAACGACGGAAAAAGGACGAGTATTTAATTCTTTTTCAAAGTTAGTTTTAGTAAATTTTGCGTTGAATAGTGCCTCGCTTGGTGCAACGGATTGAATCGCTTTCCATTCATTTTGTACGTAGTTGAGAGCAGTAAAATTTTGTTTTCTAATGCGGCGTTCTTCGCTGATTCCCGTCACTAAAGCCTCAAAAGGTCGCGCAAAAGGTTTGGAACCGAATAGCCGCAATCCAGGCGTTACAACCGTTGCATACCGTTCGGCTAAATACTGCTTGCCATCATAAAGAACTGCGATCGGAACATTTTGTAAAACCCCATCGAGAACAAAGACTAAAGTTTGAATTTTACCGTCTAGTTCTTTTTCAAAAGGTGCGATTAACCAGCGATAAACTTGTTGGGAAAGTGCTTGGACATCTCGAAGGCGATCCGGTTCTCTCAGCATTTTCTGAAGGTTTAAGAGCGTGTTTTCTACTTCTGTTTGAGAGACGATATTGCTATAGAGTTGCAACGTTCCATCGGGTCGCGAAAAGATGACTTCTAAGCGTTTTGGTAAGATGACAGTATAAATAACTGCTGCTTGCGGATCGACTCCTTCAATTGTTTCTTTGGGATTGGCGCAAGCATCTTGAAAGTAGTTGTCAAGTTCTGCTATCTGAAGCGCTTCGATCGCCAAACGCGCTTTTTTAAGATCTTCTTGTGAAGGTTGCGATTCTAATAGTAATTCAGCAAATTCTCGATAGACGGGTTCTACTTGTTCGCGAAAAGAAAATTGAATTTCTTGATTGAGAACTATTAAATCGCCGCGTAAAATCTGAAGCGTATCAAAAGCGGCTTGATATGCTGCGATCGCCCGTTCTTTTTCTTGGCGATCGCGATAGATGCGTCCGAGTTCCCATTGCCATCGATAGGCGATTTCTGACGCATTTACCGTTTGTGCGAGGGCAAGCGATCGCTCTAGCAGCGCTTGAATGCTTGACAAATTTGACAATTTGTGATTGTATTCCAACTGACCGAGATAGCCAAGTGCATAAGATTCTGCCCGTTTATCTTCTATACTTTTGGCTTGCTCGGCGGCAAGGTTGAAAAGATTGCCGATGTCTTGCCACGAAAAAAGATTATTTTGCTGTTTCTCTTTTAAATTTACTAAATTTCGAGCGAAATTTACTTTTAAATAAATTGAAGTACGGCTAGCTGGTAAACGAGCGATTTCTTCTCGAATTGTTAGCAATAATTTTTCGATATCCAACCATTGTTCGAGTTCGATTAACAAACTTAACTCATTGAGTTGTGCCTGAAGAATAGTTAGAGAATTATTGGGTGACTGAGCAATTGTGGTTGCTTGTCGATAGTAATCTATCGCTTTGAGAGCAGAGATTTGAGTTAAATCAAATTGTTTTAGATCTTTGGCTCGATTAGTAAATGCTTGTTGGGTATTGCCTAAAGCAAGTAAGCTTTTACTTTCATCTGAAGACGATCGCAATTCTTGAGCAATTGCGAAACTTTTCTCTAAAATCGTTTGAGATTCGTTTAATTTACCCAACAAACGAAGGACGTTACCCAAACTTCGCAACCCGATAATTTGAAGCGATTTAGGTTGGCTTTGCAAGGTTTTAAGAACGCTATTTAAAGAATCTGAAGTGAGTTCTTCACATTGGATATTTTTAATTTTAAAAGCTTTAAAGACTGTATTGCACGATCGCCGATAAAATCCTAGCGTTTCGAGAGCTTGCGATCGATTAATTTGAGTGCCCGTTATGCCAACGCGATCGTTTAATTGAGTATAAAGCTTTTCTGCTTCTTGCCAAGTTTCCAGCGCATTTTCGGCTTGTCCTCGCGCTAAGAATAAAAGACCTTGATTATTTAAAACCTGGGCAAAAACTGACAATCGCTCTTTTGTTTGTGGCGCTGTTTCTAATAAGGATAGACTCAGATTAATTGCTTCTTGAGCTTCTTGCCACTGTCCTAACTTTTGTTGAGCCAACGACATCCAGGAAAGTGTTTGAGCTTGCTTGAGGATATTTCCTTCAGCTTCATAAACCTTGGTGGCTTGTCCTAAAACTCGTACTGCTTCAGAAAACTGTTCCGCATCATAGTATTGTTTACCTGTCTGCACCAAAGAAAATGCCGAACTCTGAGTTTCGATAGGTTGCTGTGCTTGAATGGGTAGCAGCGAAGGCAGTTTAAGGCTCAATAATAACCCTAAAACAGCGATAAATATAAATTTTAGTAAGCGCTTCGGACAAAACGACAAAATCGTCTGCTTCTTTTCAATAATTTAATTTTCACTTTGATTAAACTATCTACAGCCCGATTGAGTCAAGAGAGGAGTGCGAGCTACTGTCGCGATGGGTTCGGTCGTGAGGACAACTGTCCCTTGAGAAT
>JALOOL010000436.1 GCA_025454425.1 Hydrococcus sp. Prado102 | reverse complement strand
TTCTTGCAATACCTCTTGTAATATTTGATATGTTTGTAGCCCTTTCGAGTTGATAATGAGAGTCCGCAAACAGTCCAACTTTATATCGCTATACTTGCCAATTACGTAATATTGCACCCCATTTAAATCTGTAGGAGGTTCATTATCATAAAAGCTAAAAATGCTATGACAGTTAGGATAAAAAGCTGCTAAGCATGGTTCGCCACAACCAACCGCAGTAAGACCATCATTAGCGAGTTTATTTAGATAAAGTTTATTTAAATATTTGAATTCATTTGAGTCATTATCACCAAATTGTAGCCACTCATCCAGTGTTATTGAAGTCTCCAGTTCATACGACCGACCCATATATCGAAATGGCTGTGGGTGAGTTGAATCTTTGTATGGATAAACAATCGCATTTAGTGGAACACTGGTTCCAGGAGAGTAGAGATAATCACTTTCAACTATCCACTGTTTCTGGACTACATCATTCTTTGTCCTAATTATTAACCAGCGATCGGGAACTATAGGAAAAGTAATGTTACCTTGTGAATCGCTTTCACCTCTAGTCAAAGCATCCGGTAGCGCCCAATGTAAATGACAGCCGGATTTGAGTTGAAACTCGCGATCGTGGAATGATTGAGAGACAATTTCTTCACTGATGTTAGCAACATTTGGATTGACATATCGCTCGCTATCAAAATAAGGGAAGCGAGAGAATTCTGCCATTGGTTCGATGACTGAAGGATATTCTTGCGCTGAAATAAATGAAGCATTTAATTGAATAGGAACCATTAAAATATTTTTGCTCATAATAATTACTGCCATTGTAAATTTGTCAACTACCAATGGTTGATTCTGACCGTATGGATGCGGCTTAGGTGCAAATACAAATTTCAGTTATCAGCGATCGATTTTTGAAGTCGGAAGTCGGCGCTAAAAAAAACGAACTATGTAGATTTAAAAATAGGACACCTTCATATTTTCTCCTATTTATTTTGAGAAGATTACCTATCAAACTATCGCAGAGCAACGCGATATTCAAGTGTTTGAGTCAAATTCCCTACTTTTCCTACTTTTCCTACTTTTTTTATCGATCGCCGTCCTAATTCATTTGCGATCGTAGTACGCTTTAAAGACACTAAACATTAGTATCTCGTTTCAATTAATCGCTGAATAAGCTGACACGCATTTAAATGGGGATTTTTGAAGGCTAGAACTCTTGCAGCAAAGCTTTTGGGCGATCGAAATTAATGAATAACAGCTTATGAGCAAGCTTATACAAATCATGCAAGCAACTATCGAACAACTAGCGCAAGTACAAGTATTAAAGCCTCTGGATGTTTCCGCTCTCATACGGTTGCAGCCTCACAGTTGGTTGCGGGTTTATCAAAGTAACGAAATCATCATGCACGAAGGCGATCGCTTGCCCGCTCAACTGTATGCTTTAGTTGAAGGAACGGTAGAAATTAAAAAAACTGCTGCGACTGGCAAAGAAACGCTAGTACGCATCATTAATGCCGGAGAAATGTTTGCGGCTCCCGCTATTTTTGGTAATGGGATTGCGCCAGCTACGGTTATTGCCCAAGTAAATTCTCAAGTACTGACCGTCAAAAGAGACGCTTTACTCGATACAATCGGGCAAACTCCTGAAGTAGCATTGCACATTCTAGAGGTATTCAATCAGCGCCTACAACAACTTCACGACACTATACACGGATTAGTTTCGGAACGGGCGATCGTGCGATTGATACGATTCATTCAATATTACGCTTCGCGCTACGGAACCGAAATAACTTCAGATGGCGAATATTTGAAAGTTAAGCTTCCTTATTATCAAATGGCTCGCAGCGTTGGCATTACTTATGAAGAATGCGTGCGCTTGATGAAGACGCTTAAAAGCGCGATCGCTTATCAGCGTGGCGGTAAAATTAGGATTAAAAATTGGCAACAATTAGATGCGATCGCCAATTCTCCTTGAATTTGGACGGGGAATTCTTGCTCCATTAAGTTAAAAAGCGATCGCCAAATTTCTATTTCATCTTCTGGGCATCTCGGACTTGTTCTGTATAATCTTTGGGACGCGTTTGACGGAAACCTTGAAAGACTAAGTGCCGAAAATTAGTCGGTAAATAAGAAACCATTAATCCCAAAGCTGCGCGGCGAGATTGCCCTAAAACCAAATCTGATTCTCGTAATAATTTGCGACCTTTTTTGGTTTCTCCTTTTTCAATTAATCTTAATCCCAAATCTTGTTTGGTTTGTGCTAATTTAATCAGGCGCTGTTGCTCTAATTGCTCGTCTCGAAAGCGATAGCTATTAATACAAAAAAGTTTTGATTCTAAAAAATGAAGATTTTGCCCTAGACTAGTTTGTCCGCCATGAAAGCGATATTCCATTAAAAATTCTGGTAAAAAATAGCCTTGTTTTTGAGCAATAGATAATCGCACCAAGAGATCGAAATCTTCGCACCCATCGGCTTCGGGACGCATATAATTGACTTCTTCAAGACAAGCGCGACGAAAAAGTGTCGAACCCACTTGCAAACTTTGATATTGAAAAGTTTGCCACATTAAATCGGGAATTACTCCTGGTTTTAATTTATCTTTTCCCCACTTCGCAGAATTTTCTTGCGTCGCCGATTCAATTTTGTTGTGATTGCGATCGATAATCCAGTGATTAGTACAGACAAAATCGATCTCTGATTCTGCATCTAAAATAGCAACAGTTTTTTCTAAAAATTCTGGTGTAAGTCCATCATCATCGTCAAATTTAATGAAGTATTCTCCCGTAGCTGCTTCAAATCCAGAGCGCATATTTTTACTGCGCCCAATATTTTTAGGATGCTTGATGTAGCGAATTCTAGAGTCATTCCACTGACTGACGACCTCGGAAGTATTATCTGGAGAACCATCATCGCAGATAATTAATTCAAAATCCGAATAAGTTTGTTGAAGAACGCTATTAACTGAATAAATCAGGAAGTTAGCTCGATTGTAAGTCGGAATACAAACACTAACTTTAGGCATTAAGAATTCGTAATTACCTTATTATTGAACCCGATCTCTATTAACTCACAAACCAACAAATTCGTCCATAGCTTTGACGACCTAAGCTAGAAAGCAAATGAGTGCTTTTTGAGCGGCGATCGCGCAAAATAAAGTTACAAGAGGGCGATCGCTCTTACTATCTCGCCTAAAAGAAGACAAATTTTCTTATGATAAGCCAAAATAGAATAGTAAGGTCAAAATGCGATCGCGCCCTAACTTTGCAGCAGAAGCGATCGCTTGTTTGCTCTTTGTGTCATTTGTCTGTTGCGCATTTAAACTGTTTCATTGCCCCTGTTTAACGATTGCTCATTAACCATGCTTACTCCCGTACAGACGCTTTCATGAGAGCGTCTCTACACCTCCCTATTCCCTAAAATTTGTCACCAATTTAAATGCCTGTTAGCTTAATTACAAAATTTCTATTTTTCAGGAACCGAGTAATATCTAGAGAGTCTAATCGAATTAGCCAATACTTTATAATGATTTATCCAAAAACTAACTTTTAAACGGCTACGATATTAACTAAGTCAATCTGGATTGCTTGAGTTAATAGTCGTTTGCGTTAGCTTTTAAGTGCATACTAAATAATAATTTTTTTGAGGTGTGAGGCAGCCCGTGTCAGCTAAAAACAACGATCGACCTACTACTGGAACGCAAAATAAAAAGACAAGTGGCAAAAAATTTCGAGCTAGTTGGCTGTTAATTGGCTTAGGATTGACTGGAGTGGCAATGCTTTCAGCGACAGCCGGAGCGATTTTGGCTGTCTCTCTATCCTCAACCCCCTTAAAACAAACCAACCTTTCCCAAACAGAGGAAGCAGTTTTTAATCAAGAGGAAACTATTTCCTATAAAAGCCTCAACCTCCCACAACTTAGCCGTCCCGTTAACATTTTAGTGCTGGGAACCAAAGTTCTAACCTCAGATTTAGAAGAAGAAGAAAGACCAAAGGAAGATTTGGGCTATCACGCTTTGGTCAATTCTTTTAAAGGACTTTCCGACACCATGCTTTTGCTGCGGTTCGATCCTCAAAAAGAAACCGTAACCGTCCTCTCCATTCCCCGCGATACGCAAGCTGAGATTGAAGGACACGGTATCAGAAAAGTCAACGAAGCCAACTATTACGGCGGCCCTGCCTTAGCCGCAGAGTCGATTAGCAAGCTTTTAGGCGGCGTACCAATCGACCGTTACGTTCGAGTCAACATTCAAGGTGTAGAAAAACTCATCGATGCTTTGGGCGGAGTTACGGTTTATGTTCCCAAAGATATGAAATATCAAGACGATAGCCAACACCTCTACATTAATTTAAAAGAAGGAGAACAACATCTCGACGGCAACAAAGCCATTCAATTTTTGCGCTTTCGCTATGACGAATTCGGCGATATTTCGCGAGTACAGCG
>JALOOL010000114.1 GCA_025454425.1 Hydrococcus sp. Prado102 | reverse complement strand
TTAGAAGCGTAACCATGTTTTAGAGAAAGTGTACCTAGATGTTAGTACGTCGCCCCATTGAGGCTTTTTACTATTCTAGTCTGCTCTGTAGGTTGGGTTTACTTCCTCAACCCAACATATAGGTATTATTCTTACGCCGTAGCTTTGTCGTTAGCATAGTAATAATAATACAACTTTTATGTTTAATATAAATGAAAATTATCGCTTATTCTTATAGCGATCCTCTCCTAGAGTCTGCGCCTAATATATCTATTTGGAAACAAGAGATCGATAAATTGTATCAAGATTTAGGAAAGCGCCAACAGTTATTACAACTATTAGAAGATTGTCAAAATTCTCCACCGGATTGCTTACTAATTCGTCGCTTAGAAGAACTTGGAGATTCTCTTGAAGAAGTGAGCGATCGCATGACTCAAATCGAACTACTTGGAATAGAAATCGTCGCCACCGAACAAGATTATCGGTCTTCTCAATTTAAAGATATTAGGAATAACGATCTTCGCGCCAGTTTAACTAAAATATTACAAGAAATAGAAACTTTTAAACGCCATAACAATCTAAAAAAAGGACACGCTCGCAATCGTCTCAAAGCTTTGCCACCGCCAGGAAAAGCACCTTATGGATACCGTCGCGGAAAAGATCGTTATATTGTCGATCGCAGTACCGCTCCAGTCGTTAAAGAGTTTTTCGAGCGTTTTTTATTATTTGGTTCTTTGCGCGGTGCAGTTCGCTATTTAGAAAAAAGATACGGCAAAAAAATATCGGTTTCTACTGGAAAAAATTGGTTAACTAACCCTGTTTATCGCGGCGATCTTGCCTATCAAAATAACGAAATTATTCCCGATACCCACATTCCTATTATATCGAGAGAAGAAGCCGCTCAAATCGATCGCTTGCTGCGTCGTAACGGCAATTTACCATCTCGTACTGCTAGCGCTCCGCGTTCTCTGGCGGGTTTAGTTATCTGCGAGAAATGTCAATCTAATATGACAATTACCCGCGTAACTACCAGAGGAAAAAAACAAGAATATCTCTATTTACGTCCGATGACTTGTCCTCTGCAACATAAATGTTCTGCCATTTCCTATCAAGAAGTTTTAGAAAAGACTATCGATCGCATTTGTGAAGATTTACCCCGTACCGTCGCGCAGTTAAACTTACCAGACCCCAATAAAATCAAAGAAAATCTAAAGGCAGAATTAGAAAAAAAACAAGCAATTATCGAACAATTATCGACCTTAAAAGACCAAGGAATATTGGATGAAGAGACGGCACAATTACGAAGATATAAACTACAAACCGAAATTGCTCGATTGAACGAACAACGCGATCGCTTACCGCCTGGAGATTTAAAAATAATTGCTCAGGCTGTTTCTTTTCCTCAATTTTGGTTGGATTTATCGGAAGCAGAGCGACGTTTTTATTTTCGAGAATTTATCCGACAAATTGAGATTGTTCGCCCCCAATCGAAGAGTTGGCAACTTAAATTAGTATTTATTTTTTGAGTATATTAAAACCTTTAGATATAACGAGTCTAAATGGCTCGTGAATGTTGTAGTGCGAGCATCTTGCTCGCGCGAAAAGGCTTGTCAAATCGTGAAAACCCCTCTGTTTTCTCTTTCTCGGCGTTCTCTGCGTCTGGAGTGGTTAATTAACAAAAAAACTTTTTTCACAAATGAAGTAGGATTGCTATATTAAATATCGAATTAAAATCGAGTAGAAAAAGTGTCTATCAGTTTTCAGTCAATCGTCGTCACCTTAAATCAATTCTGGAGCGATCGCGGATGTTTAATCGTTCAACCCTACGATATAGAGAAGGGAGCGGGTACTAAAAATCCTCATACATTTTTAAGAGCGTTAGGCCCCGAACCTTGGTCGGTTGCATATATCGAACCGTGTCGCAGACCGACAGACGGACGCTACGGCGAAAATCCTAACCGCTTTCAGCATTACTATCAGTACCAAGTCCTGATCAAACCTTCGCCAGATAATATTCAAGAAATTTATTTGGATTCCTTAAGAGCATTAGGCGTTCATCCCGAAGACCACGATATTCGTTTTGTGGAGGACAATTGGGAGGATGCAGCCGTTGGCGCTTGGGGGACTGGTTGGGAAGTTTGGCTCGATGGAATGGAAATTACCCAGTTTACCTACTTCCAACAATGCGGCGGAATTGATTGTCGTCCAGTTTCCATTGAGATTACTTACGGTTTGGAGAGATTGGCGATGTATCTCCAGGATGTAGATGCCATTACTAAAATTCGCTGGAACGATCGCATTAGTTATGGCGATATCTTTCTACAAGCAGAAATAGAACAGTGTACCTATAACTTTGAGGCATCAAATCCAGATTTGCTGTTTAATTTGTTTAATCTTTACGAACAGGAAGCCAAACAACTGATCGATCGCGAGTTAGTAATGCCGAGTCTCGATTTTGTTTTAAAATGCTCTCACGCCTTTAATTTGTTAGATGCTAGAGGTGTCATTGCTGTAGCCGAAAGAACCCGCTACATCGGCAGAATTCGTCAATTAGCAAGACAAGTGGCTCAATTATACGTTCAACAACGAGAAAAGTTAGGATTTCCGCTTTTAAGTCAAGCTACATTCGCGACAATTCGTAATTGAAATGCGTTAATTACGAATTACGTCTTTTGTAGCCCGTCTGAAAGACGTACCGCCGCGCACGGAGCGAAGCTTTTGAGCAGCGACGAATTACGAATTATCTAGTCATCAGTCTATGGTCGTAAAAAAATAAGATCGTAAACTGGTTTAGAGGAACCTTTGAATGCGACAATAGTTGTTTATGTGCATTCCTGTTTGTATCAATCCGTAGCAATGAGTGTAAATTGGATTAGCCGTGCCGATCGCGTAAAAGCTTTACCTACCTATGTTTTTGCTCGTCTTGACGAACTCAAAGCACGAGCGAGAGAACAAGGAATAGATTTGATAGATTTAGGGATGGGAAATCCCGATGGATCTGCGCCTGAGCCAGTTATTCAAGCGGCTATTGAAGCGCTTTCGATCGGTCAAAATCACGGCTATCCTCCTTTTGAGGGAACGGCGAGTTTTCGTCGCGCAATTACTAATTGGTATAAACGTGGCTACAACGTCGATCTCAATTCCGACAGCGAAGCCTTACCATTATTAGGATCGAAAGAAGGACTGACTCATCTTGCCCTTGCTTATATTAATCCAGGCGATGTAGTTCTCGTTCCCAGTCCTTCTTATCCGCCTCATTTTCGCGGCCCTTTAATTGCAGGCGGTAAGATACATCCTTTAATCCTCAAAGCCGAACAAAACTGGTTAATCGATTTATCGGCAATTCCAGAGGAAGTCGCACGACAAGCTAAGATATTGTACTTTAATTATCCGAGCAATCCGACCACAGCAACTGCCCCAAGGGAATTTTTTGAGGAAGTTGTAGCATTTGCTCGTCATTACGAGATTATGCTCGTTCACGATCTTTGTTACGCAGAATTAGCTTTTGATGGCTATCAACCGACGAGTTTGTTAGAAATTCCTGGCGCAAAAGAAATTGGCGTTGAATTTCATACTCTGTCCAAGACTTACAATATGGCAGGCTGGCGAGTGGGATTTGTGGTTGGCAATTCCGATATTATCCAAGGATTGCGCACCCTAAAAACTAACCTCGATTATGGGATTTTTGCCGCTATTCAAACCGCCGCCGAAACCGCTTTGCAGTTACCCGATATTTATATTAAACAAGTTCAAGACCGCTATCGCGATCGCCGCGATTTTTTGATTCAAGAATTTGCTCGATTAGGTTGGAAGATTCCTCCTTCAAAAGCCACCATGTATCTTTGGGTTCCTTGTCCGGTAGGAAGTAATTCTACTGATTTCGCGCTGGATGTTTTAGAGAAAACAGGAGTGGTAGTTACTCCTGGCAATGCCTTTGGAGAAGGCGGCGAAGGGTACGTTAGGATTAGTTTAATTGCCGATCGCGATCGCTTAGGAGAAGCTGTACGCCGTCTCAAACAAGCTGGTATTCGCTACCAACCAGAAGTGTTAGTTTGAATCTCTTTTAAAATTTCTTCTTCATAACCAAACAATTGCGTTTTTCGGATGCCCGAATGTATTGAAGATCGTCAGTTAGTTCCTGCATAAAGAATAACCCGCGATCGCTTTCTTTTTCGAGGGGATCGTTTTGGCTACCGCGCAAATCGTCGAGTTTGGCGTGTAAATCGAATGGTAAACCCCAATCCCAAATACGAATTTCTAAATAATCTTTAAATATTTGAACTTCAAGGTCGATAGGGGTTGTATCTGGCATATTTTGATGCGCGTAACGAACTGTATTAGTAAATCCTTCGGCTAATGCCAATTTACACGCCCAACGACATTTTTCTGACACGAAGGATTCAGTCATGCGATCGAACCATTGCAAAACTTCCACTAAAGCTTCTAAGTTAGTTTTAACCCGAAGCCGAAATTCTTTTTGCAATGTGTCATCTGACGTTTTTCCCAGTCTCTTAAAAAGCCCCACTATTTTTACGAAACAATATTAAAAGAGTTTTTAAAATTAATTGTAAATCGTATTGAAGACTCCAATTCTGTTGATATCGCAAATCTAGTTTGATAACCTCTTCAAAATTGCTAATTCGCGATCGCCCGTTGACTTGCCATTCTCCCGTCATCCCTGGTTTGACATCAAGACGCTGCCATTCGGGGACTTCATATCGTTCTACTTCATCGGGAGTTGGCGGACGAGTTCCCACTAAACTCATCTCTCCTCGTAAAACATTCCAAAATTGAGGAAGTTCGTCAAGACTAGTGCGCCTCAAAAAACGTCCTACGTTGGTAATACGGGGATCGTTTTGATTTTTAAAGATCGCCCCTTTTGCTTGGTTAGGGATTTTATTTTTAAGCGCCTCCGCATCGACGCACATAGAACGAAATTTAATAATTTTAAACCGCTTTCCCATCCAACCGCAGCGCGTTTGAGCGAAAAAAATCGGGCCTGGGCTTTCGCGTTTAATCGCAATAGCAATAGGAACGAAGAGAATCGCTGTAATCGCTAAACCTACCAGACTACCAACAACATCGATTACTCGTTTGACCCAACTGCGAACCGAGGGATGAGTTTGTGGAGGGCCGCTAGATTTTGGCTTATCTGATGTTGTAGACGTGATTTTCAAGACCTCATCCAATCCCGTCATTGACAAAACAGCCATTACTGGAGGACGAACGTGATAGAGAATTAATTCTATTTCTTTTTCTCTAGTCGCCTTAAAATTGTGAACTAATGCGCCAACGCCGCTACTATCGATAAACTCGGTATTGGCAAAATCGAGGATCAATTGTTCGGGTAGCGTATTTTTTGCCAGAAGTTGATGACAAGTTTCCTTAAAGGCGACAGCTTCCAACACGGTTAAACGTTGGGGCATTTGGATGACTGGCAGGTTGTTGTGGAACACAATGGGAAAATCTGTTTCTGGGGTCTGCAAGGTCATTAGTGGGTAGTCACGATCGTTTCAAGTTTAAAGTTCAAAGTTCAAATTGTCCTCTTTTTTTTGAACTATTTCAATTTTCCCCCATCTTGTGAAAATGGTTTAAATTTTTCCTTCTTGCTGCATACTGGCTTTTGCTTTAGATGCGCTACGTCTGAGCGCTTGTAGGCGCGATTCGTATTTTTTACGCACTCGCCGATTGGGAGTTTGTTCGATTAAGGTCTTGAGGGCGCTTCCAAGACTTTTATAAGCGTTGGGTAGCGAATAGCCGAAACGAGTCGCCAGCGCGATCGCTTTTTCATCAGCTTCGATCGCTTCTTTGAGGGTGCGATCGCCGTTATTTTTCTGCCAGAGTCGGTAGCCAGAAATGCCGCACAAACCCACGGCTAAGATCAACAGCAGCCCATCTTGTACCCAAAGTTCGCCGACAGCACCGCCCAAACCAATTGCGAGGGCTGCCATTTCCCATCCTTCTTTAGGAATGGTATCGTTTTGAATGCGAGCGACTTCGTGCCAAAAGATTAAATTGCGCTGGTCGATCGCCAGATTTTCCCATTTGGCGAGGTCGATTTGAACTTCTACTTCGTCTCTGCTAAGTTCTTCGCAGCGAATCAAAGGAGGATTGACTTCTGTTGTGCCTTCTACCATCACCCAACTTTGCAACTCAGGCGGTAGCAAGCTTTTCAACCGCCTCAGTTCGCTCATTTCGGCTCTTGCAGAAGAAGTTGCATAGGATGTTGTCATAGGATTGTTTGGTTCGATTTATTACAACAAATTCTATCTCGATCGTAGCGAGAGTTTAGTAGATTTGGTTGATAATCCCATACTATATGCGAAGGTTTGACAATGGAAAGAGGTCTTTTGTGGTTGCCCTTACTCATCGTTTTCTTTTGGTTGGCATGGACGGGATGGAATGAATATCAAAAAATTGAGGCATATCGACGCTGGGCAGAATCTTTCGATCGCTCTAAATATGATATCTATGCAGTCTTAGGACAAAAAGGAAAAAATCTAACTTGGGGAAGACCGACTCGTTCGGAACCCGTCGAGGTGCAAACCGTTTCACTCGATCGCGTTGACTCGATTTACCTATTAGTAGACGGTCGTCCAGTCGAATTAGACGCGCTTCCCGAAAAAGGTAAAAGTGCGATCGCACTGAGTGTAACAGGAGCAGATACCATGCAAATTCCCTTTACCGAAATTCCTCTAGCTGCACAATGGACGAAATATTTACAGCAAGAATTGGAAAAGATGAAGAAGGCAGAAGGCAGAGGGCAGAGGGCAGAAGGAGGTTAAAGGATGAAGAAGGCAGAGGACAGAAGGCAGAGGGCAGAAGGAGATAAAAAGTTTTGAGGGATACCTTTGTGCCTTGCCCGAAGTAAAAGAGCAAGAATAAGCGATCGCTATTTACAGTTATCAACTATCCGCGCTCGACCTACGATCTTCTGAACTCCTAAACTACTAAATTCTAATAACTGGTCACTGGTCACTGATAACTGATAACTGTCTCAATCCCACCAAAAAAAGAGATTATCGCCTGCTAAAAGATTTTGTGCCAACCTATCTACCGAACCGCAACCCTGGTCAACAATATCGGGACAAAGAGCGTACATCCGTTTGGCAAGTTTTTCGGGTTCTGCAATGGATGTTAAGAAACGTCCTTCTAGGGTATCGTTAGCAATTAGCGTCAAAATAAAAGGCTGTTCGATTTCGAGCGATCGCAGCCATTGAACGATATAACCCGTACCGATACCGTAGTTACAACCATTGGTTTGATGTAGAGCAATAACATCATATTTATTCGTCGTTGGCAGAATATTAAGTTTCTTCGGCCCCTCGGCATCGTAATATTTATCGGGTTCGTAGACAAAACATCCCCTGGCTAAAAACTGCTGTTGCAGAGCTTCAGTATTAATGTCTCGTCGTCGTTTGCTATTGACATGAACTTGAAACCAACCAGGAATGTCATCATACATCGCTACGGGCTGACTGCCACAAATTTTACCTAAATCGGCAACTGCTTGTCGATATTCGGGATTTTGAGCGGCTTTCCCAAAATCAGGCGGTGCTAATTCCGCTCCCCATCGTTCGTCATCGTTTTCACCCTCATCTTCTTCATCCTTTTCGTCCCATTGTCGTTTTTGTGCCCCATAACGAGCCAAAAGTTCGATCGCTTTATGATTGTCGAATAAATCGGCTACAGTCATCGCCGTGTCTCCTTCTTGAGAAACTGCATTTACATCGGCTCCTCGCTCGACAAGCATTTGTACGATATCTATATAGCTTCTGTGTTCTGCTGCTGCCATCAAGGGAGTTCTACCATCGTTATTTTGAGCATTAACTTCTGCACCCGACTCAATTAAAAATCGTGCGAGTTTTTTATGTTGGTTGCTCAATGCCATTAAAAGAGGCGTATCTCCTTCTACATCTTGTCGATTGACGCTTACGCCTGCTTGAATCAAGGCTCGAACAACTTCTAAATGTCCTTTGATACAAGCTAGACTCATGGCATCTCGCCCGAAACAATCTCGTAGTTGCAGATTGGCTTGGCGATCGAGGAGTACCCGCACGACGTTAATATGTCCTTTGCTTGCTGCTAGCATTAAGGGCGTTATTCCCAAGAATAATCCCATTGCTGTTAATGACTCGTAATCGTCACAAATCAAAGCTGGGGGTTGTTTGTCATCGACATCTACAATATCGCTCGCGTCGATATCCGCACCAGCATAGAGAAACAATAAGACTACCTCTGCGTGTCCCTGTGATGCCGCTAGCATCAAGGGAGTATAATTTCTTGTTTTGCGCCGTTCGTCCCGCGCGATCGCCCTTGCACCCTTCTCTAAGCACTTATTTGCCGCTGCTACATCTCCTTGTTCGGCAGCGTTAATCAAGTATTCATCCACACTGACTTTCGTTCCTTCTATCCCGAAGCGACGCAATACATCTAAAGTCGATGAATATTCATTTTTTACTGCCCAATCGTAGGCGGATAATCCTTCGCCATCCTTGCGATAAGGTTCTGCACCTGCTTCTAAAAGAACGGCTAATGCTTGGGGATGACCGCAACGTGCTGCGAGAATCGCCGGATAAGTGTCAAGTGCAGTTTCTGGTTCGGCGATGTTGGAATTTGAAAGTTTTGCCCGATTTACCGCGCGATCGAAGGCTTCTATGGTTTCGCTAGCATTTTCAAAGGTTTTACCTATTGTTTCGAGCAGATCGAATGTCGATTTTAAAGCGGCTCCCGTTTGTTGCTGAATTTTGGCTCGATTAATCGTAATGCGCTCCACACAAACATTAACATCTGCTCCACCCGCTATTAATGCCTGAATGACCTCTGGCGAACCTTGCGCTGCTGCAAATGCGATCGCGGGCACTCCTCCAAATCTCGATGTTTGAGTAGGATTAGCACCTACGGCAATCAGTTTTAGGGCAATCTCAAAATGCCCCTGCTCGATTGCGCTTAATAATGGCGTTGATATGCTATTCCCATCATCGACATCTGCACCCGCAGCAATTAACAGGTCTACAATTTCTGGATTTCCTTTTCTTGCTGCTTCTAGAAGCGGACTGCCCAAACCCACCGATGCCATATTGACATCTGCGCCTTTTTGTATTAAAGCTTTCACTGTTTCGACGCGACCCCCTCCAACTGCCCAAACTAGCAAGTGTCGCAGCGATGGATCTTCGGCTCCTGCTTCAATTAAAAAGCATTTAATTTCATCTGGGCCGTACTTGGCGAGTTGATAGGCAGTTTTGTCATTCTTCTTGGCGTTTGGATTAGCACCTGCTGCTAACAATACTTTGACTCGCTTAATGTCTCGCGCTTCGATCGCAGCAAGAAGTTGTTCGTCCATAAATGAGATCTATAACTAGATTGGGAGGTTTTCTAATTTAGTTTGCCCATTTTGCGCCCAGAAGTTGGGTGTCTATTTGCGATCGCTCAATATCTTTAACTTATAGTTACTTTGTACAAGAGATTAGATTTAAACGTTCTGCTACACGATTGCAAATCGTTCTATCTTCATCTTGAGCTAAGATTTCTAAAACATTTACTGGCGTTTTAGAGTGAAACGCTACAGCTAAGCGAACGTTACGATCGCGATCGATTGCCTGCGATCGATAATAGTGTATATATGAAAGAGATTTACTATCTATTTTCAGGGATAATTAGGAGAATCGCTTGATTTTTATGTTTGCGATAAATTCTAAAAATTCCCTACATCTCAAGACTTCTTGTTGCGTTTCTGGCGAAAAAGTCTTTAATTTTTCAATTACTATCTCTTCTGTATTCATAACTCTGCTATATCGCGCTAATCAGAAAAAGGCATTAACTCAAATTTAAACGTATCCTCATTAGATGTCAGCGATACTTGTTGATAGCGTGCCCGTAACCTTAAACCCGATCGCAATTGAGTTGAGACAGAAGTAATTAAACCGTTTCCTTCAGTCCCAATCCCATAACTTACATCAAATTCCCATTGATTGGGATCGTCAGGTTCTCCTTTTCCAGTGCGAAATTGCCAGCCAAACGTTGTCAAGCGATTGTCTTGAGCTTGAGTATCGCGCGTTTCATAACCAACTTTTAGGATATTAGCCGAACCCGAAGGATTATTGCCAGCAAAATTGAAGCCGACTTGAGAATTCATTCCCAGGCTGTTAGGATCGCCGTTAGTTTGATAGTTGAGTTGCAGTCCTCCCAAATTGGTATTGACTCCCCAACGCCATCGATCTTCGCTATCGATATTTGCTCTCGCCGAGAAAGAAAGTTCTTCGCCAAGCTTTTGAGAAATTTGTACGCCACCCGCCAGGGTTTCATTTTGATTGTTGCGACTTCCTGTAAAGGTTAAGCCAGAGACAGGCTGTAAGTTGAGAGCAATTTGAGAAGAGTCATAGTTGCCATTAAAATTAATTCCAAATTGCGACCAAGGCTGGAACTTTAGGTTATATTTCCAGTCAGAATTATCATGAGTTCTAGTGGTCGGAGGCATTTCTGACCAAGAAAGCGTTTCTGAATTGAGTGGAGATGAGTTATCGGCAACGCCAAGTCCGACGCTAAGACCCCCTGCACCTTCCCAGCGATAGTTAGTATCTTTTCGCAACCCGTTTCTATCGGCGAAAACAAGATTTTCATCTACTTGAATTTCGCTAGCCGTCGTACTAGGAAAGTTTAATTGTACTTGGCGATCGCCTAAAAAATTAGGAACCCACTGCATAGAAGCGATATTAGCCTTAATATCTTCGTCAGAGAAAGCTGGCAAAGTGACAGCTTGGGTTGAGTGCAATTCCTGTCTAGGCGGCTTTAACAAGGTTGCAGGGCGATAGCGATAGGGATCGGCTTCTACAAGAGGGTTAGTTAGTTCGCTTCCCTCTTCTGTTGACTGTTTGGGGACATATCCTTGGTCTAATGGCGCTTCAGCCCATGCAGGAGAAATTGCGAACAGACAACAGAAAAAGCCGAGAGCGTTGGATAATAACTTTATCATCTTATCGATCTCTGGACTAACACTTTCCTACATCTATATTGGCAAAATTTTCTGAAAAATAGGAAATGGGAGTAGGCGCGATCGTTTCAGTAATTCAGCCTTGCAGCAATTTTTGCCTCTGTAGTCATTCATCAATAACCTGTGAAGACTTCTGGTAACTGGTCACTGGTAACTGGTCACTGTTTTAGGCTAGATATTATAAAAAGAAATATTTTGTCAAGATGTTAAAACTACCTTAAGATTAACAAATAAGAGAATTAACTTTCTTGACCAATAGCTCGATAACAATAAAAGAAGTAAAGTAGGAGAAAATCTATGGCGCTTGTACCCATGCGGCTGCTCTTGGATCATGCGGCTGAGAATGGATATGGTATTCCAGCTTATAATGTCAACAACATGGAGCAGATTCAGGCAATCATGAAAGCTGCCCACGAGACTGATAGCCCAGTCATTTTACAAGCTTCTCGTGGCGCTCGCTCCTATGCTGGAGAGAATTTTCTGCGCCATCTGATTTTAGCGGCAATAGAAACCTATCCCCATATCCCCATTGTCATGCACCAAGATCATGGCAACGAACCAGCAACTTGCTACTCTGCTATTCGTAACGGCTTCAGTAGCGTCATGATGGACGGTTCTCTCGAAGCAGATGCTAAAACTCCTGCGAGCTACGAGTATAATGTCAACGTTACTCGCGAAGTCGTCAAAGTGGCTCACTCCGTCGGTGCTAGCGTCGAAGGCGAACTCGGTTGCTTGGGTTCTCTCGAAACGGGTATGGGTGACAAAGAAGACGGTCACGGTTTTGAAGGAAAGCTCTCTCACGACCAACTGCTTACCGACCCCGAACAAGCAGTTGACTTCGTAGAGCAAACCCAAGTCGATGCTTTAGCTGTCGCTATTGGAACCAGCCACGGCGCTTACAAATTTAGCCGCAAACCAACGGGAGAAATCCTAGCAATCGGCAGAATTGAAGAAATTCACAGCCGCTTACCTAACACTCACTTGGTTATGCACGGTTCTTCTTCGGTTCCTCAAGATTTGATCGACCTGATCAACCAGTACGGCGGTACGATTCCCGAAACCTACGGCGTGCCAGTCGAAGAAATTCAAAAAGGAATCAAGAGCGGCGTTCGCAAAGTCAACATCGACACTGACAACCGTCTAGCTATCACTGCTGCGGTACGCGAAGCACTGGCGAAAAATCCCAAAGAGTTCGATCCCCGTCACTTCCTCAAGCCTTCTATCAAGTATATGCAGAAGGTTTGTGCGGATCGCTACGAAGCTTTTGGTACTTCTGGCCAAGCTAGCAAAATCAAGCAAATGACGCTAGATGAGTACGCAGCTAAATATGCTAAAGGCGAGTTGGCTGCTAGCATCAAGAAAGCTGTTGGTGTATAAGAAGTCGCAATCGCGTAGCGCGGGCAAAGCCCATTCGCTTGCAGCTAAAAAGAATAGTTAAATTGACTGGGTAGCATTTAAATAGCTACCCAGATTTTTCTTGTTAAAAAAATCGCATTTTAATGAAACGAAACGCAGCGTTTTTTTATTTGGTTTGGAAACGCTTTGGGAACTCACCCATAGCCGCAACTTGCTTACTAACGTTATTAACGATTTCCTTCGGGTGGGATTCCCATTTATGTAGCATTGTGTTGGCAGCTAGTCCCAACTCGGCAATTCAATCTGACAAAGATAAATTTGGTCAGTTGCCCCCAAATATATCTGTGGAACTAATCCAAAATCCAAAATCTACAGTTCAAAGTTCAAAGTTCAAAATCCAAAATCCAAAACCGCCGCGCAGAACTTTGTTCGAGCAGCGCAAAATCCAAAATAGAATTGACTCCTCGCTCAAACAAACCAACGCTAATATGCAACTCGTCAATGCAAATCTCCAATTTGGTTTGAAGCTTTTCTCAAACATTGCAAAAAGTAATGGCGATAGTAACGTCTTTGTCTCGCCGACTAGTGTCGCGATCGCGCTATCAATGCTCTACAATGGCGCTAGCGGCACGACTCAACAGGAAATGACAGCCGCAATGTCTTTGGCGGGATTAGATATAAAAACCCTCAACGAAGCCAACCAATCCCTACAAGAAACCCTGAAAAACCCAGATCCTAATATTAGCGTTGCGATCGCAAATTCTCTGTGGTCGAGAGAAGGATTCTCTTTTCGCCATCAATTTCTGAGAATTTCTCGTCAATTTTACGACGCGCAGGTTACGAGTTTAGATTTTGCTAGTCCCGATGCAGTAGGAATTGTCAATCAATGGGTTGACGAACATACTCAAGGAAAAATTGTTCGCATCATAGACCGCCTCGAACCCAATGACGTACTTTTTTTAATTAATGCCATCTATTTTAAAGGGAGTTGGACAAATCCATTCGATGCAAAATTGACTGCTCAACAGCCATTTTACTTAACTAATGGGACATCCAAACAACATCCCCTCATGTCTGGTCAAGGAAAATATCGCTATCATGAAAACCAACAGTTTCAAGCGGTTAGGTTGCCTTATGGAAGAAACCAACTGAGTATGTACGTTTTTCTTCCTAAAAAAGATAGCAATTTAAATAGTTTGTTAGGACAATTAAATCCTCAAAATTGGAATCAATGGCTTTCTCAATTTAAAGAACGAAAAGGAGCGGTTAAAATTCCACGATTTAAACTACAGTATGAAATCGAACTCAAAAATGCGCTGACTGCTTTGGGGATGAAAACGATGTTTGATGAAGCTAAAGCCGATCTTAGCAATCTAACCTCCGAAAAAGTGAAAGTCGATAGCGTCAAGCATAAAACCTTTGTAGAAGTGAATGAAGAAGGAACCGAAGCTGCCGCCGTCACCTCTATTGGCATTCAAGTCACTTCCGCCGCACCCACAACCGAACCTTTTACGATGATAGTCGATCGCCCCTTTTTGTGTGCTATTCGCGACGATCGCACCGGAACGATTTTATTTATGGGCAAGATTGTTAATCCTTAATAGAAAATCTTAAAAAAGATGAGTTTTTCTTCAGATAGTATTCTCAAACATCTTGATGAAAGTGATTATCCCCTACTAAATGCAAATTATGATATAGCAGCAGTAAGAGTAGTAGGGTTTTGTAGTCAAGAAAAATGGGCAATAATTTTTGAATTACTGATGAGTTATCCTGCTTCTGATGGGATTGGACTTATGCTTTTTGTTTATGGAACTGGATTAAAGGTAAAGCAAGGATTTGAGACACCAGTTTTGCACGTTCCCCTTGAGTGGAGAAGATATGAGATTCAAGATGATGAACTTGACGAAAAAGGAATACCATTCATTCCTGAAGTCATACAAGTTCACATCCGTGGAAAGCTAATTACAGTTCATACCAACGATGTTATTAGGCTTAACAAAGCCCCAGAGTTTGATTTCGATCTGTTAGTTCATCTTATAGAAATTTACGGTGAAGAATTGTTCTCCACTAATAAAGAGTTATATTTATATGTTTCTGAAGAATTAGAAAAACTTATTCAATTTGATAACTGGCACCATGAAGATAACTGGCACCACGGTGAAGGTGTAGGTGTTTGGGAAGGTGATAAATTTCATATTCCTAGCTATACATCTGGTGTAAAAATCATTGCACAAATTCTCGAAACCCGAAACTTCGACTTGTATAGATCGCAATCAGTTAGGAATTTAGGCTTCGATTGGAAGGTTTTTACATAAAATTCTCCCAATCTCAATTGTCTAGTTTCTGAATGCGCTTTTAAGGTTTAATCCCAGATTGCTCGATCGCGATGCGATAAATACTGCTTCTAGCAGTAAGATAAAGGCTGCGATAATCCGAACCTCCCCAAGCTACATTCGCGGGTTCTTCTGGAAGTTTTATCGTTGCAAGCTGTTTTCCCGTTGCAGAGAAGATTTTTAGTCCTTCTGGGGTGGTAAGGTATAAGTTGCCTTGAGTATCTACTTTCATGCCATCGACGTTCGTTCTAGCAAAAACTTGAGCGTCGCTTAAGGTTCCATCGGGTAGCACTCGATAGCGCATTAATACTTTTAAATCGGGATCGCTACTGCCAACATATAGATATTGTTCGTCGGGCGAAAATGCCAGTCCGTTTGGATAAATTAAATCTGAAGCTAGCAAGGTTAAAATTCCATCATAATAACGATAAATACCATTGACTTTTTGCTCTTTTTGTGGATCGTCGTTTAATTTGGACAAGCCATAAGGCGGATCGGTAAAATATATTGCACCATTAGATTTAACAACGATATCGTTAGGACTATTGAGGCGTTTTCCTTGGTAGGAATCGACGATTTTCTCTTTTTTTCCATCTTTGGTGAGTCGAACTACAGCGCGATCGCCATGTTGGGCTAAGATAATATTTCCTTCGCGATCGTAAGTAATGCCATTAGAACCGCGCGGATTTCTTTTGGGAGGAGAACCTAAATAACCGCTATTTTCTAAGAAGACCGAAGTTGTTCCGTCGGAATCGAGTCGATAGATTTTGTTGGAAGGAATGTCGCTGAAGATTAGATAACCTTCGCGAGTCCATAAAGGGCCTTCTGTAAATTTAAATCCACTTGCGAGCTTTTCTACAACGACGTTATCGGGCAAGATAGTATTAGCTGCGCGATCGCTAATAGTCACTGAAGCGTTAACAATTGTCTGTGCGATCGCTATTTGATTTCCACTTAAAAAAATAAATGACGCACTAATTAAGCTGAGAATTCTTGGCATAGAGGAAGTTGATAAAATTTATTTGGTATCTTATAAGCATCTGAAATTGACACTCTCCGCCCTATAAGGGCGGAGATTCTTGGTTCATCGAGCCTACTTGCCCTGACAGGATTGCTCCAACCAGAGTAGAGGTAGATTCTCCCCA
>JALOOL010000435.1 GCA_025454425.1 Hydrococcus sp. Prado102 | reverse complement strand
TTCTCTTTATCTAAATATAACGTTGCAGGCGATCGCTCGAACCGTAAGGCTAGGAAAGAAATATCTCGCCTTCCTAAACTACCTTACGGCTATTAGTCAAGCGATCGCCGCACAGATGGCTCATTTCTTAATTCGTTTGTTAAGTTTTGTAATCATGATTCATTATTGCTTGACAAAATTGACATCATTTTATCCAAGTGCTATATTAATAGATGACAAACAGATTAAGTTCATTGCCCCGTTCAAACAAGAGTCTAAGGAGTGAGCCACCGATGGACATATCAAACCAACTCACATTGGAGCAACAATTTAAACTACAAGTTTTTAGCGATCAAGCTAAAAATCTGAGCCAAGAACAAGCTCAAGAGTGCTTAATCGAACTATTTCGCCAAATGATGGTGAAAGATAATCTTTTTAAAAATTTAATCAAAGGCGCTTAAATCAGTTATCAGTAATCAGTAATCAGTTTTTTAAACTACTGAACTACTGTTTAAAGCATTTGCTTCATTCCCAGAGACGGCGACGCGGAGTTCCGTTAAGACGTTGATGTGTATCGCTCAATAATCTGGGAATATCTAACTTTTCGGGACAGCGAGGAAGGCAGTCGCCGCATTCAGTACAGCGGTTGGCTTTATTTCCTGGAAACCAGTGACCTGCGTTTTCAAACATACGATAGCGGTATTGACCAAACTCAGTCATGTCGTAAGAAACAGCTAAATTGCGCAGCCGCAGGACTTCAGGAATATTAATGTTTTCTGGACAAGGAAGGCATCGATAGCATTGACTACAGAGATCTGTTACTAGCGTTTCGCTTAGATGAATATTTAGGCGTTCTAAAACCTCGACTTCTTCAGGAGTAAGCGGATAGTTGCGATCGGTTATGCTGCCCTCTGGGCAATCGCTTACTTGGAGGGGTTCGATTAATTCTTCTGGGTTAGCAGCGCCGATGCTGAGAGTAGTAATGCGGCGATCGCTCAAAAGAAAACGATAGTTTAATTCCAGAGGAGAAAACGGCTGACATAACTTCTGGAGGGTTGCTGGCGGCGTGTAGAGAAGACCGCCTTTGTCAGCGGGAGAGATAATGAATATTCCCAGATCTTTTTGATGCGCTAAGGCGATCGCGCTTTTGTGACGTTGAAAGAAGTAATAATAATGAAGATTGACGAACTCAAATAAATCGGTATTAATTGCAGCTAAGATTAATTCGAGAGAGCCATGAGTAGAGAAGCCAAGATGTTTTATTTTACCTGCTTTCATTGCTTCTTGAATCGCTTGCAGACATCCATCTTCCCGCGTCACCCAGCTAAGATGTTCCCAGGTGTTAATACCATGAATAGCCAGACAATCGATGTAATCGAGTTGAATATCGAGCAAAGACTGTTCGATCCATTCGTACATCTGTCCTGCGTCGTTTGTCGGCGTTAGCTTTGTTGTAATGTAAATTTGCCCTCGCGACACGGGTACTTCCGATTTAAGCGCCTCTCCTAAATAGCATTGGCTTTTACCATAACCTTTAGCCGTTTCGATATGGTTAATCCCTAGCGCGATCGCTTGTCTTAATGTTTGTGCGAACGTTTTTTGAGAAGCCAAGCAGCGCATGGTTCCCAGAGAAAAAACTGAAAGTTGTAGATTCGTTTTTCCGAACCGTCGATAACGCATTTTCAGTTATCAGTAATCAGTGATTTGGAAACAAGGTGACGAGTAAGTTTTTTGAACTTTGAATTTTGAACTTTGAACTAATAATCACCAATTATCGCACGGATACTACAGAGTTCAATGCCGCTATTTTTGACTAATTCCTCAGGGGTAAGTTTTGCCAAAAATTCTCGAAAAGCTCTTCTTTCAGCTTCGTCAGCATCTTGATCAACAGGAATTGAAGCTTCTAGAATTACCTCTTCCATTACCCAAATAGGGCTTCCGGTGCGTAAAGAAATCGCGATCGCATCGCTAGGACGACAATCGATTTCTTTTTTCTTCTCTCCTTGAGAAAGGCAGAGAACGGCATAAAAAGTATTATCCTGTAAAGAGTGGATAATAATACGATCCAAGTTTAATTCCCAAGCTTCAAAAAAATTAACGATTAAATCGTGGGTTAATGGACGAGGAGGTTTTTGTTGTTCTAGTGCGCCAATAATTGCCCTTGCCTGATCCTGACCGATATAAATAGGTAAAGCACGGCGATCCGAGCCATCTTTGAGCAACACGATAGGACTACGAGTAACGGCATCTAGAGCAATTCCAGCAACTCTCATTTCAATCATAAGCTCGGCCTCTAAAATACAATCGGCATAGGTTTAACATCCAGGGCAATTATGTAAACAGATTTTGCGATCGACTATACTCAGCATTACACTCAACAGTATGCCCCACGATCGGAGGAATGAGTTTGAACTTCATGAAAAAAATACATTATGACAACTTAGTTGTTGTCACTCACTCCGATATGAAAGACTATTTCTATTCTCTCAAATAACGAACAGTGTTTACAGGATTGATTCAAGGAATTGGAACAATGCGATCGCTCGGACAAGATCGCTTTGCTCTTTCAATTAAAGGCGATGCCATCAAAGTTATAGCATCCGATTTAGACATTGGCGATAGCGTAGCCGTCGATGGAGTTTGTCTGACGGTAGAAGAAATTTTGTCCGATGGCTTTGTGGCAACGGCTTCGCCAGAAACTCTGCAACGTACCACTTTAGGACAACGGACTCAAGCAAGCGAGTATGTCAATTTAGAAACTTCGCTACAAGTTGGTAGCAAGTTAGGGGGGCATTTTGTTACGGGTCACGTAGATGGAATTGGTTGTTTGGTCGAGTCAGTTTCAACAGAAAAGTCTTGGGAAATGACTTTCGCCGCACCGCCTTCAATGTCCGAACAATGGCGGCGTATCGCCCGCTATCTGATTCCCAAAGGTAGTATTGCTGTTAATGGCATTAGTCTAACGGTAGCCGATTGCGACGAGCAATGCAATTGGTTCAAAGTTGCCGTGATTCCCCATACTTATGCTGAAACCAATCTTGTTTATCTTCAAAGTGGCGATTTAGTCAATTTAGAAAGCGATATTTTGGGGAAATATGTCGATAAGTTAGTCAATCATCGTTTAGCGCCCGAAAACTACGAACAAGAAATTAGTTTTTCTTTTTTAGCCGAGCATGGTTATTTATAACGCAAATTTTTTTGCGAGTTTGTTATTATGAGCGATAAATTTGTCATAGATAAAAATTATGACTCGCGATCGTCCCTATCAACCTTTAGTGCTGCGCATCCTACACAATTTGAGTGTCGCGATCGCGATTTTGGCTATTATTACTTCATTTTTAGTTTACAATACATACGATGGTCGTTTTGTCAAGCTTCCACTACCTCAAATTAACGATATTATCGGGCTTCATGGCACATTTGGCTTAACTTTTCTGTTGTTATTTCCTGCTTTAGCAATCTATAGTTTTCATTGGGGACAAAAACGTTTAGTACAAGCCGATTCTTTTGGCAAACTAGCGCAGATAGGCAAGCCAATTTGGTGGTACAGTCTCCATCGAATCGTTAATACAATAATGTTAGTTGCAGCAACCTGGGCATTAATTACGGGAAGACAAATGAAAGAAGAATGGCTTCCCGCAGGTGAAATTAACCATAGTTGGTATTATTTACATTTGTCAGCTTGGGTAATTTTAGTAATTTGTCTGGCAATTCATCTATTAATGATTATTAAAGTCGGTGGAATTCCACTTATTGTATCGATGTTGCAATGGCAGTACGTGCCAGAAGATTCGCCTCTTTTGTGGAAAAATAAAATTCGTTCTCTTTTTAATCGCGAAAGATAAAAAGACCAATGAAATCTAAAAACATTATTCTTACAGTTGCAGAAACTTTGGTAATCGGGGGAATAATTTTTGCATTTGTTTCTCCGTTGTTCTCCCCGTCAGAAGAAAATAAGACTCAATCTTTAAATAATTCTTTTCTAAATTCAGTGTAGATTTTAAGGAGTAGAATTAAATGTTGGGTTTCGTTACCTTAAACGCCATTTGCTCCTCGACGGGAACCACCAATATTGCAGTGGCTTCCCAACCTACGAAAGCGATCGCATTAGAATCATAATATATAGCGTTTCTCATAGTTATAAGGTACATAACCTTCTGCATAAAAGCCCTCTGCTTTAAAGCTATTAGCTATGTACAAAAGCTAGAAGAAAATTGCTATAGTTTAAGCTTATGATTTATTCTTCGCGATCGTTTCGTCGAATTAAAAAGCGTACTTCTTCAAGCAAAACGTTAAATCGTTCATCATTTTCTGCTTGTCTTTGTTTGATTAACTCCATATCTCGCTGACTTTGAGCGGCGACTTGCAGTAAAGCTTGTGCAGTTATCCTTATGCCATCCACGCCATCTCGCAAATCGCCAACAGTTTCTTGTAAATCGCCCATTCCTCCTCGCAATTCGCCAACACTTTCTCGCAATTCGCCAACACTTTCTCGCAATTCGCCAACACTTTCTCGCAATTCGCCAACACTCGAAGCTAGTTCGTCAAGCATTTCATCCGTCCAACGTTCAACCGCCATTGTGCCCTCTCAAGAGAGTTTTGTGAAACTGATACTTTTTATTTTCTCTTATTTATACCCAAATTGTAATAAATTGAGCGTACAGATTGTACCATTAAGGGCGATTGAGTAAAGTTTATGCTACGCGATCGCAATATGAATCAGCTTTCTCAAGTTACAACAATTTATAATTTACAATCGATTGCTTTAATTAAAATAAAAATTAGAGAATAAAGTATCATTATCTAGATTTTGTTACTTTAATAAACTTAGAATTAGTTACCTTTAACTCTCCATTGATTTCGCTAACCGTATAACTTCTTTGTTCTTTTTGAGTAGAACCATCTAAATAATAATAAGTATTCTCGCCAATAAAATTAATTGAAGAATTTGTTTGAGAAGTTTTTTGTAAATTATTAATTGTTATTCTTTGAAACTGAGTAAAAAAATTAGGATTAAATTGAGTAGCTAATCTAGAACCATAAGCCAGTCTAGCTCTCTCGAAACTTTTATTTGATAGCAAAACATAAAGTTCTTCTAAAAATGCGATCGCATCATTTTCATCAATCGCATTACTTATGTTTCTTCTCTCGCTTTGCGATTGCACGGGTGGAGTATTCCGAACGATAGGTTCGCTTACTTGTCTTGGTTGTATTGTAGGAGTAGAAACTTTTGGTTGTGTGGTTTGAGATGGTTGAACGACTGGCGATGTATTTTCAGGAGTTTTTTGTTGTTGCGGTTGAATTTGAGAATTATTAGGAGTATTTGAAGATGTTGGTTGCGGTTCGGATTGACGAGCAATAAAGCTATTAACGATTAATGCTCCCATCATAAAAGTGCCGACAATACTACCAATAATAGTAGCTTTTTGCCAATCATTTAAACTATTAGAATTGCTATTATTGAAATAAAAATTGCGATGGTTGCGATCGGGTGCAATAGCTGCTGGCACTATACGAGTTGTATTTTCAGAAATCGATCGCTTTTTCCCTGTAAAAAATCTTTTATTTAAATGAACGCTAGTTATTCTTGTAATTGCTTCGAGCATTTCCTTAGCACTAAAATAGCGATCGCACCAATTTGGATGAGTAGCTTTATCTAAAATTGCTGCCAAAGCAGGACTGACATAGGGTGCATCTTGTCGCCAAACGATCTCTCCCGTTGCTGGGTCGGTATTAAAATCTTGAGGATGCTTTCCCGTCAACAAATAAATAGCTGTTATCCCTAAACTATAAATATCGCTTGCAAAAACGGGTCTTCCTGCTAACTGTTCGGTTGGCATAAATCCAGGAGTCCCGATAGCAAGCGTATAAGTACTTCCTTCAGTATTCGCCAAGACCGTCCCCATTGTTTCTTTGACCGCACCAAAATCGATTAGTACGGGTTTATCGTCCGAATGACGAAGAATAATGTTAGTGGGTTTAATATCTCGGTGGACTATATTATGGCTGTGGACATAAGCTAAAACTGACAAAATATTAATTAATATATCTCGAACTAAATTTTCATCTAAGCGTCCTTCTTGCTTAACTTTGTTTAATAAAGTGATTCCTTCAATCCACTCTTGCACCAAATAAAATTGACCAAATTCTTCAAAATAAGCATATAATCTGGGTATTTGAGGATGTTCGTCGCCTAATCTCTCTAAAATTGTTGCTTCT
>JALOOL010000113.1 GCA_025454425.1 Hydrococcus sp. Prado102 | reverse complement strand
TCGTATAATAGATCCCAGTAAAGGTTATTTAACTCGATCCAAGGCTGGATAGTTCCGTTGGTTGTCTTACTCCAAGGCTCTAAAGACGAGGTGAGGGCAGTTGTCCAAAGCTGACTGAGCTTCATCGTTTCTTTGATGTAGATTTGCCACAACTGCGTTGTATCTTGGCTAATTTTAAGCGTTCCCGAAAAAAAATCATCGAACTGTTTGCGGATTTGCCCTGTGTAGCTACTGAAGACCTGTTGCCAGTCTTCGCCTGCTTCAACTTTAGGGAGAATATCCGTCCAGGCTTTAAAGTATAGTTTTACGAAGCGTCCGAACAGTTCTTGGTTGCCTACAAATCGCTGAGCAACATTCTTGAAGGCTGGTTGTGTGTTGGCAACTGCTTCGGCGGTCGGCGTTACTCCCATCAGGTTAAACCAGTTTTTCCAAGCTTGAGTTCCTGTCTCGGCCCAAGTTTGTACAAAATTATCAGTCATCTCGCTCCAAGAAGTCGTTGTTTGTTCCATTGATTTATCCTCAACTTAGTGCCCGCGAAATTTTTATTGACGATTGTATCTCTCATTGTCGTTACTTAGGAATAGCGATCGCCATTTCTCGCTCTGGTTTTGAGATGATGTATTTTCGATCGCACTCTCTTCATCGATCCTATCTTTTGAATTCATAATTTTCTCGATAAATATAATTTAGTTCGAGCTTGGCAGCGATGGGCGATTTCCTATGGGGCGCGGGTGCGGATCGCCAATACAATAAAAAGTCAATAATATTAATTTTTATAAAGATTTTTAAAATTATATTGAGGAGTAGAAAATCCGCTCCTAGATTAGTTTTTTTTGTTTAACATGAGTAATTGGCGTAATTTTTTAGCTTGTCTGGCATTCATCCCCGCTCCTTGGCGTAGCCAGGAGTCGGGATGAATGCCAGTCTAGATATTGGTTGTATCTTTTTTATCGCTTGTCATATCTTGCGCTAAAATATATAAATGCTAACCATAAACTACCAGTACGCGATTTATCCAACAGAAAACCAACAAGCAATAATACTTGACTGGTTGGAAACTTGTCGTCGCTTATATAACAGATGTTTGCGCGACCTCAAGGACTGGATAAATAGCAGAAAGTGTAGCTTGTCTTTTTGCTCGTTGGAGCGGGAATATATAATGTCGGCAGACATTCCATTCCCTAGCTACCTCGAACAAAAACGTCAACTGACGCAGTGGAAAAAGATTTCGGAGAAACTTCGTCTTGTACACTCGCAAGTGACACAAGATGTTGTCAAGCGAATGCACAATACTTGGGAAGCCTTTAAAGCTCGTGGCTTTGGGTTCCCCAGGTACAAGAAGTTTGGCTCTTTGCGTTCGTTTTTGTTTCCACAGTTTGCAGAAAATCCCATTACTGGTTATCACATCAAACTTCCCAAGATTGGATTGGTGACGATTAATCAACATCGACCAATTCCATCTGGTTTTGTGGTCAAACAAGTGAGGATTCTGTCTCGTGCTAGAAATACCAAATGGTTTGTAGTCGTAACTATCCAGTCTGATGTCTGTGTCCCTGACCCAATACCTTATGGTAGAGGAATCGGGGTTGATATCGGACTGGAAAAATTTCTGACAACTAGCGATAACTTTGTTGTAGAACCCGCTCGTTTTTTTCGTGACTCCCAACGTAGGCTGAAAGTGCTGCAACACAGAGCCGCTAAAAAAGTCAAGCGTTCTAAGAACTGGGACAAAGCACAAGTTAAGGTTGCCTCCTATCAACATAAAATCTCCAATTCTCGTAAAAATTTTCACTACTCAATTGCTCATTCTCTGTGCGACCAAGCCGACATGATATTTGTCGAGGATATTGACTTTCGTGTCAGTGCCAAAGGCTTTTTGGGCAAGCATATGCTCGATGGCGGTTTCGGTCAGTTCAGAGACTTGTTGAAGTGGGTTTGTTGGAAGCGGGGCAAGTATTTTGCCACTGTAGACCACAAATATACTTCGCAGATTTGTCCTAAATGCGGTACGCACACGGGCAAGAAAGAACTCAGTGAGCGAGTTCATCTTTGTCCTGAGTGTGGGTATCAAACAACTAGAGATCATGCTTCTGGACAAGTGATTTTAAAGCGAGGATTGGAAAGTATAAATAGTACCGATGGACTATCGGGGAAAGAAATCGGCTGTCAAGTCGTACTGTCGGGGGTGTCATGCCCAGATAAGTGGCGTTTTGGGGCAGCAAACTCTAATTCGCGAGGATTGGAAGCCCGCTCCGTACCGTAGGTCGGAGTCGGGAGGAGGTCACGATTGTTTGGGTGCGATCGGCTTTGCCGCTGCCCGGAGGGCAATCGCGTTACGTTAACTAAAAAATATTTCAATTTGTATAAAAGTCGAGCATTATTACTGGATAAGTCAAGCTAAATCTATCCAAAGATGGAAATTCCCTGGCAACTCCTCATGTCATCTAAGCGCTCCACGATGAACAAACCGGATTTAAGCCTTCTTAAATTCATCATCGAGCATTCATAGTTGAAAGTGTAGCTGAGGAGGGTGTGACAATATAAAACAATGTATGGCATTAAAAGTGAGAGTTAAAAACAATGACAAATTCCCCCCTAGTATCTATTCGTATCCCACCCGAAACTTTAGAGCGTATCGATAAGCTAGCACAGAACCTCTATCCTTCTCGTCGAGCGGGTAAAAATCCCAATCGCTCTCAAGTGATTTTAGACGCGATCGAGCAATTTTTAACCGAAAACGAGTTGCAACAAGAGTTTGGCAACAACTCAGATGTCATTGACGAACGCATCAATAAGGCACTGCAACGCTATCAGAAGCACATAGAAGCTCAAATTAAAGAGTATATCGACAACAAATTTTTAGCGTATACCTACAATTTAAAACGGCATCTCTCTAACCCAGCGAAAAAGTTATAACCTTCTCATCGCAACCATCCAAAAATCAATGTAAAACGATGTATAACAAATTGCATGGATGAATAGGGCGCGCAGTTTAAGTATATTATATTGACAAAAATAAAGCTAAATTCCTCTTTGGGTGGGCAATGTCTAGAAGTACATCTATAAGAGTACCTACTCCCTACTGCAAGAGTGGCTTAAGACTATAAATCGCCTACCCCATCTAAAAGAGAATTGCAATATCCGTTGCCAACATTTTTTGAATTGGTATTTTTTAATCGCGATCGGATGAGGATTGCGATCGCGGTTCGCTGTTTTAAAATTGCTAGACATAACTTACCAAGAATTGTAAGAGCAACTCAATTTATTTGATAGAAGATTTTTGACTTGCATACCCTATCTAACCAGTTCGCAGAAGCTACTTAAAATGACTAATAATTAGTTCGATCGAAGCAAAAATCAAACTCGTATCGAACGCGAATAATCTTGCTGTCAATCTTCTTCTTTTTTTGATAAGAGTTTTGCTTAATATAAGATTACTTCTTCTTATTAATTACTCTGTTGAAAACGCTGTAAGTCAAGCAAAATCAGCCTAATTGCAGTAAATAAATTTATTTTAGGATAATTTATTACATTGTATTTCAGGGTTATCAAACATAAAAACCTGATGACTAAATTTTAATTTTTAAATATTAATTTGCGAGACAGTGAATAACAGAGACACTCGCAAAATATTTATCAAAAAAATTGAGACTAAACTATAATATGTATAGATTGATTAAAAAATATTAAACTATTGATAAAAATCTCTCAAAAAAAGAATTAATTATCGTTAAAATGTTGTATAACTAAATAAAGTTGCCTTTGGGGATCGACAGAAACCCCCAAAATAAGGCGCTTAAATAGATAAATAAATGAAGTGGGTCGCACTAGCCCGACCTAATTAATCAAAATTTTGCCATCTCGGTCAAATTTTTAAAGCAGCCCAGCGACAAAGTTAGGTGTGAGAGTTCTTTAGGTTTTATAGACGGCTGCGTTTATTCAAGTATCTTTAACCAGTGCTAGATATTAAAGCGAGCAATAAAAATGACATTTACTGCCACCATTGGAACAAACCAACCAATAACGAATGGAGTCAACGTCCTCGGTCACATTTCGACCCAATACGCTGAAATTTTGACTCCAGAAGCGTTAGATTTTCTTGCCATGTTGCAAAGGCGTTTTGGCAGCCAACGAGAAAATCTGCTGAAGTTGAGAGAAACCATACAGCAGGAAATCGACGCAGGTCAGCTACCAGACTTTCCAGCCGAAACAGCAGCGATACGCAATAGCGACTGGAAAATTGCAGCTATTCCCCAAGATTTATTAGACCGTCGCGTTGAAATTACCGGGCCGACCGATCGCAAAATGGTTATCAATGCTCTCAATTGTGGGGCAAATGCGTTCATGGCAGATTTTGAGGATTCCAACAGCCCGACATGGGACAATATGGTATCCGGTCAAATTAACTTGCGCGATGCCGTCAATCGAACGATTAGCTATAGCGATCGCAAAACGGGCAAAGAATACAAGCTCAACGAACAAACAGCCGTTTTAATCGTTCGTCCTCGCGGCTGGCACCTGCTAGAATCGCACGTTCTCGTCGATGGTCGTCCCATGTCGGGATCGCTATTCGATTTCGGGCTGTATTTCTTCCACAACGCTCGCAAGTTGCTCGAAAATAGTAGCGGCTCTTATTTCTACCTGCCCAAGCTAGAAAACAGACGCGAAGCCGCATTGTGGAATCAAGTTTTTGTAGCGGCACAAGAAGCGCTTGGCTTGCCAGTAGGAACGATTAAAGCAACCGTTCTTTTAGAGACGATCCTCGCTAGCTTTGAAATCGACGAGATCCTTTACGAAATGCGCGATCATATCGTCGGTTTAAATTGCGGTCGCTGGGACTATATTTTCAGCTTTATTAAAAAGTTTCACAGTCGCTCCGATTTCGTGCTGGGCGATCGCAACGATGTCACCATGACGTGTCATTTCATGCGTTCCTACAGCCGATTAGTCATTCAAACCTGTCATCGTCGCGGGGCATTTGCGATGGGCGGCATGGCAGCACAAATCCCGATCAAAAATGACTCAGCCGCTAACGAAGCCGCTTTTGCTAAGGTACGCGCTGATAAAGAACGGGAAGTCGGCGACGGGCACGATGGTACTTGGGTAGCACACCCCGCCCTCGTTCCCATCGCACGGGAAGTATTCGACACGCATATGAAAACTCCCAATCAACTGTCTGTTAGCTTGGACGATAAGATTACTGCCGAGGATTTGCTCGCCATTCCCCCAGGAAAGATTACCGAAACCGGACTGCGCAGTAACATTCGCGTTGGGATTTTATACCTAACTGCTTGGCTGGCAGGGAACGGCTGCGTGCCCTTGTATAACTTAATGGAAGATGCGGCGACGGCTGAAATCTGTCGCGCTCAAGTTTGGCAATGGCTGCACCACCAAGCCAAATTAGAAGACGGTCGCCAAATCGACTTGCCCCTGTTCCAAACCTTCTTAAAAGAAGAAAGCGAGGCATTAAAACCAGAAATTGCTAGCAACAGCAATTGGGAGACAACCTTTGAAAACGCGATCGCGCTATTTGCGCAACTGATCGAGAGCGATCGTTTTGAAGAGTTTTTAACGCTACCAGCATATCGTCATCTCGTTACCTTTTCTAACTAACAACCGCTTATTTAACGATTACCCAGAGGAGAATATTCATCATGACTGCCATGCAAACTCAACCCACCTTTGAACAACTCATTCCAACTGCCCCTCAAGGTCGCTACCAGGGCATTCAACGCAACTACACCCCCGAAGATGTCTTCAGACTGCGAGGCTCAATTCCCATCCGCTATACCTTGGCAGAGATAGGAGCAAATCGTCTGTGGGAACTTTTACATACAGAAGACTATATCAACTCCCTCGGCGCAATGACCGGAAATCAGGCAATGCAGATGGTACGCGCCGGACTCAAAGCCATCTACCTTTCGGGTTGGCAAGTAGCAGCCGATTCTAACGTTGCTGGGGCAATGTATCCCGACCAAAGTTTGTATCCTGCCAATAGCGGCCCAGAATTGTGCCGTCGCATTAACCGGACTTTCCAAAGAGCCGATCAAATTCATCATTCGGAAGGGAAAAACGGCGTTCACTGGTATGCGCCTATCGTCGCCGACGCAGAAGCAGGTTTTGGCGGCCCCCTCAATAGCTTTGAAATTATGAAGGCATACATCGAAGCAGGCGCAGCGGCAGTACATTTTGAAGATCAACTGGCTGCTGAAAAGAAATGCGGACATCTGGGCGGTAAAGTCTTAATCCCCACCGCAGCGCAGATTCGCAACCTCAACGCCGCACGTTTGGCCGCCGATACGATGGGAGTTCCTACCCTAGTAGTCGCCCGTACCGATGCAGAAAGTGCCAAATTAATTACCAGCGATGTAGACGATCGCGATCTGCCATTCATCACTGGAGAGCGAACTGTAGAAGGATTCTATCGCCTCAAACCCGGTTCGGGACTCGCCCATTGTATCGCTCGCGGCTTGGCTTATGCGCCCTATGCCGACTTGCTGTGGTGGGAAACCTCCACTCCCAACCTAGAAGAAGCTCGTCAGTTTGCCGAAGCCGTTCACAGCAAATATCCTGGCAAACTACTGGCTTACAACTGTTCGCCTTCGTTTAACTGGAAAGCGAATTTAGATGAGACTACCATTGCCAAGTTCCAAAAAGAACTCGGCGCAATGGGCTACAAATTCCAGTTCGTAACGCTCGCTGGCTTCCACAGCCTCAATTACAGTATGTTTGAATTGGCTCGCGGCTACGCTCAAAGCGGTATGGCTGCTTACTCCGAATTGCAAGAAGCCGAATTTGCTAGCGAGGGTCATGGCTATAGCGCAACGCGCCACCAACGCGAAGTCGGTACTGGCTATTTCGATGCAATTTCTATGGCGATTTCTGGCGGACAATCCTCAACAACTGCACTGGCAAGTTCTACCGAAGCCAAACAGTTTCACCCCGTAGACGAATACAAAACGACTCACGCGACCATCGACTATAGCAACGGACAAGAAACCATTCACGCAGAGGTCGATAGTGCTATTTATCACTGCGTTCAAGAAGTCAAAGCACTTGCCGATGTTGACGATACAGAGTTTATCAATCAAGTCTATCGGTGCGTTCAACACGTAAAAGCCACCGACAATTTCCATGAAGAACACTACGCTCGTATCAAAGAAGCTTACCGAGAAATTGAAGAATTTGCTCGCGTTGACGACGAGTAATTGCAAGCTGACTTAATGAAAGGAGAGAGGACGAGGAATGCAATTCTCCAGAGCTTCCACCCAGAGAGAATAATTTAGCGATTCTTCTCTATTGCCTTCCCTCCCCAAGGAGATGCTTTACCCCTTCTTAATTTTTCTCCTTTTCTCCTTTCATTTTCTTATTTCCTTGAGAGTTGTATGTTGCATAAAGTACGTAGAGAACAAGGCATAAGGGAAAAGGCAGAGCAACCTTTTCCCTTTTTCTTAGCGCTATTTCGTTAGCAGACAGAGGTTTTTACATCATATCCGTCCGTCGGGTAGGGGCTTTCCTGCCGTTCGCCCCTACCCATTTTATTAACCGGAATTTGATATTTAGGTATAATGAGCGCCGTTGACTCTTAACACCTCGCCAGTTATGAAACTGCTAGCAACGGGAGAAAGCAGAAACGCCACAGCCCAAGCAACTTCTTCTGGTTTGCCAAAGCGACCGAAAGGAATCTCGGCGGTAACTTTATCTCTGACTTTCTCTGGCATTGCCAGAGTCATTTCGGTGTCGATAAATCCTGGTGCGACAACGTTTGCTCGTATCTTATAACGAGCGGCTTCTCTTGCCAAAGACTTCGTTAGACCGATAACAGCAGCTTTGGTGGCTCCATAATTCGTCTGACCGAGGTTTCCCCTTTCTCCTACAATCGAACTGATAGAGACGATCGATCCTTCTCCTCGTTCGTACATCCCCGCAATAAAAGGGACGATCGTGTTTTTAACACCTTTTAAATTAACGTCGATAACGGCATCCCAATCTTGAGAAGTTAGTTTGGGAAAAAAGTTATCTTTCGTAATCCCCGCATTGGCAACGATGCCATAAACTGGGCCGAGTTTTTCTTCAATTTGTTTGGCTGCTTCTTGCATCGATTCCAAGCTAGAGACATCTGCTTTGATGCCTAGAGCGTTGCTTTTCCCTTCGTCGATCGCGAGATCGGTAAAAGCGACTTTCGCTCCCAATTCTTGCAAAAAACTGACGATAGTAGCGCCAATGCCGCGATTGCCACCCGTGACGACGATAACTTTATCTTCTAATCCCAGAGATACCATATTTTGTCCTTTGTCCTTTGTTATTTGTCATTAGTCATTTGTCTTCTGTAATTAATGACTAATGACCAATGATTAATTACAATTTGTCCTTTGTTGTTTGTCATCAGTCATTTGTCACTTGTCTTTTGTAATTAATGATTAATGACTGATGACCAATGACCAATGACTAATGACTAAACTCGTTCGATCGCGATCGCGGTTCCGCCGCCCGTCCCGTGACACAGAGATGCCAAACCGAGCGTTTTGTCCTGCTCTTTGAGGGCATTAATTAGAGTCACGATGATTCGCGCCCCAGAAGCCCCGATGGGGTGGCCAAGAGCGATCGCGCCGCCGTTGACATTAAGTTTTTCAATGGGAATTCCCAAGTTTTTATTAAACAGTAAGCTATTAACGGCGAACGCTTCGTTATTTTCTACCAATTCAAAATCAGAAATCTGTAACTTTAATTTCTCTTGGAGTTTTTTAACGGCTGTCACTGGTACTTCCGTAAAACGCCAGGTCGGGCCTCCCGCCCAAGCGCCTCCTAAGAATTTTGCGATCGGTTTGAGTCCGTATTTGTCTACGGCTGCTTTACTTGCTAACACGAGGGCTGCTGCTCCGTCGGAAATTTGGCTGCTATTTCCAGCGGTCAGGATGCCATCCGATTTAAAAGCAGGACGGAGTTTAGCTAACGATTCGGGAGTGGTATCGCCGCGAATTCCCTCATCTGCGTCTACGATTTGCGTTCCTTTCCTGGTTTTTATTTCGATGGGAGCAATTTCATTTTTAAAAGCGCCTCGCTCGGTTGCCTCGGCTGCCCGTTTCTGGGAATATAAGGCGATTTCATCGACATCTTTGCGACTAAAGCCGTATTCTTCGGATAGTCGCTCGGTTTGGTCGCCCATTCCTTCCCCAGTAGCGCCATCGGTCAATCCATCGTTGAGCAGGATGTCTTTGAGTTGCTCTGGTGCGCCTAAGAGGAACTTGTAGCCCCATCTGGCGCGGTGAGATAAGGAAAAGCCTGCTTGGGACATCGATTCCATGCCACCTGCTAGCACTATATCGGCTTCTCCCGCTCGAATTGCCGTAGCACCGTTGATGAGGCTCATCATGGCGGAGGAGCAGACCATATCGACTGCATAGCCATCGACAGATTCGGGAATTCCTGCTTTATAAGCCGCTTGACGGGGCAACAACTGTCCGTGTCCCGCTCGCAGGACGTTGCCCATAATATATAGATCTAAAGCATCTGCTGGGATGCCCGACCGTTCGATCGCGGCTTTCATCGCATGAGCGCCTAAATCGGCTGGGGAAAAATCTGTTAATGCTCCCCCAAAACGACCGATAGGAGTACGTGCGGCTGAGACAATATAGACTTCGCTCATAATGTCCTCACTAGATTTTTTTGACAACAATAAGAGGTTTTAAGTAGATAAGCGTAATTAAACGTAAGCCTAGTGGACGCGGCTAAAAGTTTTGTAACCTTTATCCATACGTTATCGTAGGCATTGTCCCCCCTACGGGAATTTAAAATTTATTTTTGCTTACCTACTTAGTTAGTTCGGGAGTTTGATGACTAATTAGTTTGCGATCGGTTCGAGATTCTCATCAGAAATTTTTTGGGGATACTATCTTTTGAAGAATATACAAACTCTTAAATGAGGCTAACACGGACAGCGATAAGTAGGATGAGATTATCATCTTTTCTTTAACCCCGTCAGCGATCGCTATATTAAAGTCGAAAATCGAAAGTCGAAAGTCGTTGGCGTAGCCCGTCCCAAAGACGTAAGTCGAAAGTCTTTTAATTACGAATTACGAACTATTTGGTCACTAGTCACTCTCTACTGGTTACTGATAACTGATAAAGTTCTCACAAACCATCTGACTTAATGCTATCGCTCGATCGCTCTTTGTCAGTTCAGAAAAGCCGATCTTTAGCATTAGGGGACTTGATAAAGGATTAATCCAAACCACTGCTTGGGATCTGTCCATGTCTGAAGCATTTTTAAACCTTGCTGTGCCAAGTATTGCTGCATCTGGTCTAAATCGAACTTGCGAGAAATTTCTGTGAGGATCGTTTCTCCTTCTTTAAACTGTACCGTCAGATCGATCCCCTTTAAACGAACCGAGTGCGATCGCCTACAAATCAAGTGCATTTCGATTTGTGCCTCGGTGCTATTGTAAAATGCCCGATGCTCGAACAAACTCAAGTCAAAATTCCCTTTCATACGACTGTTTAAGTGACGCAGCATATTAAGATTGAATTCTGCTGTCACTCCTTGTGCGTCATTGTAGGCAGCTTCTAAAATTTCAACAGGCTTTTGGAGATCGATTCCTAGTAAAAAATAATCTCCCGATTGTAAAGCTGTCCTAACTTGAGAGAAAAAGCGATCGCATTCTTGTTGGTTAAAGTTTCCTAAAGTACTCCCCAGAAAACAAATTCCTCGCGAGGGTAGCGGCGTTGGCATTAAATTCTTCAGCGCCAGTTCGTAAGTTCCCACCAATCCACGAACTTGTAAAGTAGGATAATCAGCTAATAACTGTTTGGCACTCGCTTCTAAAATCCCCCCGCTGACATCGATGGGGACGTAGTGCAAAGAATAGCCCATTTGCCGATAAGCATCCAACAACAAGCGCGTTTTAGTCGAACTTCCGCTACCGAGTTCTACGAGTTCGCAAATCCCTGTCATTTGAGCGATTTCGGGGGCATATTTTTGTAAAATCCAGGCTTCTGTACGAGTAGGGTAATATTCTGGTAACTCGCAGATTTGCTCGAATAATTGCGATCCTCGGTCGTCATAAAAATAACGAGGCGCTAGAGATTTCTGCGGTTGCGTCAATCCCCAAATAACATCCTTCCCGTCTTCTAACTCTGAAACGAGATTTGGATCGAGTAGGTACTTAACGTGCAATCTTTCTCGGTTGTCTGGGGATGAAAAACTTGTCATGAATCTCCTTACTTTTTGTCTGCAATTGCGGACAATCTGCAACAGAACAATACAACAATCTGGGAGCAAGGAAAACCCACTTTTTGGAGATTTTTATTCGAGATTTAGATAATATAGAGATTTAAATGCTACGTATGGCGTAGTTAAAGTGGTGGCGTGCCAAGCTTAAAATGCTTTCTTGGAGCGATCGCTGACTGTTGCAAAACAACTAAATAGAGTATTGACTAAAATCACTTGTTGTGTCGGATATTTTTAGAAAAAGAGTGCCCGCAAGAGAGGACGCGCTTGTGTAGATTTTATGAATATGTTGTGTTATTGCTCAGCATAAAACAGTCAACCCATCTAGATAGTTTTTTAGCTGCTGACCGTTGTCGTAGGAAAGTTCTTCTAGTCTCGGCAAATTTTCAGGACTGAATGCTTTCGCTTCGCTAATTTCCAACTTATCTCCAATGCGAATTTCTCCTCGTACTTCGGCAGCGACCACTACACAAATCGAATGCAGTCTCGGATCGCGATCTGGCGCGGAATAAACGCCAACCAGATTGCGAATCTTAACCAATTGCAATCCCGTCTCTTCAGCTAATTCTCTTCGGATAGTACGAGGAATGTCTTCTCGCCAGTTGACCATTCCTCCAGGCAATGCCCATTGTCCCGTATCGCGCCGCCGAATCAAAACGATCCGTCCATCTGGCAAAATAGGAATAATACTCGTACCTGGGACGGGATGACGAAAAATCAGACCTAAAATAAATTGGCGAAGCGATCGACGAGTAGGAAAAGAAATTTGAGAGGGGTTATTCACTGACACAGAAATGGCTAAAGATAAATAAATACTTTTTTCAACAAAACGCAGCTTGCTGAAATGCTATCTTAACTTCTTTAGACTTCTGGTAATGTCGATGGTAATTCTTCCGCCAAAATCGGGTATCGGTGCAGCGGGTTTGGATAGCTGGACGCGAACTTGCTCGATTTTTTCTAATTTTAGAATTTCATCGGCGATCGCAGTTGCCAATTTTTCTACTAAAGCAAATTTCTGATTTTTGATAAGATCTTTAACTATTGCGATCGCGCTTCGATAGTCGCAAGTATCTTCAATGCGATCGCTTCCTCCCGCTTTCGATAAATCGACCCATAAAGTTAAATCGACCTCAAACCATTGTCCGAGAACTTGTTCTTCTGGTAAATATCCCGTATATCCGTAGCTGCGAATTCCGGTAATTTGAATTGCGTCCATATTTAATGAAAAAAACCGTTGAAAGTATTGCCATCATAAAAGCTTAGCCGTCCAACGCCAAGATACAATCCTTCTGGTTTTTCTCCTCTAGGAAAAGCCGTCACGCCAAACAAATAAATGCCACCAACATCGGGATTGCGTTTGGGTTTTAAACCAACTGTAAATGTTGTCCCAGGAGAGATAGGCGGGTCGAATGTAAGAGAAACAGTCTGAGTTTCTTCATCCCAATTTGCAGCGCCCAAAGACAATTCTTTGCCTCTATCCGAACGATTTCCTGCAAAAGCAAAAGTTTCATCGCCATAAAAATCGATCTCATCCGAACCTCGACGTTGTTGAATCGTTACTTTTGCGATCGCTTCGCCTGCATTTTCAGGTAAATTTATGGTGAAATAATATTTAGCTCCCCAAGCTCTAATACTATTTAAAGTAGTAACCGCATTGAGCAAGCGAGGAGATTTTTCAAAAGCCGTTCTACCGCCTTCTAACTCAACTGCTTTGGCTGAAGGTACGGAAATTATTAATAGACTGGCAAGAGTAATAGGAATTTTTGATATAAAACTTTTCATTTTTTTCGACCTATATTTTTTGAGATAACAAGCATCTTGCTTGCGCTAAATGAATCGCGAATAGCGTGTTCGTTTAGGACATACATCTTGATAAGCGCGAGTCACAGAAAAATCGACGTTTGCCAATTAAATAGACTCACTATACTATCTTAAAAAATTTTGTTGCCAATTGACGATCTCTGTTGCTTCTTGCTAGTCTGATTTTAATGGGAGACATTAGTCCGGTCTGGGGACGGGGATCGGTCGAATTTCTTATGCTGAAGCAGCTAGACAAATGGCATAACCCAGTAACTTTTTAATCCCGACTTTTTCCGACTAACTAAATCGATAAAATACCCGACTCTCTCCGACTGACAAGGCTAATTTAGCTGTTTACACTGGGCAAAGTACAGAACAGCTAAATATAGTTCATATGTCCGATCGCACCTCAACTATCGATCTAGCAGGTTCGGTTTACCTGCAACCCAATTACTTCCAGATTCAAAAGCGAATTAATTACCTCGTCGATTATTATTTATCCGTAGATAAATTACGCGATCGCCTGGAAGATTTACCCCTTCAATTTAATCGCCCCCAACCGCGTCTTTGGCAACCGATTGATTGGTATAGTATAACTTCCGAGCAAATTCTTGGCATTGACAAACAAATCTTTCTTTCCATTCTTATCGGCACTATTAATACAGAAGCACCCATTCGCAACTATACCCAAACCAGTCGTCAATATTTAACAAAAATTCATCCTCAAATGGCGCATTTTGTGGGTGGAAGTGTTGATGAAAATGGCACGTTATTAGAACCTGGTTTGTGGGAAAAAGAAGAACGACAACATACGCCAGTACTTATCAAAACCTATCAACACCTAACCAAAGAAAAAATTACTCCGCAACTTCCTAGCCCTAAAACCTATCAACCTTCCGATAATCCTTACGAAGATTTATATCTGCACGGACTCCATCGCACTATGACGGAATACGGTGCGACTTGTCTTTATTTATGGTTGATGGCACATACTACGGGTGCATTACAACAAGTTTTTGCAGAATTAGTACAAGACGAAATCAATCACATGACTAAATTCTGGGGTTTTGGCGCGTGGTTATTTCCTGAGTCTTATGTTACTCGCATATGTCATAGTTTATGTCGATTTATAGTCCTACAAAAATCTTCTCAAATTAGCCATTTTCAATCTACTAAAAAATTAGTGCGGACTTTTGGTCGCATGATAAAAGTTCTAAATTGGAATGCGTGGTCTTGGAGTAATAAAGCCGAATTTACTTACTCTTTTATCTGTGTCATGAATCGTCTGTTGCGATGGAATTCAACCCTTACGCCAACATATTTACAAGGTCTTTTTGAAGAGAATTTAATGGTTCGTTCGGGGATAGAAAGTCCAATGAATATCTAGGTTGGGATATGCTTGTAGAATTGGTGCTATAAGCACTATTAAAAACAACGACAAAGACATTAAAACAACCATACCAACCATCACAGTATAGCTCGGTTGTTTTTGCTCTGGCTAACGAGTTTGTGGATATTATCAGCAAGTAAAACTGTATTCATAACCACCCATGCAATATACTCCAACTCTTCATAGGCAGGTCTGTGGTTAATATAAGCTGCGACAAGCTGACCAACAAAAACAAGTAGCAAAATTGAGTTTGTAACAATCCCAATAACGACACTCCGATATTGTTTATCTCGCACCCTGGAAAGAACTGTAGACATATCTATAGTGTATTTTTGCCAATTCTTTTTCACTTCCTAAAGTAACCTACATTTTGAGTGCAGCTTACGTTTAATTATGACCGCCTACTTAGATAAGTGTTTCAGTCCATTTTAATGGACTTTATATATGAGACGGAGAATTCATTCGAGGGGCGATTGTTGCGACGGCTGCAAGTTCTTAGTTAAAACCAAATCTGTTGTTTGTTTTTATTAATTTTGTCCGACTAATGATATGACTTCTAAACTACTTTCTCCCTTCCCCACTAATTTATCTGACTGCTATAAATTACCTAACCACGTCGCTGTCATGATGGATGGAAACGGTCGTTGGGCAAAAAAACGAGGTTTGCCGCGCAATGTTGGACACAGACAAGGTGCTAGGACTCTCAAGGAAATTTTACGCTGTTGCAAAGACTGGGGAATTCAATCGTTAACCGCCTACGCCTTCTCGACAGAAAATTGGGGTCGTCCGACGACAGAAGTCGAATTTTTGATGGTTTTGTTTGAGAGGATGTTACGTAAAGAGTTAGATGAGATGAACTCAGAAGGTGTCTGTATTCGCTTTATTGGAGATTTAACCCAGTTACCTGAATCGTTGCAGCGAGAGATTCAAAAAGCAATGGATGCGACTGCAAATAATCAAAGCGTTTCCCTCAACGTAGCCATTAATTATGGAAGTCGTCACGAAATTCTTAATACTTGTCGTCATTTAGCACAAAAAGTTCAATGCGGCGAACTTCTCCCAGAAAATATCGACGAACATCTGTTTTCACAATCTCTTTATACCGCAGGGATAGAAGATCCAGATTTATTGATTCGCACCAGCGGCGAGATGCGTTTGAGCAATTTCTTATTGTGGCAGATTGCTTATACAGAAATTTATGTAACCGATACTCTCTGGCCTGATTTTAACCGAGAAGAATTCTATCGAGCGATAGTTGCTTATGGAAAGCGCGATCGCCGTTTTCTCGAATTATTAGCAGAAGGAGCTACAATTCCTTTTATCGCTCGCTACCGCAAAGAAAAGACGGGTTCTCTAGATGAAGTGCAATTGCGAGATATAGCAGAGCGTTTTAACTACCTCACCGAATTAGAAGAACGCAAAAACACTATACTAGAAGCGATCGCGGCTCAAGATAAACTCACCGACGCACTCAAGAGTCAGATTGAAACCTGCACTAATAAAACAGAATTAGAAGATCTCTATCTCCCTTACAAACCCAAACGACGCACTAAAGCAACTGTAGCAAAAGAAGCAGGATTAGAACCGCTAGCTACCTTTATCGAATCGCTTAACCGTCCCAATGTCACCCCCAAATCCCTAGAAGCGGAAGCTGCTAAATATATATCCTCAGAAAAAGGAATAGCAACGCCAGAAGACGCTCTTAAAGGAGCCTCAGATATCTTAGCTGAGAAAGTCTCGGAAAAAGCACCTTTACGCGCTTATTTACGCGAATTTATTTTTAATTCGGGATTATTTGTTTCGCATATCAAAGCCGATTATCCTGAAGGCAGTACTAAATTCGAGTTATATAGAAATTATCAAATAAGCATCCGTCAAATTGCAGCGCACAATCTACTGGCGCTATATCGGGGAGAAGAGGAAGGAATTCTTTCATTAGACATTGATTTTGATGAAGATTCTGCAATTGCCTATTTAGAAAAGCAAGAAATTCAATCGAAAAATCCCACGATTAAGAATTTCTACCGAGAAATGCTCAAAGATGCTTTCAATCGCCTACTTAAACCTTCTTTAGTTCGCGAAGTTCGCTCCGATCGCAAACAATGGGCAGATATAGAATCAATTAAAACCTTTGAAGAGAATCTTCGCAATCTCTTACTATCTCCTCCAGCGGGAATGAAACCAACCTTGGGGATAGATCCAGGATTCCGCACGGGTTGTAAAGTTGCCGTACTCTCCTCTACCGGACAATTCTTGGAATATCAAACCATTTTTCCTCATTTTGGGGCAAACGAGCGAACGCAAGCCAGTAAAACGCTTCAACAGCTTATCGATAAGTATAAGATCGAACTCATCGCGATCGGTAATGGTACGGCTTCGCGAGAAACCGATGAGTTTGTGGCAGAAGTTTTAAAAACTTTGGAAAAGAAACCGATTAAAGTTATTGTCAATGAATCGGGTGCTTCGGTTTATTCGGCGAGTGAAGTAGCAAGAGCAGAGTTCCCAGAACTCGATGTTACCATTCGAGGAGCCATTAGTATTGGTAGACGCTTACAAGATCCTTTGGCTGAGTTAGTTAAGATCGATCCAAAATCCATCGGAGTCGGACAGTATCAACACGATGTCGAACAAAAACTCCTCAAACAAAAATTAGCTGAGACAATAGAAAGCTGCGTCAATTACGTGGGAGTCGATATTAATACCGCCTCGAAAGAATTGTTGACTTACGTATCGGGAATTACGCCAACGATCGCCAATAATATTGTGATTTATCGCGATCGCAATGGAGCGTTTCGCGATCGTCAAGATTTATTACAAGTCCCCAAACTCGGCCCAAAAGCCTTTCAGCTAGCGGCGGGTTTCTTGCGCGTTCGCGATGGCAATAACCCTTTAGATAATACCGCAGTTCATCCCGAAAGTTACTCGGTTGCTCGCGCGATCGCGATCGCAATTGGCGTTTCTCTCGACCAGATTACGCGAGTGAATGCGCGACTCAAATCTCTCGATCTCAAGCAATTTGTCACTGAAACAGTCGGTTTACCCACTCTATCTGATGTAGTTAAAGAGTTAGAAAAACCCGGACGAGATCCAAGGGCTGAGTTTAAGTATGCCACTTTCCAAGAAGGAATCAAAGAAATCGGCGACTTAAAAGTAGGAATGCAATTAGAAGGAATCGTGACTAATGTGGCTAATTTTGGCGCTTTTGTGGATATTGGAGTTCATCAAGATGGTTTAGTCCATATTTCTCAACTTTGCGATCGCTTTGTCAAAGATCCTAAAGAAATTGTTCGCGTAGGACAAGTAGTAAAGGTGCGCGTCTTGGAAATCAATGAGAAGCTCAAGCGAATTAGTTTATCGATGAAAAGCTAGATTTATTTTGATTAAGCGATTGCCTAGTTAAAATTCCCGTAGGGTGGGTAATGCTTACGATAACCAATGGATAAGAATTACCAAATTTTTGGCATTGCCCACCATTCTATGATTTATTTCGATCGCCTACTTAGTATAGCGATTTTCACTGTTGCCAAAACTCTACCTCATCCATCTAAGAAACGCTATCTCTTTTGATTTTGCGATAATCTGTATAAATAATTGCTCGACTCTTGTCAACACATACATAAGTTAATTTCGGTTCTTACTTAGGGAGGAAAAAATTATGGAAGTTAGAACGATAGAACAATCTCCTCCGAAGGAAAAACAAATTTCTTCTCAGTTAACCGAGAAACAAAGATCTGTCATCTATCGCCTGTTAGTTTTAATCGTCTCGATCGCAATGTTGACTGGATTGTGGGCGTTGATATAACCGCAATTTTACGGAGGTGCGATCGCGCCATAAAAAATAATTTCCGCGATCGCACCGACGACTTTAATCCGATTGGCTTGTTAATCTCGTCTTGTAGGAGTTGAGAGTAACACTTATGCAATCGGAAGCCACTAAGCAATTTTTCCAATCGAGCGATCGCAAAAAAAATCTTTTCCGTTTCTGTGCTGCGAGCGTTTTTACTGGCGTGATGGGAGGATTTTGGGTATTGGCTCAAGCAACCCCACCCCGCGCCACCCAGGAGTGTCTGACTTCTTACGAGCGACAAGTCGGCGCGATCGCCTTTGACGCGATGAAAGAATGTCATCTTCGTTAATCTAATCTTTCGATCGCTTCTGCGAAATCCATAGATCGGCGCTAAAGTTTATAGTTTTTTAATCTTTTTGCAATTTGTCTCAAAAAATGTAACGAAATGCAAAGTATAATAAATGAGACAAAAAACACAAGCATAAAGAGAAATTTAAGAACTATAAGATGCGAGTTGCGATCGCCGGAGCAGGCTTAGCTGGACTTTCATGTGCCAAGTATCTTGTCGATGCAGGATACACCCCCATCGTTCTCGAACGCCGAGATGTTTTAGGCGGTTTAGTCGCCGCGTGGAAAGACGAAGATGGAGACTGGTACGAAACAGGACTCCACGTTTTTTTTGGGGCATATCCGAATATGCTTCAACTTTTCAAAGAATTGGGAATCGAAGATCGCCTTCAGTGGAAAGAACATACGCTCATCTTCAATCAACCCGAAAAACCAGGAACGTACTCTCGATTTGACGTTCCCGATATTCCCGCTCCCATTAACGTAATTACGTCCATTCTGCGCAACAACGATATGCTGACCTGGGAGCAAAAGATTCGTTTTGCTATTGGGTTACTTCCCGCGATCGTTCGCGGTCAGAAGTATGTTGAAAATATGGATAAATATTCGCTTCTAGAATGGCTCCGCAGACAAGGCGTGGACGAGCGAGTCAATAGCGATATTTTTATTGCTGCGTCCAAAGCACTGACCTTTATCAATCCAGATGAGGTTTCAGCAACAGTCCCCCTCACCGCGCTCAATCGCTTTTTGCGAGAGCGATATGGTTCTAAGGTAGCTTTCTTGGACGGTTCCCCTACAGAGCGACTGTGCCAGCCGATGGTAGATTATATCAGCGATCGCGGCGGAGAAGTTCGCTTAAATGCACCGCTCAAAGAAATTTTACTCAATGAAAACGGAACGGTAAAAGGATTTTTACTGCGAGGACTCGATGGCGCGCCCGATGAAGTCTTAACGGCAGATCTTTACGTTTCTGCTATGTCAGTAGATCCTTTGAAAGTTATGTTACCTCAACCTTGGAAGGAAATCGATTTCTTTAAGAAATTGGAGGGGTTAGAAGGGGTTCCCGTTATTAACTTGCATCTGTGGTTCGATCGCAAACTGAGCGATATCGACCAGTTATTATTCTCGCGATCGCCCTTGCTCAGCGTTTATGCCGATATGAGCAATACTTGTCGCGAATATGCTAATCGGGATCGCTCAATGCTAGAGCTAGTGCTAGCTCCCGCTCAAGATTGGATTAGTAAATCCGAAGAAGATATTTTGGCTGCGACGATGGCAGAGTTAGAAAAACTCTTTCCGATGCACTTTGGGGGTGACAATCCTGCTAAACTGCTCAAATACCGCGTGGTGAAAACACCTCGCTCGGTATACAAAGCCACTCCAGGAAGACAAGCTTGTCGTCCTTCTCAGAAAACTCCCATCGCGAACTTTTATTTAGCTGGAAGTTATACGATGCAAGAATTTCTGGGAAGTATGGAAGGAGCCGTATTGTCTGGAAAGCTAGCCGCCAACGCGATCGCGAGCGATTATTCGCCTAAAATTGTTTCTGATACCCAAGTGTCAGGAGAAACGCAATTAGCGATCGGGTAAATTAATTACCGTTTCATTTGTTGAATTGTTAATTTTCAGATTGCTAATCGAATGAGACAATTCTAAATGTCTGATAGCTGAGAAAAGCTTACAAATTTTCTTGGCTATATCAATAGACAATTGTTCTGAGAAGCGATGAATGCTGCAATTGCCTAAACCATCTCAACCCAAAAAACCCCTCGTTTCCCTCTCGGAGTCTTACGAATCCTGCCGTCAGATCGCGGCAGAATACGCCAAGACTTTCTATCTTGGCTCTTTGTTATTGCCCCAAGAAAAGCGCAAAGCAATTTGGGCTATTTATGCTTGGTGTCGTCGTACCGATGAACTAGTCGATGGTTTGACATCAGAGTACACGACCCCAGAAACTTTAGCGCAATGGGAACAACAGCTTGAATTCTTGTTTGCAGGTCATCCTGTAGACGATATGGATGTCGCTTTAACCGACACGGTTAAACATTTCTCGATCGAGATTCAACCCTTTCGAGACATGATTGCGGGACAAAAGATGGACTTGTATCGCAATCGCTATGAAACGTTTGAAGAACTCAAGCTTTACTGTTACCGAGTTGCGGGAACGGTAGGATTAATTACTAATCCCGTCTGGGGATTAAATAATAAATATCGTACTGCTCCTTGGGACGCGCGAGAAAGGCGCTACGAACCCAAAGAAGAGGCGATCGCCTTGGGAATAGCCATGCAACTCACTAATATACTGCGAGATGTGGGAGAAGACGCTCACAGAGGACGGATCTATCTTCCCTTAGAAGATTTAAAAGCGTTTGATTATACAGAAGACGATTTATTTAAAGGAATTATTGACGATCGCTGGTTGGCGCTGATGCGCTTTCAAATCCAGCGGGCAAGACAATATTATCATCAAGCTGAAAAAGGCATTCGCTATTTAGATTCTCGTTTGCCCGTTTGGACGGCTTTGATGCTCTATCAAGGAATTCTAGACGCGATCGAGCGTAATCAATACGATGTTTTTACCAAGAGAGCTTTCGTTCCTAAACGAGAAAAGCTTCTCAGTTTGCCCGTCGCTTGGTTGAGGGCGCAGGCGCTTTAGATTTCCACAGAAATCTAACGCTTAGCCATTCTTATTTAGTGGCGATCGCATCAAACTTTTTAGATCGACAAAAAAAAACGTCTCCAATTGGAGACGTTTTTTGATTCTTCAATTAATCGTTGCTTTCAAGCAACTTATCCGTTGATAGCAGGAGCAG
>JALOOL010000434.1 GCA_025454425.1 Hydrococcus sp. Prado102 | reverse complement strand
GAAACTTGATTTTATTAGTTCAGTTAGCATAGCTCACAAAGGAAGTAACAAGTTGCTTGCTCAGTCTAGCTGGTAACTTATTAACCCGCAAGTCCCTTAACTTGCGATCGCCCACTTGTTCAAAAGGATGAAAAACTGTTTCTAAAAGTTCGGGTGCAATACCAATCCCAGTATCAATGACTTCAAAACGAATATTGACGGTAGATAAGGGAGAAGATTTATCCCTGACTCCTGTTACCCGTAACGTTACTTGTCCTTGTTGAGTAAATTTTATGGCATTGCCCAATAGATTGAGCAACACTTGTCGCAAGCGTTTCTCGTCTGCCTGAATGCCAGTGGGTAAGTCTCCTTGGGTTTCATATTTAAATAAAATATCTTTTTCTAACGCTCTCATGCGGATAATCCCGACAATTCCCTCCATAAAACTCGAAAAATGAAGGTCAGTTGGGTAAAGTTCCATTTTGCGAGCTTCTATTTTCGCCAGATCGAGGATATCGTTAATTAGCGTGAGTAAATGCGTTCCACTTTGCTCGATGATATTTAGTCCGTCGAGTTGCCTAGTACTTAAGTTGCGTTCGCGTAGCGTGGGCTTTGCCCATTCGCGCTTGAGAATTTGTGCGTAACCTAAAATACCATTAAGGGGCGTGCGCAATTCGTGGCTCATACTAGAGAGAAATTCGCTCTTTGCCTGAGACGCTATTTCGGCTCGTTCTTTGGCTTTAGATAGTTCGTTTGTGCGTTCTTCAACTTTTTGCTCTAATGTTTCAAAAGACTCTCTTAGCTGTCTTGCCATGCGATTAAAAGCTTGTGCCAAGATGTTAATTTCTTTCGCCCCTCGAACTTCTACCGTTTGTTTGAGGTCGCCATCTGCGATCGCCGCACTGGCTTGCGATAGTTTTAAAATTGGTTTGGCAATCCAGCCAGAAGTATAGATGCCTAATAAGGTTGCTACTGCCAAAGCCCCCAAACACAATAATACGGTAGTGTGAGTATTGGCATTAATTTGTCCCATGAAATCGGATTCTGGCATCGTTACTACAATCAACCAATCTAAGCCGTATTCATCCTTCCAAGGCACGACTCGCACGAAATGTCTTTCTGAAGCTATCTCTAGTTCTATTTGCTGATTTTGCTCGATTTGGCTCAATTTGCCATAGCGTTCGATTAAATTCTGCGTTGTTTGTTTAATCGTGTCATCTTTACTAGCAAGCGCGTTAAGTCTTTGGGCTTCGCCGTCTTTCATGGTGTAGAATTGCTCGTTACTTGTAGCCGCTACTAACATCCCATCGCGTTCTAAAATCCAGATTTTGGCGTTCTCAGACAGTTTTAATTGGCGTAAATAATCGTCAATATAGGAAACGACCAAATCGATTCCGATAACGCCTAGCAGCGATTTATCTTGCCTGTAAAGGGGATAGCTAGCCGAAACAGATATAATCGATGGATCGTCGTCCCAGTTGTAAATTTCGCTCCACAAGGGTTTTTTTTTCTCGACGGCATCGGCATACCATCCATCTTTACGACAATCGTACTCATCAGCAATAATTCGTTTGGTCGGATTTCCTTGCCCGTCTGTCGCATAGCCATAAAATTTACCCAAGTAAGACTGTTCGGTAAAATCCATGCGCAAGCTATTGTCAGGAGCGCGATAAATTCCGATAAAATTTCCTTGGGGGTTGCCAAAGTTAATATAGCCAAAGTCTTTGAAGACGCGCATTTGCGTCCACAGATAGCGCCCAAATGTTCGCAAGTCGTTGGGATCGATTAGTCCTAATTCAATGGCACGAACATTTAATCTGTTAATCTGATGGGGAATGGCTAAGTATCTGTCGAGGTGTTGTCCGACGCGATCGCTCGCTTGCGATTGCAATTCGGTTGCCAAATCGCTAATCGCTTTTTGACCGTTGTGAAAAGAAAGCCATCCCGTCAGTCCCACCGCTGCAAAAATTTGTAAGACAAAAGGCACGACCAAAATCGATCGCAGGGGCAATTTACCCAAGTTTGTTTTTGAGGAATTTTGCATAAATAGCGTTAAATAATTTGAAACTGGTAGGGGCTTTCGGGCCGTTCGCCCTTACCTATCGGATAAAAGACATACATTTTTATGGATGAGGAAGTTTGCACGGCACATTCGTTGAATTGCTTTGAATAAACTTATTTTCTCTTTATAAGACAGGTCTAAAAAAATAAATTAGTTAAATTAACAAATGTCAAACGATCTACAACCCAGAACGCTATACATTGTAGGAACGCCGATTGGAAATTTAGAAGATATAACGTTTCGGGCGATACGAATTTTACAAATGGCAGATTTAATTGCGGCGGAAGATACTCGTCACACGGGAAAGCTATTACAACATTTTCAAATTACTACGCCACAAATCAGCTACCACGAACATAATAAGCTATCTCGTCAGGAAGAATTGTTAGACCGTCTCAACAAAGGAGAAACGATCGCACTGGTGACAGACGCAGGAATGCCTGGGATTTCCGATCCTGGTTATGAGTTAGTCAAAGCTTGTATCGAAGTGGGAATTACGGTTACTCCAATACCAGGAGTAACCGCAGCAGTGACAGCGCTAGCAGCATCGGGTTTACCAACAGATCGCTTTGTTTTTGAAGGATTTATCGCAATAAAAGGAAAAGAAAGACGCGATCGCCTCAATTCTCTCAAACATGAAACTCGTACTTTAATCTTCTACGAAGCCCCCCATCGCTTGCTCGAAACTCTTAGCGATTTAGCCGACATTTTAGGAGAAAATAGACAAATCGTACTAGCACGAGAGTTAACGAAGGTACATGAAGAGTTTTGGCGAGGAACGATTGAAGGCGCGATCGCATTTTATACGACACGCACGCCAAAAGGAGAGTTTACCCTGGTCGTGGCGGGAACTTCTAGCGAAGAAAACCTGGTTTTATCGCCTGAAGAATTGAAAATTGAACTCAAACAATTAATCGAACAAGGAATGACGCGATCGCAAGCCAGCCGTCAATTGGCACAACTCACCAACATCCCCCGCCGCCAGATTTATCAATTAGCGACAGAAGAAGAATAAAAATGCTACGCAGAGAACGAGAACCCGTTATTAACTTAGTGTTGTATAACTTATTCAATGGGTTAGTTATCATCCCCACGTTGCACTTCTATTTTCGAGGGCGCACTTATGGATCGGACAACGTACCGCTAACAGGTGCATTTGTGGCCGTCTGCAACCACGGTAGCTATTTCGATCCGCCAATTTTATCGAGTTGCTTGCGCCGTCCGGTGGCGTATATGGCAAAAGAAGAGTTATTTGATATTCCTGTATTCAAACAAGCGATTACATTATACGGCGCTTATCCCGTCAAACGAGCGACGGGCGATCGCGGTGCGATTCGGGCAGCTTTAACCGCCTTAGAAGAAGGTTGGGTGGCCGGAATTTTTATGACAGGAACTCGCACTCCAGACGGTCGCATCAGCGAACCAAAACTGGGGGCTGCTATGATTGCTGCTAAAGCACAAGTTCCCCTTTTACCCGTTAGTTTATGGGGCACTGAGAAAATTTTACGCAAAGGAGCGCCCTTGCCTCGTCCCGTCCCTCTTACAGTTAGAATTGGGGAGATAATTGCCCCCCCAACTTCAACCAAACGAGAAGAATTGCAACGAGTTACAGATAAATGTGCGGCTGTTATCAACGCTATGCACGATTTGGGAAGGTAGACTCAAAATCATTCCTAAATCGCTTAGTACAATAATAGTTTTCATATATTATAGGACTACAGTTAATTTTACAAAGCTACACGATTGATAGTAACAGCTAAACCTTTTCTAAAATGGGCTGGAGGAAAAGGTCAACTTATAAAACAAATAGATCGCTTTCTACCAAACGAGTTAGAGAATGGAACGATTACACGATACATTGAGCCTTTTGTCGGAAGTGGTGCAGTTTTTCTGTATTTAGCTAAGTCTTACAAAATAGAAGAGTTTTTTATTCTAGATATTAATGAGGAACTTATATTAGCTTATAGAACGATTCAAAAAGATGTGGAACAATTAATTAGCTTTTTATCCGATTTCCAAAGTCAATATTTACTTTTAGATGAAGATAAGAGAAAAGAATATTACTATAAAATTAGAGAGTATTTTAACTTTCAACGAGAAAAAATTGATTTTAAAAATTACAATCGAAGGTGGATTGAGAGAACCGCACAGTTGATTTTTTTAAATCGAACTTGTTTTAATGGACTTTTTAGAGTTAATAACAATGGAGATTTTAACGTTCCAATGGGAAAATATAAAAATCCCTTAATTTGTAACTCAGAAAATTTAAGAGCGATCGCGCAAATTCTTCAAAAAACTCAGATACACTGTGGAGATTTTACCGATTGCGAACATTGGGTTAACGAGCGAACTTTTGTTTATTTCGATCCGCCTTACAGACCAATTAGCAAAACCTCCGATTTTACTTCATATTCCAAATATAACTTTGACGATTCAGAGCAAATAC
>JALOOL010000433.1 GCA_025454425.1 Hydrococcus sp. Prado102 | reverse complement strand
TTGAGAATAAAAATCAATAAGCTTGTTTTTAAGCTTACGATATTTTGGAATCTATTGAAATCTATTCTCATTTAAATTAGAAAAAATCATCGTGCGTTCTGAGATTGACAAGACAAACTCATCAAATCTTAGGAATCTTTCTGGAATTCTCCTCAAAGGCGATGTAGATCTAAGCAGTCCTTAAGAAACCATACTTTTAAATAAGTGTGTTGCTTAAAAAAACATGACAATTGCCCTAAAACGAGCAATTCCAACCCAAAAAATTAAAACCTTGTCGGCAGTGTTCTTTTAAGAATCAAACTTGGGAACTATATAAGTAGTCCGGCGATCCGGAAGCTTTTTATAAGAGACTACCTTCTTCGTTGAGAAACCACTATGTCAGCCATTTTTTCTTACATTGACACAGAAGACGATCGGATTTCATCAGGCGATCGCTGGCGAGCGAACGATCTGACAGATGAGCTTAGCGAACTCGATTTGCAAGAAACAGAAGAAACCGACAGCAAACAAAGTCGCACTCGTGCTACAACCGATTTAGTGCGATTGTACCTTCAAGATATCGGTCGAGTTGCTCTACTCGACAAAGAGGAAGAAGTCGCCAAAGCTCAACAAGTTCAGCGTTATATCAATCTTCTCAACCAACGTAACAAAGCGGCTAAAAAAGGCGATGCAGCGATCGCGCGCCTTGTCGAGATTGCCGATTCCCACGATCGCTTAACTGCTCAATTGGGTCATCGTCCTTCCTTAGAACGTTGGGCGGCGACGGTAGGAATGAATGTATTTGAACTCAAGCAAGCGATCTCAGAAGGAAAGCGTTGCTGGGCAGAGGTGGCTGGCATAAGTGTTCAAGAACTCGATAAAATCCAGAAAGCAGGCATTCGGGCAAAAGAACACATGATCGAGGCTAACCTGCGTTTAGTGGTTTCTGTAGCCAAAAAATATCAAAATCGCGGCTTAGAATTGCTCGATTTGATTCAAGAAGGGACTCTCGGACTAGAAAGAGCCGTCGAAAAATTCGATCCGACCAAAGGCTATAGGTTCAGCACCTACGCTTATTGGTGGATTCGCCAAGGAATTACCAGAGCGATCGCCACCCAAAGCCGAATCATTCGACTTCCCGTTCATATCACCGAAAAACTCAACAAAATCAAAAAAGCTCAGCGTGAAATCTCGCAAGCCAAAGGTCGTCCAGCGACGATTGAAGAAATCGCTAAAGAGTTGGAGATGACATCGGTACAGGTTCGCGATATGTTAGTTCGCGTTCCTCGCTCGGTTTCTCTAGAAGTGAAAGTTGGCAAAGACAAAGATACAGAACTCGTTGACTTGCTAGAAACTGAAGGCATTACTCCCGAAGATAGTCTTATTAACGAATCCTTACGCAAAGAACTACAAGATCTTCTTTCTGAGTTGACTACTCGCGAAAGAGAAGTGATCCAAATGCGTTACGGATTCAAAGATGGCACGACTTATTCCTTAGCCGATATCGGTCGCGCCCTCGATTTATCTCGCGAACGAGTGCGTCAAATTGAGGCAAAAGCTCTACAAAAGCTAAGACAGCCAAAACGTCGCAACCAAGTTCGGGACTATTTTGAATCTTTGAGCTAACCATTAAATCCACGGTTTTCACCGTGGTTTTTTTTAATTATAATTGCTGGCTGTTGCGTATCAGCGTTTCCGTCATCGTTGCTAACTGTTGTAATTGAGCTTGTAATTCCCCTGCTTGTTTTTTAAACGTTAGTTTTCGTTTTAGAGCTTCGCGGGCTAAATCTTCTCGATTTTGCTTTATAGCTGCGATCGCAATTCGGTTCCAGCTATCTGCTTCTTGAGAGGCTGTTTTATACCGAGGTTGAAGATCGTCCCAAATGATTTTGATATCTGCTAGCGCTTCTTTTAATAATTTTTGGGAATTATTAGAATCAGAATCTTGAAGTGCTTCTTTAATCGGTTCGTATAATTTAGAAGTATTAAGTTGAGTAACAAGCGGAATAAAATCTCGGATTTGTTTGCTATCGCTAAATCCTGTTTTACACCAAGTCGCAAAATGCTCGCAATTGTTAAAGAGTAAATTATATTTTTGTTCGCCCAAACGACTTTGAGCGCGACTAACAACCACATCTGCAATAAAATAAAATCCAGCTTCATATTTTCGGATATAAACTGAATTTCCTCTAGCAAACGTTTCTATCGAAGTTTGTTCGATTGTTTCGCTAGGTTTGCGGTAATGAATGACACTTCCATCACCGCAATCGATCCCGTGATGTTCGTAGATCCCTTGCAAATTCAGCAATTCTCTGTAAACGTAGATTTGATCCCCAAGCATAATCAGAAGTCGAAAGTCGAAAGTCGAAAGTAAAAGTAATTTACTACAGAACTACAGAACTACGGAACTCCTGAACTCCTGAACTCCTGATTTAAGCTATTGCTTGTTGATAGCGCTTATTTACTTCATCCCAATTAACCACATTCCACCATGCCTCTAAATATTTAGCGCGTTCGTTTCTATATTTGAGATAGTAGGCGTGTTCCCAGACATCATTACCCATAATGGGATACATTCCCATCATTAAGGGACTATCTTGATTCGGCGTACCAATGACTTTTAATTGCTTGCTGTTATCGAGTACCAACCAAGACCATCCACTACCAAATTGCTTGCTCCCAGCATCGTTAAAAGCGGTTTTAAATTTATCAAAACTGCCAAAAGCACTTGCGATCGCTTTGGCAATTTCTCCAGTGGGTTGACCGCCAGCATTGGGAGCCATAATTTGCCAAAACATAGTGTGATTGACGTAGCCGCCGCCGTTATTGCGAATGGTAGTCCTAACATCTTCTGGTAGGCTATCTAAATCGCTAATTATCTCTTCTGCACTTTTGTTAGCTAATTGAGGATATTTATTTACAGCTTCGTTGAGTTTGGTGGTGTAAGAAACATAATGTTTGTCGTGGTGAAACCGCATAGTTTCCTCATCGATATGAGGTTCGAGAGCATTATAAGCATAAGGAAGCGGGGCAACAGCAAAAGGTTTTTGTTCGCTAGCGGTTGCTTGAGCTAAGCTGTCTTTAGGAAACAATCCTAAAGCGGCTGCACCTGTCGAACCTCCCAATAAAATCAGAAAATTACGGCGATTAAAACTCATAAAATGAAAAATTTATGGTGGACGATTTAATACTTTAAATGAATTCTCAAAAAATTCTCATTAAAATATCTTTCACAGTTGGCGGTAACTGACGCATAATTTTCCCCTTCTCGCGGTCAATGGCTACCAGCGTCACCCGTCCGCTCAAGTATAAGTCTTTTTCTTGCAATGCCTGAATTTTATAGTCCCAGTTAATTCTGACTCCAGCCATGTCAATCATGCGAGTTTTAACCAACGCTGCTTCTCCTAATCGCATAGCTCGATGATAGCGAATAGACATTTCGATGACGGGTAAATCGCAACCCAATTTGACTAAATCGGCAAAATCTATTCCCATCGATCGCAAACACTCGACTCGCGCCTCTTCCATCCAGGTAATATAAGTTCCATGCCAGACAACGCCGCCATAATCGGTATGATGGGGATGAGCGCGAACGGGATATTCAAACCACGTTTCTGTAGTGGCTCCTAAAGTATCAGTCGCGATCGCACTTGGGTCGGCGATAGAATCGATCGCAGTTGTTGGTAGTTGGGGTTGTTCGGACATCGTTCTTACTTTAAACAACGCTTCTGAAATTCTTCAGCTTGTTTGGAATCGGGAATTTTTTGAGCTAAAGCTTGCACGAATTCAGTCACGGACATTGTAGGATTTTTGCTTAACAGGCGCTGACAAATTATAGAAGCCATCGGCCCGATAAATTGAGCGAATTCCTGCTGAATGCGAGCAACAATGCTCGGATCGAGTTTAGCATCAGCGTTTGCCTTTTTGTCTTCGCTCGGAAGTTTGGGTTCTGACGTTGGTCGAGTTGTTTTAGGTAACAATTCTGTCGTTTTTGCAACAGACGGATCTACTTTTGGCGCGTTTTGCTTGTCTCGATCCGATACAGACGAACCCGAATGTTTCATGCGCGAGTTGGGATCGGTTCCGTATAAAGTGCGATGGATTTCTTCTAATTCTTGCACGATCGCTCTCGCCGATTGGGGTCGCTGACTCGGTAAACGTGCCATTAGGCGATCGAGAAAATCAGCAAATATAGGCGAAATCGTCGGAATAGAATCTCGCCAATTCAAATGGTCTACATAAGAATCGTAAAATTCGCTTGGATGTCTGCCTGTAATCAAAAAAACAAAGGTGCGTCCTAGCGCAAAGAAATCCGATTGAGGAACGGCTTGACCGTTGAGTTGTTCTAAGGGACTGTAACCCGCCGAAAAAAGCCCCGTTACTTGTCCTTCAGAACGTTTTGACATATAAGTTTCGGTGACTTCTCGCGCCGTACCAAAGTCAATTAAGACTAACTGACCGTCCGCTCGGATCATGATATTAGAAGGTTTGATATCTCGATGGAAAAAGT